>JBAWCC010000037.1:0-2308 GCA_049590095.1 Allosphingosinicella sp. | reverse complement strand
AACCGTCATCCCGGCGAAAGCCGGGACCCCAGGACGAGAAGTCTCGGTGGGTCTCCCCGGGGTCCCGGCTTCCGCCGGGATGACGGTTCTTCCGTCCCGCTGACGAATATTTCCGATTCGCGCCCTTGCCCCGGACCGCCCCCCATCGCTATCCCCCAACTCCCATGGCGCGGTTCATTTTCATCACCGGCGGCGTGGTCTCATCGCTTGGCAAGGGGCTGATGGCCGCCGCGCTCGCCGCCCTCCTCCAGGCGCGCGGCTACAAGGTTCGGATCCGCAAGCTCGACCCCTATCTGAACGTCGATCCCGGAACGATGTCGCCCTACCAGCATGGCGAGGTCTACGTCACCGACGACGGCGCCGAGACCGATCTCGACCTGGGGCATTACGAGCGCTTCACCGGGGTCCCCGCCCGCCAGAGCGACAACGTCACCTCGGGCCGGATCTACCAGGGCATCATCGCCCGCGAGCGCCGCGGCGACTATCTCGGCGCTACGGTCCAGGTCGTCCCGCACGTCACCAACGCGATCAAGGAATTCATCGCCGCCGACCTCGAGCCCGATCTCGATTTCCTGATCTGCGAGATCGGCGGCACCGTCGGCGACATCGAATCGCTCCCCTTCATCGAGGCGATCCGCCAGTTCCGCAACGAGCGGGACCGAGCCCATACGCTCTCCATCCACACCACGTTGGTCCCCTACATCGCCGCCGCCGGCGAGCTGAAGACCAAGCCCACCCAGCACAGCGTCCGCGAGCTGACCAGCCTCGGCATCCAGCCCGAAATCCTCGTCTGCCGAACCGAGCATCCGCTCCCCGATTCCGACCGCGCCAAGATCGCCTTGTTCTGCAACGTCCGCAAGGAAGCGGTCATCCCCGCCCTGGACGCCAAGAGCATTTACGCCGTCCCCGCCCAATATCACGACGCCGGCCTCGACGCCGAGGTCCTCCGCGCCTTCGGAATCACCGACGCGCCGGAGCCGCGCATGGCCCGCTGGGACGACGTCGTCGACCGCCTGTTCAACTGGGACGGCGAGGTGACGATCGGGGTCGTCGGCAAATATGTCGGCCTCCAGGACGCCTACAAGAGCCTGACCGAGGCCCTCGTCCACGGCGGGATGGCCAATAGGGTCAAGGTCCGGATCTCCTGGCTCGACGCCGAATTGTTCGAAGCCCCCGAAGCCGACATCCCCGCCCAGCTCGAGCCCCTGCACGGGATACTCGTCCCCGGCGGCTTCGGCGAGCGCGGAAGCGAAGGCAAGATCGCAAGCGTCCACTTCGCGAGGGAACGCGGGGTCCCCTTTTTCGGCATCTGCCTTGGAATGCAGATGGCCTGCATCGAGGCGGCCCGGAACACGGCCGGCATAGAGGGCGCCACGAGCACCGAATTCGGCGAAGCCGAAGAGCCCGTCGTCGGCCTGATCACCGAATGGATGAGCGCGCAAGGCCTCCAGCAGCGCCGCGAGGCGAACGGCGACATGGGCGGAACCATGCGCCTGGGCGCCTACGAAGCGAAGCTGGCCGGCAACAGCGTCGTCCATTCCATCTACGGCGCCGACCGGATCTCGGAACGCCACCGGCACCGCTACGAGGTCAACATCCACTACAAGGCGGCGCTGGAGGCGGGGGGGCTTCTGTTCTCGGGCATGAGCCCGGACGGGGCGCTGCCGGAGATCGTCGAGCGGCCGGACCATCCCTGGTTCGTGGGGGTGCAGTTCCATCCGGAGCTGAAGTCGAAGCCGTTCGATCCGCATCCCTTGTTCGCGAGCTTCATCGAGGCCGCCGTCAAGCAAAGCCGACTGGTCTGAGCCGGCAAGTTGCGGAATCCGGCGCGATTTGCCTGGTGAAGTTCATGAAGTTCACGATGTCGCGCATTTTTGTGTGACCTTCGGCCAACGCTCCTCATCGCCCGAGAGCGCGCTGCCCCGACGCCCTAAATCCCGGCCCCATTTCACAAGCCCCCTTCCTTCGCCAAAACGGCCAGCAGTTGAGAACATAGTACGAACACAAATGAAGAGCAAGTGGCGGTACGGGATCGCTCCGCCGAGGCTGCCGTGGAGAGGCAAGGTGCTTGAAGGGCAGTAAGGGGCCGTCGCAGCCGCCCTTGACTCGATCCCGGCCGAAGCGTCTCTTCCGCCGGCCGCCGCAAGAGCGGTTACAGGGGGAAAATCGATGCCGAAACCCAGCCACGCCGCCGCGGCGCTTGCCGTCCTGCTCCTCGCCGCCCAGCCCTGCGCCGCCGCCGAAGATCTTCGCGGCACCGGCGCCGCCCAGCCCCGCACCGCCCCCTTCGTCGGCCTCGGCCTCGGCC
>JBAWCC010000036.1:0-10589 GCA_049590095.1 Allosphingosinicella sp. | reverse complement strand
GTGTCGGTGGTGTCGACGACATGGTCGGCCCAGCGCCTCAGCGGCTCCATCAGCTCGCGCTCGGCGGCGATACCGTCGGTCGCCGGCCGATCGGGGGCCAGCGGGTGGCGCCGTCGGGTCTCCGAATAACGGCGAAGCAGCTCCGTCCCGGCGCAGTCGAAATAGAGGGTTTCGACCGGCACCCTCTGCTCGCTCGCGAGCGCCTTGATCTGCCTGACGATCCGGTTGGCGTCGAAATCGCGGGTCCGGCTGTCGACTCCGAGCGCGAGCGGCCGCCGCCGCCTCGAATTGCCCTTGCCGAGGGGAATCTGGAGCAGATCCTCGAGCAGCGACAAGGGCAGGTTGTCGACCACTTCCCAGCCGAGATCCTCGAGGGTCCTCAGCGCCGTCGACTTGCCCGCGCCGGAAAGTCCGGTGACGAGCAGGATTCGCTGCGGGGCCGCGGTGGCCGTCAAAGGGGAAGTCCGAACTGCACGAGCGCATGTTCTAGCTTGAGCGGCGCCGACGGCTCAAGCGCCGCGAGCGCAACCAGGGGGATATCGAGCCCGGCGAGCCGGATCGCGGCGGGTTCCGGAAGCCGCTCCGGGTCCGGGTCCAGGTCCGCGCAGAGGCAGATCGGAACGTCCGCCGCCGGCTCCATCCCGATGATCCCCACGCCCCGCAATTCGATCTTGCCCGCGATCGCCGCCGGGGCCCGGGCCAGGAGCGTCCCGTCGACCCGCCGAAGCTCGGTATAATCGTCGGCGACCAGCAAGGCCCCACGGTCGATCAGACGAATCGCGAGGTCCGATTTGCCCACGCCCGAGCGCCCGGCGAGCAGGACCCCGCGGCCGCCGATCGCGACGCAGGACGCATGGACCGTCTCGTCGGGGGGCGGGCTCATCCGGACGGCGCTTCGGGGAAATGCATCACGAATCGTGCGCCGCTCGAGCCGTCGTGGCGGCTCTCCACCTCTATGCGTCCGTCATGGCCGTCGACCGTCGCCTTGGCGATGGCGAGGCCGAGGCCTGAATGGCGGCCGAAGCCGTCCGCTTCCGGCCGTACGCTGTGGAACCGGCGGAAGATTGATTTCCTCGCTTCCTCCGGAACGCCCGGCCCCTGGTCCTCGACCGCGATCACGACCTCTCCTCCGAACCGGGCGGCTCCGATTTCGACGAGGCCGTCGGGCGGCGAAAAGGAAATGGCGTTGTCGACGACATTGTCGATCGCCCGGGCGAGCCGCGATTCGTCGCCGAGAACGACCGCGCTTCCGACCCGTGGCCGGGCGAAGGCGAGCCGGACCTGTCGCTCGGCGGCCCGCGGCCGCCACAGGTCGAGCAGGGTTTCGAGAAGGTGGCCGAGGTCGACGGGCTCGAACCGGGCCCGGCTCAGCTCGGCGTCGAGCCTCGAGACCTCGGCGATGTCGACGATCAGCCGATCGAGCCGCACCACGTCGCTTCGAACGATCTCGAGAAGCTGCCGCTGAAGCTCCGGATCGCCGATCTTGTCGAGACTTTCGACGGCCGAGCGAAGCGAGGCGAGCGGGTTCTTGAGCTCGTGAGTGACGTCGGCGGCGAAGGCCTCGGTGGCGTCGATCCGGTAGCGCAAAGATTGGGTCATGTCGCTCAAGGCCCGGGCGAGAAGGCCGATCTCGTCGCGGCGGGCGGGGAGGGTGGGGACCGAGACGTCGCGCGCCCGGCCGAGCCGGACCTGGTGGGCGGCGCGCGCCAGCCGGCGAAGCGGCAAGGCGATGGTCCGGGCGAGGAATTGCGACAGCAGGATCGAGACGGCCAGGGTGACGAAGATGACGATCAGCAGGGTGCGCCGCTCGTCGCGGACGATGCCCCGGATGTCGCGCGCGTTGCGGGTGAGAAGGAGGACGTCCCCCGAGGCCGGGATCCTCGACGCCGCCGAGATGAACAAGGTGCCTTCCGGAGCCCGCCGCAGCATGGTCGTGGCGTGCGGCGCCCGCCGGGCCGCGGCCGCCTCGCTCCAGCCTTCGAGCCGCTCCGGCTCCGGCAGGGGCAAGGGCAGGGCCGGCGGCTTGCCGGCGACGACGTCGAACAGATTGTCGAGCAATCGGGCGATGTCCTTGCGCAACGGCTCCCTGGCCGGGTCGCGAAGCTCGTAGGTCGGCTGAGCTCCGTCCCAGCTGTCCATTCGCAACCGGCCGTCGGGCCCGAAAACGCGCAGCCGGGTTCGGGAGCGGGCGCCGAGCCGGTGGAGCAGGGCCGTCCGCTCGCCCGGCTCGGCGAGCGCGAGCGAATCCGCCATGATGCCGACCTGAGTTTCCGCTCCGGCCACCGCGCCCGCGGTCAGCCGCCCGCGAAAGCTGTCCAGATAGAAGATGCTTCCCGCGAGCACCGCGAGGGCGAAGACGTTGACGGCGAGGATGCGGTGGAGGAGCATCCAGCGTCCCGACCATTTGAGGTCGAGATCCTTCTCGTCATTCCTCGGCAAAACGGTAGCCCACGCCGTAGAGAGTCTCGATCGCCTTGAACTCCGCATCCGCCACCCGGAACTTGCGCCTCAGCCGCTTGATGTGGCTGTCGATGGTCCGGTCGTCGACGTAGATGTCGTCCTGATAGGCGACGTCCATCAGCTGGTTGCGCGACTTGACCACTCCGGGCCTTTGCGCCAGCGCCTCCAGGATCATGAACTCCGTGACCGTCAAGGTGACGTCGCGCCCGCCCCAGGTGACCCGGTGCCGGGCCGGATCCATGGCCAGTCGCCCGCGCGCGATCTGCGGGATCTCGGCTTCCCGCTCCCCCTCCTCCACCGGCGCCGCCCGCAACTCGGCCCGCCGCAAAATCGCCCGGATTCGGGCGATCAGGAGTCTCTGGGAGAAGGGCTTCGTGATGTAATCGTCGGCGCCCATCGCCAGGCCCAGCGCCTCGTCTATCTCTTCGTCCTTGGAGGTGAGGAAGATGACCGGAACCTCGCTCTTCTCGCGGAGCCGCCTGAGCAGCTCCATTCCGTCAATTTTCGGCATCTTGACGTCGAGGACGGCCAGATCGGGCGGGTTGTCGACCAGCGCCTTCAGCGCCGCCTCTCCGTCCGAATAGACCCGCGTCGCGAAGCCTTCGGCCTGGAGCGCGATCGACACCGAGGTGAGGATGTTGCGGTCGTCGTCGACCAGGGCGATGGTGACCGGCATTCTTTCCTTCCGCCCCGCGGTTGAAGCGCCTCATTAGCGCCCGGAGCCCGTCATTGCGAGGAGCGTAGCGACGAAGCAATCCAGTCCGCGCCGGCGTCTCTCCTGGATTGCTTCGCTTCGCTCGCAATGACGGCCCTGCGGCCGTCACCCTTTGACGAAACCGAGCCGCTCCGATATGCGCGGCCCCACATGGAGGGCGGCCCGCAAGCCGCCCCTTTTCGTCATTTGCTTCAAAGGAGACTGTCGTGGCCAATCGCGTGCCGGCAAAGGGGCTGGGCTTTAGCAGCGGAGCCGAGCTTCACTGGAATCTCGGGACTCCGGAGCTGGTCGAGCAGGCCGTCCGCCGCGGCGAGGGACTTCTCGCCAAGGACGGTCCGCTGGTCGTCCGCACCGGCGAGCATACCGGCCGCTCCGCCAAGGACAAATATATCGTCCGCGACGCCGAGACCGAATCCACCATCTGGTGGGACAATAACAAGTCGATGAATCCCGATCATTTCGCGGCGCTCAAGGCCGATTTCCTCGCCGCGGTCGCCGAGAAGGAGACCCTCTTCGTCGCCGACCTGTTCGGAGGCTCCCAGCCCGAGCATCGGGTCCGAGTCCGGGTGATCAACGAGCTCGCCTGGCACAATCTCTTCATCCGCACCCTGCTGGTGCGCCCCGGGAGCGCCGATCTCACCGGCTTCGAGCCCGAGTTCACCATCATCGACCTTCCGAGCTTCCGCGCCGACCCGGCCCGCCACGGTACCCGCGGCGAGACCGTGATCGCGGTCAACCTGACCGAGCGGATGATCCTGATCGGCGGAACGGCCTATGCCGGCGAAATGAAAAAAAGTGTCTTTGGCATTTTAAACTATCTGCTCCCGGTCGAGGGCGTGATGCCGATGCATTGCTCGGCCAATATCGGCCCGAAGGGCGACACCGCGGTCTTCTTCGGCCTCTCCGGCACCGGCAAGACGACCCTGTCGGCCGACGCCAGCCGCACCCTCATCGGCGACGACGAGCATGGCTGGTCCGACACCGCCGTGTTCAACTTCGAGGGCGGCTGCTACGCCAAGATGATCCGGCTCTCTCCGGAAGCCGAGCCGGAAATCTACGCGACCACCAAGCGCTTCGGAACCGTGCTCGAGAATGTCGTCATCGACGAGGAGACCCGGGAGCTCGACTTCGACGACAACAGACATGCCGAGAATACGCGCGGCGCCTATCCGATCGATTTCATCCCGAATTCGTCCGAGGATAATCTGGGTCCGGTCCCGAAGAACATCGTGATGCTGACCGCCGATGCGTTCGGGGTCCTTCCTCCGATCGCCCGCCTGACTCCCGACCAGGCCATGTACCATTTCCTTTCCGGCTATACCGCCAAGGTCGCCGGAACCGAAATAGGCGTGACGGAGCCCGAGGCGACCTTCTCGACCTGCTTCGGCGCCCCGTTCATGCCGCGCCATCCGAGCGTTTACGGCAACCTCCTCAAGGAGCGCATCGCCAAGGGCGGAGTGTCGTGCTGGCTGGTCAATACCGGCTGGACCGGCGGCAAATACGGGGTCGGCAAGCGCATGCCGATCAAGGCGACCCGGGCGCTCCTCAACGCCGCCCTCGACGGAAGCCTGAACGACGTCGAATTCCGCACCGACGAGAATTTCGGCTTCGAGGTTCCGGTCTCGATGCCGGGCGTCGACAGCGCGATCCTCAACCCCCGGGACACCTGGGCCGACAAGTCGGATTACGATTCGACGGCGGCGAAGCTGGTCAAGCTCTTCATCGACAATTTCGCCAAGTTCGAGGCCCATGTCGACGCCGGAGTCCGCGGCGCGGCGCCTCGCGCTCAGGCGCAAGCGCAAACGGAGCCCACCCAGACCGCCGCCTGACGCTCAGCCTCACTGAACCGGAAGGGGGCGCGTCGGCGACAGGCCGACGCGCCCTTTTTCATGCCCGCCGTCATGCCGACGAAAGTCGCCAAGGACCGATCATGACCAATAAGCATGAACCCCGCCTCTTCCCCGACGATGCCGCCGTCCGCCACATCGGCGAGGGCCTTCTCGACTGCGCGCTCCGCCGGGAAGAATGGACTCACGAGGCCCACCTCGCCGCCTGCTGCTGGCTGATGGTGGAACGCCCCGAAATCTCGCCGGAGCGCGACCTCCCGGGCCTCATCCGCCGCTTCAACGAAAGCGTCGGCGGCGTGAACAGCGACTCCGAAGGCTATCACGAAACCCTCACCCAGTGCTTCATCCGGGCGGTCCGGGTGTATCTGGCGCGCGTCGATCGCGCGCTGCCGCTGGTCGGAAAGGTCAACGGGCTGCTTTGCTCCGAAGAGGGCCGCCGCGACTGGCCCTTATGCTTTTACGACCCGGCCACCTTGTTCTCCCGAGAGGCGCGGCTGGGCTGGGTGGAGCCCGATCTGGCGCGGCTGCCGGAGCCTGGCGCCGGGTTCGGGTGAGGGCGGGGACGCCGGAAAGAAGCGGCGGTCAGCCGATCGAGCGGGCGGCCTCCCTGCAGGCCTGCTCGCAGCGCCGGCAATGCTCCGCGCAGATCCGGCAATGCTCGTGCATGCTCGAATGCTTCTCGCACTCCTCGGCGCACAGGGCGCAAGCCAAGGCGCAGGCTTCCAGAGCGGCGACGATGAGCCGTTCGTTGCTGCCCGCCCGGCGGATGCCGAGGCTTCCGGCGGCCAGGCACATGTCGGCGCAGTCGAGATTGAGCCGGATGCACTGGCGAAGCTCGGCGACCATTTCCTCGGCCAGGCAGGCATCCGCGCAGGAGGCGCAGGTCTGGGCGCAGGAATAGCATTGCTCGATGCAATCGATCAGCACGTCGTTGGTGCTTCCGTCGACGTCCGGATGGGCGGCGATCATTTCCTTCATGTGATGCATTTCATTTCCTCTTTCCTGCCCTCCCGTCTCTACAACCCAAGGAGCCGGGACGCCGGAAGTTCCGTCGCGGGTCACCGACCCGGCAAGGAGGCTCCCGCAATCAGGACGTTGCCGCCCAGAGCGTATTCCAGTAGGAATAATTGCTACTGGAGGTGTTTCATGGGTGCAGCTCAAAAACTGAGCATCGCTCTCACCGAAGAGCTCGCCCGCGATGTCGAGGCAGCGGTGGCGAGCGGCGATTATTCGACGGCCAGCGAGGTCGTCCGAGACGCCCTGCGCGCCTGGAAGCGCGAACGCGGCGACCGGGACGCGGCGATCCGTCGGCTCAAGGCGTTATGGGACGAGGGGGTGGCGAGCGGGGAGCCCGAGCCGATGCCGGACGATTGGGCGGAAGATGTCATCCGACGCGGTCACGCGAGGTTGGCGACGAAGCGACGGGCGGGGTGAAGCGGGTAAACATCACGCCGGCGGCCGACCGGGACGCCGACGAAATCTTTGCCTACATCGCCGAGGACGATTCTTTCGCCGCGGAAAGGCAAATCCAGCGTATATTCACGGCCGCCAAAAGGCTGGCTGACTTCCCTGGGAGCGGAAGAGCCCGGCCGGAACTGGGGCCAGGAGCTCGCACGATCGTCGTCGGGCGCTATCTCCTGCTGTACCGAGTCGGTCCCGACAGCGTCGACATATTGCGCATCGCTCACGGAGCGCGCGAACTGTCGGGCCTCCTCGACGACGGCGAGGCGATGGGGGAGTGAGGGCGGCGTAGTTTTGTGACAGTCACCTGACGGTCCGGATCTTAGCGGCGATACGGGAAGGGCGACCAACCCCAGCGTCAAGCCTCGCGGGCAGTTCGGCTGGGCCGCGGGCCGTCATTTTGCAACGCAACGACGCCACGAATCCGACGCTTCGAATGAGCCTTACTGCAAACGAGCTGCGCGGTCTCGTTGCGTCGTTGTGTAGAAAACTCGGGGCGTGGCGCTGGGGAATTTACCCCGGCGGTGCCTGGCATGTAGCTGACCTGCCCCTCATTCTCACTATGCACTAATGCGTACGCGAGACTAAGCTGATCATTGCTACGCCATCGCTGAAGTCAGGCCGCCAGCGGCCACCTGTCACGATAAGCTCCCTAGGATGGCGCTCCCGGACTCGGCGGCCAGCTTGGTTAGTGTATTCAACCACGAATGTTAATTGGACCAGTTGATTGAGTTGGGCGGCCTCAATCTTACCTGAGCCTTTCATGAGGAAGTAGGCGTAGCAGAGGGCGAAGAAAGAAAGGCTCGGATCGATGAGAAAGGGGGCGATCTGGCGACCCGTTGATGCACCTTCGATATGCTCAATAAATCCGCTCGCTTCTCCAGGCAGCCGAAACCCACCTCGGTGCTTCCCATGGACGCTTACCTGACAGCCCCACTCATCATATGTCAGTTCGAGCCCAGTGACGAAGGGTTCTAGCTTGCGCTTTAAATCCGCGAAAACACTTTCATAATCGAACTCGGTGGAAATGCGGACGCCGTAAGCTGGACCGTTTCCGATATTGATTATTTTGAAGCTATAGTTGGTTTCTCCCCCGTTTGAATACCTAGCTTTGTCGCTCGGCACCTCCCACCAGAAGTCGTACAGTGATTCCTGGGACATCTTGATTTGGAAATAAGAATTTCCAATGATCAACCGAGGCTGAAATTGAAGGCGGACGTGTTTCCAAGCGACATTGGCAGAGTAAGCCGCAACACCCGCCGCTACGAGCGTGCCGGTCGCGATTACGATCTGCGCCCAATCGGCCGCATTGATGCTCATGGCCGTGAGCCTAGCGGACAAGAGAACGTACTAGAACCATATTCTCCAGGTGTACGGACATTTGCGGTTCCCTTCGGGAATGCGAGCGAAGAAGTTGAGCCCGGATTGCGTTGGTCGTAGCTAGAGGCTCCTCACCCTCGGCTCCGCCCGTTCCTTCTCGAACAAGTCCGTCATCGCCCAAATCATCGCGTTGGCTCGGTCAGGGCTGCCAGGGCCTTAGTAGCCGGACCAGGTCAGAGCGCACAGTTGATCCGCTACGGCGAAACCTCAATCCCCCTCCCGCGCGTAGCGGGTGGCGAATTCGCGGTCGCTCATGATCAGGTAGCGGATCATGTCGATAAACCCCCAGGGGATGGTGACGAGAAGCCCGATGACCGTGCAGCTGAGCAGGACCATGGCGATCCCGGAGCCGGTTCGTCCCAGATAGAAACGGTGGATCCCGAGCGGGCCGACCAGGAAGGCGATCAGGGCGGCGATATATTTGTTGCGGTCGTCGTCGGCCGGGGCCGGCCGCTGGGGGAGTGCGGCCGGCGGCGGCGACGTGCCGGGGGCCGGGAAGATGCTGAGCGCACGGCTCTCATGGGTCTCGAAGTCGACCTCCATGCCGACCGCCGGCTCGCCCCGGGCGGCCCAGTCGAGCGGCTTGAAGCTGTAGCGGCGGCCGTCCTCGCCGGTGACGATCCCGTCGCCGGTGCGGGTGTCGACTCCAAGTACCTGTCCGCGCATATGCCCCTTGCCCTCTCGGGCTCCATCTTGCCCAGCGCGGCCGCTTTTTCAACCTGCCCGGGCGGTCTCGGGCTCAGTTGGCGGCCTCGTTGGCGGCGGGCGCGTCGGCGGGATCCCCTTGCGACCGGTTGCGGCTGACGTCGACGTCGATGTCGATGTCGCCGACCTCCTCCTTGACCGCCCGGCCGGTGCTGGCAGCGACGTTGCCGACGCTCGAGCCGACCTCCTCGGCGGTCCGGGCGGTGGCGGCGGCCGCGTCCCTGATCCTTTGCTCGTTATATTCGAACCGGACCTGGTCGTTGGCCGAATCGCTGTCGACGTCGCAGCCGGCGAGAACGAGCAGCGGAAGCGCGAAAATCAGACGCATGAAATGTCTCCTTCTTCCGCCTCCAACGAGCGCCGGCCGTTACGGCTCCGAACTTTCCGCCGATTTGCATCCAATCCCGGCGCCCGTCGTTACCCGGGCGAACCCTTTACAGCAGGAGAATATGCGACATGGCCGATCTCAGCCAGATCCAGCCCCATATGGAGATTTTCGGCGCCGACGGAGTCCGGCTCGGAACGGTCGACAAGGTCGAGGGCGGCCGGATCAAGCTCACCAGGCAGGACAGCGGCTCCCACAAGCACCATCATCACTATATTTCCGGAGGACTCGTCGCCGCGGTCGAGGGCGAGCGGGTCCGGCTCTCCGCCAATGCCGCCAATGCCGCCCTCCTCGAGGAGGAAGCCGACGGCCACCCGCTCGGCGAGCAGAGCCTCTTCAGCTGGCGCAACATCGGCCTGGGCGCGGCGGCCGCGGGAGTGGCGGTCGCGGCCGGGGCGATCTTCTACCGCAGCCGCTACGGCGAGGAAGGCTGAGGCCCGGGGTCGCGAGTCGCGGCCGTGACTTTCGGCACTTGGTGAGCGGCCCCCGCCGTGGCAGCAATCCGGCCTTGATTGGAAGGAGCGCTGCCGTGGTCGGGATGAAGAAATCGGGTTTGGGAGCCTATGCCGGAGCGGCGGCGCTGGCGCTGTCGGTCGCGGCCCTCGCTCAGGCGCAGCAGGCGCAGGCCCCGGCCGCCAAGGCGCCGCCGCCGCCCGATCGGTCCACGCCTGTCGGGGTGAACGAGCTTCGCGAGACCTGGAACGACCGGGTGAGCCAGGGCCCGCCCGTCGGCGCGATGCCGGAGTTCGACGGGTGGAGCATGGGCGCGGCGATGCCGCTTGCGCGCTCCGAGCACACGATCGCGCTGTTCGGCGGCAGGATCTGGGTGCTCGGCGGCTATCCGCCCGGCCGGCTTCCGTCCAACCTCGTCCAGATTTACGATCCGGCGACGAGCCGCTGGTCGCTCGGCCCGCCTTTGCCCAAGGCGATCCACCACACCCATGCCGCCGAGGTCGCGGGCAGGCTCTACGTCATCGGCGGCGAGATCGAGGGCGCGAGCACCGGGAAGCCGGAAGTCTTCACGAACCAGGTCTGGATGCACGATCCCGCGGTCGGCGGCTGGATCCATCGCTCGCCGATGCCGACGGCGAGAAGCGGCGGCGGCAAGGCGGTGATCGACGGCAGGATCTACATCGCCGGCGGCCGCCCCCCCGGGGGCTCGGCCTTCGAGGCCTACGATCCGGCGACCGACAAATGGGAGAAGCTCCCGGACCTTCCGACCCAGCGCAACCACCTCGCCATGGTCGCCCTCGGCGGCAAGGTGATCGTGGCCGGCGGCCGGACCGGACCGGGCGCCGGCGCCGAGCGGGTCGACGTGGTCGAGATTTACGATCCGAAGACCCGCCGCTGGAGCAAAGGCGCTCCGCTTCCCGCGCCGCGCGGCGGGATCACCGGCGCCGCTCATGCCGGCTGCATGTTCGTCTTCGGCGGTGAGGGCGAGCGCACCCACGTCCTCGGCCTCACCCCCAACAGCTACGGCTACGACCCCCGCTCCGACCGCTGGACAAGGCTTCCCGATCTCCCGATCGCCGTCCACGGCCTCAAGGGCAGCGCGGTGATCGGCGGCCGGATCTACCTCCCCGGCGGCGGGATCACCCTGGGCGGAAACAGCGGCACCAACGCCATGCAGGTCTAC
>JBAWCC010000035.1:0-7712 GCA_049590095.1 Allosphingosinicella sp. | reverse complement strand
CTCCACCGCGCTTCGCGCGGTCCCCCTCCCCGAGAAATCTCGGAGAGGATTTCTTTAGGCCAATTTGATCTCCCTAAGCCGCTCCTGGAGATATTCGTCCGCCGTGCAGGACGGCCATTTCGGCCGCTCGCCGGCGGGCACCGTTCCGGGCAGAGCCTCGACGACGAAGTCGGAGCGGAAGTGGAGGAAGAAGGGCATCGAGTAGCGCGAATGGCCGAATCGCTCGCGCGGCGGGTTGACGACCCGGTGCGAGGTGGAGCGGAGCCGCCCGTTGGTCAGCCGCTGGAGCATGTCGCCGATATTGACGACGAGCTCGCCGGGCCTGGGCGACACCGGGATCCATCGCCCAACCTTGGTGAGGAGCTCGAGCCCGGCTTCCTCCGCACCGAGCAGAAGGGTGATGGTGTTGATGTCCTCATGGGCTCCGGCGCGGATATGGCTTCCGGGCTCGCCCTCGATCGGCGGATAATGGAGCAGACGCAGCACCGAATTGCCGTCCCGGACCGAATCGACCAGATACTCATCCTCGACCCCGAGATAGCGGGCGACGGCTTTCAGGATCTTGATCCCGGTCCGGTCGAACGTCTCGTAAAGCTCGAGGAAGGTATCGCGGAAGCTCGCCACTTCCTCCGGCCAGACATTGTCGGGCATCGGCCCCCGGAACGGATGGCCCTCGGGCAGCTCGCGCCCGACATGCCAGAATTCCTTGAGGTCGTGCGCCTTGTGACCCTTGGCCGTCTCGATCCCGAACGGCGTATAGCCGCGCGCGCCGCCGCCGCCGGGGACGTGATAGCGGCGCTTCACCTCGTCCGGGAGGGCGAAGAAAGCCTTCGCTTTCTCCTCGGCGCGGTGGATCAGGTCCTCGGTGATGCCGTGATCGGCGATGATGGCGAAGCCATATTCCTCGAAGCTCCGGCCGAGCTCCTGGGCGAAGGCTTGCGGGTTCGAGTCGGACTCGGTCAGCGAGACGGACGCGAGCGGACGGGGTTCTGAGAGCGTGGCCATGGGGGTGTGATAGCCAATCCGTCACCCCGGCGGAAGCCGGGGCCTCGTGGGGTGAAAGGCTCGGCGCCTTTGCCTTCCCGAGGTCCCGGCTTTCGCCGGGATGACGGTCACGGCAACAACAGCCCCGCCAGCGCGGCGCTCATCAGATTGGCCAGCGAGCCGGCGATCAGCGCCTTTATCCCGAGCCTCGCGATCACTGGGCGCTGGTTGGGGGCGAGGCCGCCGGTCACCGCCATCTGGATCGCGATCGAGCTGAAATTGGCGAAGCCGCACAAAGCGAAGGTGACGATGGCGACGCTTCGCGGGCTCAAGGTCCCCGCCGGAAGCGCTCCCAGGTCGATGAAGGCGACGAACTCGTTCAGGACCAGCTTGGTGCCGAACAGTCCGCCGGCCGTCCCGGCCTCGTTCCAGGGAACTCCGATCAGGAACATGATCGGCTGGAAAATCGTGCCGACGATCCGCTGGAAGCTCAATTCGGGATAGCCGAACCAGCCGCCGACGCCGCCCAGAAGCCCGTTGGCGAGCGCGACCAGGGCGACGAAGGCGAGCACCATGGCGCCGACCGCCACCGCCAGCTTGACCCCCGTCTGGGCGCCCTGGGCAGCGGCCATGATGATGTTGGCCGGCTGCTCGCCTTCCTCGAACGTCTCGGCGACGTCGACCTTGTCGTCGGTCGCGGGAGCCTCGCCGCCCTCGAGCGGAAGCTCGTCCTCGCGCGGCTCGTCGGGCATGATGATCTTGGCCATGAGGATCCCGCCCGGCGCCGACATGAAGGCGGCGGCAAGGAGGTAGGGGAGGGCGGCCGCCCCGAGCAGGGCGGCGTAAGCGGCGAGGATCGTGCCTGCCACGCCGGCCATTCCGACGACCATCAAGGTAAAGAGCTGCGAAGGGGGAAGGGCGGCAAGATAGGGGCGCACGACGAGCGGCGATTCGGACTGGCCGACGAAGATGTTGGCCGCCGAGCCCAGCGATTCGACCCGGCTGATCCCCGTGATCCAGCCGATGCCGCCGCCGACCCAGCGGACGATTCGCTGCATGATCCCGAGATAATAGAGGATCGCGACGAGCGCGGCGAAGAAGACGATCACCGGCAGAGCGGCGATTGCGAAGGTGTTGGCGAGCGGATTGCTCGCGGCCGGCCCGAACAGGAACTCGGTCCCCTTGTTGGCGTAGCCGAGCAGGTTCGAGACCCCGTTCGCCATCGCTTCGATCGCCCGGCGTCCCCAGGGCGTGTAGAGGACGAGCACCGCGATTCCGGCCTGAAGGGCGAAGGCGGCCGCGACGACCCGAAGCCGGATGGCTCTCTTGTTGGACGACAGCAGGAAGGCGATCCCGAGAATGACCAGGATCCCGGCGATTCCCATCAGGATCCGGTTGACGTCGTTCATTGCAATCCCCCCGTGTTCCGCCCCCGCACTAGCGCCCCGCCTCCGTCATTGCGAGGAACGAAGCGACGAAGCAATCCAGACTGCGTCCGAGGCTGCACTGGATTGCTTCGCTCTGCCGCAATGACGGGGAGGGTTACCAGACCATCCTGGTTTCGGCGGCTTTTTCCGCTTCGTCCAGCATTTCGATGGCCTCGCCGATCTCGCTCGCGACGAGGAGCTGGGAGCGCCGCTCGGGCGACATGAAGCCGCTTGTCGTTACATGGTCGAGGAACTCGATCAGCCGGTCCCAGAAGCCCGCCACGTTGAGCAGGCAGAAGGGCTTCGAATGATAGCCGAGCGCGTTCCAGGTCCAGGCTTCGAACAGCTCGTCCAAAGTCCCGATCCCGCCCGGAATGGCGATGAACCCGTCGGTGAGCTCCGTCATCCTCGCCTTGCGCTCGTGCATCGAGTTGACCGTGTGCAGCTCGGTCAGGCCCGTATGAGCGACCTCGAGGTCGACCAGGGCCTGGGGAATGACTCCATAGGCCTTGCCGCCGCCGGCCAGCACGGAGTCGGCGACCACGCCCATCAGCCCGCGATGGCCGCCGCCGTAGACGAGGTCGAGGCCCCGGCGGGCCATCTCCACGCCGAGGGTCCGGGCGATATCGGCGAAGAGCGGATCGGCGCCCATCGAGGAGCCGCAGTAGACGGCGAGTCGCTTCACAGGCTTTCTACCAATTCCTTGAGGCCGGCCTCCGGCCGTGCGCCGATGTGCGAGATCACCTCCGCCGCGGCGACCGAGCCGATCCGGAGCGACTGCTCCAGGCTCCGGCCCCGCGCCTGGCCGACGAGGAAGCCCGCGGCGAACAGGTCGCCCGCCCCGGTCGTGTCGACCACCCCGCGCCCGATCCTGGCGATCGGAACCTCGACCCTGCGCTCGCCCTCGACCGCCACCGCTCCGTCCTCGCCGCAGGTGACGACGATCAGCGGGACCTTGTCCCGGATCGCGGCGATCGCCGAGTCGCGGTCGGGAAGGTCGGCAAGCTCTCGAATCTCGTTCTCGTTGGCGAACAGAAGGTCGATGGCTCCGGCGTCTATCATCGCCATCATCTCCGCGCGGTGCGGGCCGATGCAGGCAATGTCGGACAGGGTGAAGGCAACCTTGCGCCCCGCCTCGTGGGCGATCCGCATCGCCTCCTCCATCGCCGCCCGCGGGCCTTTCGACCGCCACAGATAGGCTTCGAGATAGAGAATGGCCGAGGCCCTGATCTGCTCCGGGTCCAGCGCCTCGGCGGTCAGCTCGTGCGCGGCGCCCCGGAAGGTGTTCATCGTCCGCTGGGCGTCCGGCGTGACGACGATCAGGCAACGGCCCGTCGGAAGCCCGCCGCGTAGCGGCGGTGTCCGGAACTCCACGCCCAGCGCCCTGATGTCGTGGGCGAAGATGTCGCCGAGCTGGTCGTCGGCGATCTGGCCGACGAAGCCCGCCCGGCCGCCGAGCGCCGCCACCCCGGCCATGGTGTTGGCCGCCGAGCCGCCGCTCGTCTCCCGCGCGCTCGGCATTTTCGAATAGAGCCGCTTCGCGCCCTCGGCATCGAGCACCTGCATCGAGCCCTTGACCAGAGCTTCCTCGACCAGGAAGCCTTCGTCGACGTGGGCGATGACGTCCACGATCGCATCGCCGATGGCGAGGACGTCCAGGCGGGTTCCATTCACGGGCGCACTGATGGCGGCAAGATGGGCGGACGGAAAGCCCTTTTTGCGGCGGCGCAAAAGGGTTACGCAGCCGTCATGTCGATCACAGCCCCGGCGCTTCCCCGCTCTCTCTTCGCTTATTCGATCTTCTACGGCGGGATGGTCTGCATCGCCGGCGTCCTCGCCAACAAGCAGGTCGCGCTCGGCCCGCTGGCCGTCGAGGCCGGCATCTTCGCCTTCCTGCTCCTGGTCGTGACCTCGAGCGCGGTCGCCGAATTGTTCGGGCGCGAGACCGCGAACCGCCTGGTCCTGATCGGCTTCGCGCCACTCATCTTCTCGATCCTGCTCGCCATCTTCGTCCTCGCCCTTCCGCCCGCCCACGACATGCCGGCCGACCGGCTCGCCGCCTTCGACACGATCATGCGCGGCACTCCGAGGATCTGGATCGCCGGGATCATCGCCTACGGAATTTCGCAATTCCTCAACGTCACCATCTTCAGCGCCCTTCGCGGCAAGGGGGAGGGGCGGGTGGTCTGGCTGCGCGCCGGAATCGCCGCGGTGCTCTCGCAGATCGTCGATACCCTGCTGTTCATCACCATCTCCTTCTACGGAGTGTTTCCGATCACCGATCTTCTGATCGGCCAGATGCTCGCGAAGGTGGTGCTCTCGATCGTTCTCGTGCCGCCGCTGGTCTCGCTCGCCGTGGCCTTCGGCCGGCGCCTCGACGGGCCTCTCGCCGCTCCTCGAACTTGATTTGTTCCACCAGTCTAATCAGGCACTTAGCTACCAGTGCGACATCGCTGCCACCCCCGCTGACTTTTTTGCGCCCGGCCGCAGTTTGAGTCTTCGAATCGTCCCATTGGGGCTATAGCAGGCGCCGGGAACGAGGCGATTCGGCCTCCGAGGGGAATTAGCTACCATGAAGAAGTTCTCGCTGCTTTTGGCGACCACGGCGCTCGTCATGCCCGTCACGGCCTTCGCTCAGTCCACCGGCTCGCAGGACTTCGACGAAGAGACGATCGTCGTCACCGGCACCCGCAACCAGGAGGTCGGGGGCATCCAGGCGCCCGACACCACCAAGGCGAAGGCGGCGCTTACCCAGGAGGTGATCGCCCGCCAGAATCCGGGCCAGACGATCCTCGACACGATCAACCTCATCCCGGGCGTCAGCTTCCAGAACAACGACGCCTACGGCTCGTCGGGCGGAACGCTCACCATCCGCGGCTTCTCGGCGGACCGGGTGTCGCTGACCGTCGACGGCATCCCGCTCAACGATTCGGGCAATTACGCCGTCTATTCGAACCAGCAGTTCGATCCGGAAATCATCGGCGAGGTCAATGTCGGCCTCGGCACGACCGACGTCGACAGCCCCACCGCCTCGGCCGCCGGCGGCACCGTCAACTACCGCACCATCGTTCCCAGGCAGGAACTCGGAGCGATGCTCTCCGCCTCGATCGGCGAGTATAATTTCCGCCGGGTCTTCGGAATGATCGAAACCGGCAACCTCACTTCGTTCGGCACCCGCGCCTTCGTCTCCGCGTCGAAGGCCTCGAACGACAGCCCGTTCAACCAGTACGGCAAGGTCGACAAGCAGCAATATAATGCGAAGATCTACCAGCCGCTCGGCACCGGCGGCGACTTCGTCGCCCTCGCCGGCCACTACAACCAGAACCGCAACAACTTCTTCGGCTCCTCGCCGCTGCGCAACGATACGACCCGGGTGGTCGGGGGCGTTACGGTCCCGCGCATCGTCGGCGGCGGCTCGAACAACCGCTATCCGACGGGCTTCGGCGAGGTTCCCTATCTGATCAACTATCCCTGCCTGATCGATACGCCCCAGGGGGGCGTGCAGGACGGGCCGGCGCCGTCGTCCGATCCGAGCGCCGGCCTGATCTTCTCGCCGGACCCGACGGGGAATTACGCGAGCTGCGGCACCGAGTTCGACCGTCGCTACAACCCGTCGAACACCGGCAACATCCGCGCTTCCTCCCGCTTCACCATGGGCGCGTTCACCCTCACCGTCGATCCGAGCTACCAATATGTGAAAGCCAATGGCGGCGGCACGGTCACCGGCCAGGAAGGGCTTCGCGACATCAATCCGGCTGGCGGCACCGCCAATCCGGCCGCTTGCCGGACCACCCCGAACAGCGCGACCAATACCTGCGTCGCCGGCTATCTGGGCGGCTCTCCCTTCTTCGGCAGGGACATTAACGGCGACGGCGACGTGCTCGACACGGTCACCGTGCTCGCGCCGAGCCAGACCCAGACCCACCGCTTCGGAGTGATCGCGGGCGTTCGTTACGACATCAACGACGACCATGCGATCCGCGCCGGCTACACCTTCGATCGGGCGCGCCATCGCCAGACCGGCCAGGTCGGCCTGCTTCAGTCCAATGGCGAGCCTTTCGACGTCTTCCCGGTCAACGATCCCCAGCTGGACGTGACCGGCACGGCGCTCCAGAAGCGCGACCGTCTGTCCTTCGCGATCCTGCACCAGCTGTGGAGCGAGTATCGCGGCGAGTTCATGGATGGCCGTCTGGTCGTCAACGCGGGCCTTCGAGTGCCGTTCTTCAAGCGCGACCTCAACAATTTCTGCGCCGCCACCTCGCCGACCTTCGTCGAGTGCTTCGGCCGGGACGATCCGCGCTACGCGACCTTCGCGACCCTCAATCCGACGGTCCAGGGCCCCCAGCGCCGCGTCTTCAAATATGACGCGTTCCTGCCCAATATCGGCTTCACCTACGACATCATGCCGCGCACCAGCGTCTTCGCCAATTATGCGAAGGGCCTGTCGGTGCCGAGCACGGACAATCTGTACAACGCCTTCTTCTTCGCTCCGACCCAGGCGGGCGCTTCGCCCGACCCGGAGAAGACCGACAATTTCGACGTCGGCGTCCGTTACCGCAGCACTCAGATCCAGGCCCAGATCGGCGCCTTCTTCAACCGCTACACGGATCGTACCGCCTCCGCCTTCGATCCGGAGCTCAACGCCAGCACGTTCCGCAACCTCGGCAAGGTCGATAAATACGGAATCGACGGCTACGTTTCCTACCAGCCGATGAAGGAGCTCAACATCTACCTGTTCGGCTCGGCGCTGAAGTCGGAGATCAAGGACGACCTGCTGCTCTTCAATTGCAACGCGGCGCAGGTCACGGCCGGCTACCCGGGCTGCACCGCCGCGGGCGTTCCGATCTTCGCACCGACGGCGGGAAAGCGTGAATCGGGAGCGCCGAAATACACGTTCGGCGCTACCGTGCGCGGGACGCTCGGCCCGGTCGAGGTCGGGATCACGGGCAAGCGCACCGGCCCGCGTTTCCTCTACGACACCAACGAGCCCGTCCTCGCCGGCAACCTTCTCAATCCGGCGGGAATCACTCAGATTTTCGGGGCGACGGCTCCGGCCTATTGGCTGGTCAACCTCGACGCCCGCCTGAGCCTGGCCGACATGGGCCTGGAGAAGACCTATCTCCAGTTCAACGTCTACAACCTGTTCAACGACTTCTACGTCGGCGGGTTCGGCGGCGGCCTCAACCAGTCGATCACCACGACCGGCGGCGGGATCGGCAATTACGGCGGCCCGAACTTCGTCCAGATTGGCGCTCCGCGCACGATCAGCGCGACCCTGGTCGTCGGCTTCTGAGCCCGGCC
>JBAWCC010000034.1:0-1809 GCA_049590095.1 Allosphingosinicella sp. | reverse complement strand
GGGGCAACGGCTCTGCCGCCGCGGCTGCGGACAGCGGCGGGAGCGGCGCCGCCGCGGCCGGAGGCAATCTTCAGCCCGGCGAATGGGAAATGAAGATGGAGGTCGTCAACGTGAAGGTGGAAGGCCTGCCCGACGGCGTGGCCGACCAGATGAAGAGCCAAGGCGGCGGAATCAACCGCACCTGCATGACTCCGGAAGAGGCCAGGGCTCCGAAGGGCGACATCTTCACCGGCGAGAAGGCCGCCAATTGCAAGTCGGAAGGCTTCAAATGGGAGGGCGGCCGGATCCAGGGCAGGACCGTTTGCGCCGGCGAGGGCGGCGCGGGGCAGACCGTGATGACCATGGACGGCCGTTACACGCCGCAGAGCATCGACATGACGATGAAGTCCCAAAGCGATTTGATGGGCAAGGGGATGACGATGGAGATGCGCATGTCCGGCCGCCGGGTCGGCGAATGCACGGCGGAGACGGGGGCGGGGTAAGTATATCCTCCCCATGCGAAGCATGGGGAGGGGGACCAGCCGAAGGCTGGTGGAGGGGTAGCTGGAACAGGCCTGCGCCATCTACCCCTCCACCCCGCTACGCGGGGTCCCCCTCCCCATCTTCGATGGGGAGGATTTAGGGGACCCTGAAGCTTCTCCCCACCTCGGTCGTCACGAACCTTTCCGCCGGAACCCCGCGCGCCCGCCGAGCCGCCGCCAGGCGCCTCGGCGGGTCGTTTATGCTCTCGAAGGTGAGCTGGAAGGTGCCCCAGTGCATTCCGAGCGCCATCCTGGGCTTCAGCTTCTCGAAGATCCGAACCGCCTCGTCCGGGTCGATATGGTTGGACTGCATGATGTCGCGCGGCTCGTAGGCGCCGACGGGGAGGATGGCGAGGCGAACGGGCCCCTGGCGCGCGGCCTCTTCGACCCAGCTGCCGTCGCCATAGCCGGTGTCGCCGGCGAAGAAGATGTTGCCGCCCGGCAGCTTGACGGTGAAGGCGGACCAGAGCGCTCGGTTGCGGTCGGTGCCCCAGCGCGAGCCCCAATGGTGATTGCGCTCCACCCGGACCTCGACCGGGCCGACCGAATGGCCGTCGCCCCAGTCGAGAGCGATCGAACCGACGCCCTGCCCTTCGAGGATCGTATCGTTGCCGAGGCTGGTGACGATCCGCGGCCTGTCGCGCTCCCACAGGCGCTTCAGGGTCGGCAGGTCCATATGGTCGTAATGATTGTGGCTGACGAGGACGAGGTCGATCCTGGGCAGGTCCTCGAACCGGACGCCGGGCGCCCGGACCCGTTTCGGGCCGGCGAAGGAGAAAGGCGAGGCCCGCTCCGACCAGGTCGGGTCGGTGAGGATGTTGAGGCCCTGTGTCTGGACCAGAATTGTGGCGTGGCCGATCCAGGTGACGAGCATCTCCTCGCCCTCGACCCGGCGCGGCGGAATTGTCGGCTCGACCGCCACCCGCTCCGGCCATTGCGCGCGTTCGTCGGAGCCGATCATCCGGTTGAGGAATCGGGCCGGGCCGCCAGGGGGCCTGGCGCGCGCCGGGCCCGGATTGAAGAAGCGCTCGCCGTCGAAATGATCGGAGCGCGGGCCCTCGTAATAGATACGGTCGAGAAAAAGCGGGATCAGCGACGGCGCGAAGCACAGTCCTACGAGGAGAAAAAGGAGCAGGGTGCCGAGACGGCGGAGCCAGGTTCGCATGCAAACTCGTTAGAACAGGTTCGGTCGTCAAAGAAGCCGACGTCACACGTCACCCCAGCGAAGGCGGGACGTTTGCATAACGCTTGCGAGGCGCGCGGGGCTAAAGCCCCTCCCCTTCAGGGG
>JBAWCC010000033.1:0-9403 GCA_049590095.1 Allosphingosinicella sp. | reverse complement strand
ATCTCCGCCCGCATCGCCGCCACGTCCGCGGCAACCTCGGCGGGAAGGGGTTCGCCGGCCGCAAGGGCCGGAGCGGCGATCGTGGTCGCGAGGAGGGCGGCGAGGAAGGCGGATTTGGCCATGCGGCGGCTCCAATAGGGGTAATGCGGCGGGCTTAAGGTTGCTGGATTGCGGTTCTGCGTCATCTCGATGACGATTTTATGACTGTGAGGAAGCGTTGGTTGGACCGTCGCATCCCGCTAAAGCGGGGCGATGGCCTCGCCTATTTCCAATCGTCGGCTCGCCGCGGGAATTATCGTCGCGATCGCGGTCGGCGCCGCGCTTCTGGCGGACGAAGCCCCGTGGGCGGCGCTGCTCGGCCTGATCGGAGGCGCCGCAGCCGTGCTGGTCGGCTGGCGGGCCCATTTCTTCCCGGAGCCGGACGCCCCGCCGCCGCCGCCGGACGACGGGCGCGACCGCTGGGCGCGCGTCATCGTCGGGGCCATGTCGGAGCCGGTGCTTCTGATCGACGCCGGCAGGATCGTGGTCGCCAACGCTCCGGCGAAGGACTTGCTGGGCCAGTGGATCGAAGGCCAGGACGCAAGGCTTGCAATGCGCCACCCGGCGACGGTGGAGCGACTGTCGCGCCCCCCGGAACCGGGTTCCGGGATCGAGCAGGTCGAGCTGGTCGGGATCGGCCATGCCGAGCGGCGATGGCTGATGACATTGGCCTCGCTCGCCGACGGCTCGCGTCTCGTCCATCTCAACGATCGGAGCGAGGCGATCGCGGCGGAGCGGATGCGGGTCGATTTCGTCGCCAATGCAAGCCACGAGCTTCGCACCCCCCTGGCGACCGTCCTCGGCTTCATCGAGACTCTCCAGGACAGGGCGACGGCCGAGGATTCCGAGGTCAGGGAGCGCTTCCTCGCGCTGATGCACGGCGAGGGCAAGCGGATGCAGCAACTCATCGAGGACCTGATGTCGCTGTCGCGGATCGAATCGGAGCGCTTCAATCCGCCCCGCGAGACGGTCGATCTCGTCCAGCTGGTGGAAGAGGTTCGGGCCGGCTGCGAGCAGCTGCTTCGCGAGCGGTCCAACACGCTTGAGGTCGGGAAGGAAACCGATTCGGCGGTGGTGCCGGGCGACAGGGGGCAGCTGCTCCAGCTCATCCGCAACCTCGTCATCAACGCCGTGAAATATGGCCGGCCCGGAACGCCGGTGTCCGTGCTGATCGACGAAGACGGCCCGCGGATGATCCGGATCGCGATCGCCGATCGCGGCGAAGGCATCCCGGCCGAGCATCTGCCCCGCCTCACCGAGCGTTTCTATCGGGTCGATGCCGGCCGAAGCCGCGCCGTCGGCGGAACCGGGCTCGGCCTCGCCATCGTCAAGCATATCGTCAGCCGACATCGCGGGCGGCTCGACATCCGGAGCGTCGTCGGCGAAGGGACGACCGTGCTCGTCTCGCTGCCGCGCGCGCCGGAGCCCTGATCTTCCCGCGCTGTCCACTGTCATGAAACTGTCATGCAATCGTCACAGGACTCACTTCGAACCGACCTAGGGAGGTCGCCGGGACCCGCTAACCAGGGGTCGATGGAGGCACGAATGAAGAAGAGCTATTTTGCCGCGGCGGCCGCTTTGGCGCTTGCCGCCTGCGGGCAGCAATCGGGCGGAGGCGCCCAGGGCCAGCAGATCCAGATCGTCGGCTCCTCGACGGTCTATCCGTTCACGACGGCGGTCGCGGAGCAGTTCCAGCGCACCAATCCCGGGATGAGCGCGATCGTCGAATCGACCGGGACGGGCGCGGGCCTGAAGCTGTTCTGCGCCGGGGTCGGCGACCAGCATCCCGACATGACCAACGCCTCGCGCCGGATCAAGGAGTCCGAATTTCAGGATTGCGCGAAGAACGGAGTCAGGCAGGTCATCGAGGTTCCGGTCGGGATCGACGGCCTTGCCCTGATCGAAGGCAAGAGCGGCGCCGATATGAGCCTGACGGTGCGCGACGTCTATGCGGCGCTCGCGGCCAATCCGTTCGGCAAGCCCAACACCGCCAAGACCTGGAAGGACGTCAACCCGGCGCTGCCGGCCGTCGCGATCCAGGTTTACGGCCCGCCGCCGACTTCCGGGACTCGCGACAGCTTCGCCGAGCTTATCCTCGAGAAAGGCTGCGACAGCGACCCTGCGATGAAGGCGCTGAAGGAAAGCGATTCGGACAAGCATAAGGACCTGTGCACCAAGATCCGTGAGGACGGCGCCTATGTCGAGGCGGGCGAGAACGACAATCTGCTCGTCCAGAAGGTCGCGGCCAATCCGGGCGCGATCGGAGTGCTCGGCTATTCCTTCCTCGAGGAGAATGGCGACAAGGTGAAGGGAATCCCGCTCGGCGGAATCGCACCAACGGCGGAGACCATCTCGAACCTGACCTATCCCGGCGCCCGCCAGATCTACCTTTACGCCAAGGGCGAGCATCTGAACGTCATTCCCGGGATGCGCGAGTTCCTCGCCGAATATGCGCGCGCCTGGTCGAAGGGCGGCTATCTCGAGCGTCGCGGCCTGATCCCGTCGCCGGCCGACGTCCAGTCCAAGGCCACGGAAGCCGCGACCCGGCAGACGCCGATGACCGCGGACGCTCTGAAGTGAGGAATGACGGTGCCCTGATCCTCCCTGCGAGCGAAGCTCGTGGGGAGGGGGACCATGCGAAGCATGGTGGAGGGGTGATGGCGCAGGCCTCGGCAGCTACCCCTCCACCACCCTTCGGGTGGTCCCCCTCCCCACCGCTTCGCGGCAGGGAGGATTAGGTCGTGTCCCCGCTCGCGATCGTCGTCGCGATCCTCGGCCTCGCCCTGCTCGGCTGGCTGTCGGCGCGCGCCCGCGCCATGGCCTTCGCCGCGCCCGGGGCGCCCCGGCTTCACTCGCTGCCCGGCTATCACGGCTGGTACGTCGCCATCTGGGCGGCCCTGCCGGCCCTCTTGTTCCTTCTGCTTTGGGTGCCGCTGAGCGACAAGCTGGTGATGGACGCGGTGCTCGGAAGCGCGGGCGCCGCCAACCTCCCGCCTTTCGAGATGCAGCGCAATGCGATCCTGAACGAGACTCGCGAGCTGGCCGAGGGTCTCCGGCAGTCCAGTTTCTATCCCGAGGCAAGGGCGCTCGCTCCGGTCTACGAATCGGCGCTGTCGCGCTACCGGCTGATCGGAACGGTCGCGGCACTGCTCCTCGCCTTCGCCGGCGGCGCCTATGCCTACAGCCGGATCGGACCCGCCTTCCGGGCCCGAACCCGGGTCGAGCGGCTGGTGATGCTGGCGTTGCTGCTGGCGTCGCTGATCGCGATCCTGACCACGCTCGGGATCGTCCTCTCGCTCCTCTTCGAATCGCTTCGCTTCTTCAGCATGGTTTCGCCGGTCGAGTTCCTGTTCGGATCGACCTGGAGTCCGCAGACCGCGATTCGTGCCGACCAGGCGGGTTCGTCCGGAGCCTTCGGGGCGATTCCGCTCTTCTGGGGGACGGTCTTCATCGGCGCGATCATCGCGATGATCGTCGCCATCCCGCTCGGGCTGATGAGCGCCATCTATCTTACCCAATATGCCCGGCCGGTGGTTCGCCGCTGGATGAAGCCGCTGCTTGAGATGCTCGCCGGCGTTCCCACCGTCGTCTACGGCTATTTCGCGGCCCTGACCGTGGCTCCGGCCGTCCGCGATTTCGGCCAGGCGCTGGGAATCCCCTCCTCTTCGGAAAGCGCACTGGCCGCCGGCCTGGTCATGGGGATCATGATCATCCCGTTCGTCTCCTCGATGGCCGACGATTCGCTGACCGCGGTTCCGCAGTCGATGCGCGACGGCTCGCTCGCCATGGGCGCCACCACGTCCGAGACGATCCGCAAGGTGCTCGTCCCCGCCGCTCTTCCGGGCATCGTCGGCGGAGTCCTTCTCGCCGTCAGCCGGGCGATCGGCGAGACGATGATCGTGGTCATGGCGGCCGGCCTTTCCGCCAATCTCACCGCCAACCCCTTCGCCAGCGTCACCACGGTGACCACCCAGATCGTCCAGCTGCTGACCGGCGACCAGGAGTTCGACAGCCCCAAGACCCTCGCCGCCTTCGCGCTCGGCCTGGTGCTGTTCATCGTCACCCTTCTGCTCAACATCGTCGCCCTGCGAGTCGTGAAGAAATATCGCGAAGCTTATGACTGACGCCCTCCACCGCGCTCCGACCGACTGGCGGTCGTCGGAAATGAGCGGCCGGATCCGCCGCCGCTACGCCGCCGAGCGCCGTTTCCGCTGGATCGGTCTCGGAGCGATCCTGCTGTCGGCGGGTTTCCTCGCCTTGCTCCTGTTCACGATGGTGGCCAACGGCGCCCGCGGCTTCACCCGGACCGAGGTTCGGCTGGACGTGGATTTCGCGAAGGCAGCTCTCTTCCTCGATCCGGCCACCCTGCGCTCCACAGGCGCCAAGGCGGCGCTCGCCGGATCCGATCTGCAGGGGGTCGTCGCCAAGGCGGCGGAGGCGCAATATGGCGAGCGCGGCGCCCGCCTCTTCTCCGATACGGCCTGGCTCACGGTCCTGAACGCGATCGAGGCCGATCCTTCGCTGCTCACCCGAACCGCCGGCCTGTGGCTACCGGCTTCGACCGACATCGACGTCGCCTCCAAAAGCGACGGCGACCCCGCCGCCGAGCAGGCCTTTGCCGAGCTCGATTCGCGCGACGCCGCGCGGACCCGCTTCAACTCCGATTTCCTGACCTCCGCCGACGCCACCGATCCGGCGGCGGTGGGGATCTGGGGGGCCTTCAAGGGCTCGCTCCTGACGATGCTGGTGACCCTCGCCATCGCCTTCCCCGTCGGGGTCCTGTCGGCCATCTATCTCGAGGAATATGCGCCGAGGAACCGCTGGACCGACCTCATCGAAGTCTCGATCAACAATCTCGCGGCGGTGCCTTCGATCATCTTCGGGCTGCTCGGCCTCGCCGTCTTCCTCAACACGATGAACATGCCGCGCTCGGCGCCGCTCGTCGGCGGCCTTACGCTGGCGCTGATGACCATGCCGGTGATCGTCATCGCCGGCCGCAACGCGATCAAGTCGGTGCCGCCCTCGATCCGCGACGCCGCCCTCGGAGTGGGCGCCAGCCGGATCCAGGTCGTCTACCACCACGTATTGCCGCTCGCCTTGCCCGGAATTCTGACCGGGACGATCATCGGCATGGCCCGAGCGCTCGGCGAGACTGCGCCTTTGCTGATGATTGGAATGCGCGCCTTCATCTCGACTCCGCCGGGCGGGTTCGCGGATCCGGCGACGGTTCTTCCGGTCCAGATCTTCCTTTGGTCCGACGAGGTCAGCCGCGGCTTCGTCGAGAAGACCTCGGCGGCGATCATCGTGCTCCTGGTCTTCCTGATGGCGATGAACGGCATTGCCATCTACTTGCGGAACAAGTTCGAGAGGCGCTGGTGAAAGTGATGGTGGACGAGGACAACAGGGCCGGGACGGAGGCCGAGGCGCCGGCGGCCGAAAGCGCGCCGAAGATGAGCGCCCGGGGCGTGAACGTCTGGTATGGCGAGAAACAGGCGATCAGCGAGGTCTCGATCGACGTCCGGCAGGAGCATGTCACCGCCTTCATCGGCCCGTCGGGCTGCGGCAAGTCGACCTTCCTTCGGACCCTCAACCGGATGAACGACACCATCCCGAGCGCCCGGGTCACAGGAGCGATCGAGCTGGACGGGGAGGATATCTACGCCAGCGGAATGGACGTGGTTCAGCTTCGCGCCCGGGTCGGGATGGTGTTCCAGAAGCCGAATCCCTTTCCCAAGTCGATCTACGAGAATGTCGCCTACGGGCCTCGGATCCATGGCCTCGCCACCGGACGGCAGGAGCTCGACCAGATCGTCGAGCGCTCGCTGAAGCGCGCGGGCCTGTGGGAAGAGGTGAAGGATCGCCTCGCCGAAAGCGGCACCGCTTTGTCCGGCGGCCAGCAGCAGAGGCTGTGCATCGCCCGAGCCATCGCCGTCGATCCCGAGGTGATCCTGATGGACGAGCCCTGCTCGGCCCTCGACCCGATCGCGACCGCGAAGATCGAGGAGCTGATCCACGAGCTTCGCGGCCGCTACGCCATCGTCATCGTCACCCACAATATGCAGCAGGCCGCCCGGGTCTCGCAGCGCACCGCCTTCTTCCACCTGGGCGAGCTTCTCGAATATGGCGAGACGTCCCAGATCTTCACCAATCCGAGGGTCGAGAGGACCAAGGATTACATCACCGGCCGCTACGGCTGAGGAACCCGAACATGGCATCAGGTCACACTCTCAAAGCCTTCGACGACGATCTCAACCGGCTCCGCGCCAGCATCGCCGAGATGGGCGGCCTCGCGGAGGCGGCGATCGCGGCGGCGCTGCGCTCGCTCGTCGAGCGCGACAGCGAGGGCGCCCGGCTGGTCGTCGACGAGGACAAGCGGATCGACGCCCTCGAAGCCGAGATAGAGCGGCTCGCGGTTCAGATCATCGCCCTGAGGGCGCCGATGGCTGACGATCTGCGCGAAGTGGTCGCGGCACTGAAGATCGTCGGGGTGGTCGAGCGGATCGGCGATTACGCCAAGAACATCGCCAAAAGGGTCCCGGCGATCGAGGACAGCCCCAATCTGAGGCCGCTTTCGCTCCTGCCCGAAATGGGCCGGATCGTCGCCGAGATGGTCCGAAGCGCGCTCGACGCCTTCGTTGCCCGCGACTCCGCCAAGGCCGAGCAGGTCTGCGAGCGCGACAAGGCGGTGGACGATTTCTACAACAGCATCTTCCGGACCCTGCTGACCTTCATGATGGAGAGCCCGAACAACATCACCGCGGCAACCCACCTGCTGTTCGTCGCCAAGAATCTCGAGCGGATCGGCGACCATGCGACCAACATCGCCGAAATGGTCTATTTCGCCGCCACCGGCGGCCATCTCGGCGAGCGGGAGAAGGGCGCCGATACGACCCGGCCGACGGAGCGGTGATCAAGGGCCGGATCCTGCTGGTCGAGGACGACCGGGCTCTGGTCGAGCTGATCGACTTCCACCTCAGGAAGGCCGGATTCGAGACGAAGCAGACCGCCAGCGGCGACGAGGCGCTTCTGCTGGTGCGCGAATCGGCGCCCGATCTCGTCCTGCTCGACTGGATGATCGAGGACACGTCGGGGATCGAGGTCTGCCGCCGGCTCCGCCGAATGCCCCAGACGAAGCAGGTCCCGATCATCATGATGACTGCGCGCGGCGAGGAGACGGACCGAATCAGGGGCCTGGATACCGGCGCCGACGACTATATCACCAAGCCCTTCTCGCCCAAGGAGATGCTCGCCCGGGTCGGAGCGGTGCTGAGGCGCTCGCGGCCGGCTCTGGCGGGCGGCACCCTGACCTTCGAGGATCTGGAGATGGACGTCGAGACCCATCGGGTCCGGCGCGGCGGACGACCGATCCATCTCACGCCTTCGGAATTCCGACTCCTTCGCCACTTCCTCGAAAGCCCGCGCCGGGTCTTCACCCGCGAGGGGCTTCTCGACACCGTCTGGAGCGAGGGCGCAGAGCTCGACTTGCGGACCGTCGACGTCCAGATCCGCCGGATCCGAAAGGCGCTGAACGAGGGCGGCAAGCCCGACCTCATCCGCACCGTCCGCTCGGCCGGCTATGCTTTGGAGAGCGCGGGGGGCGGCTGAGGGGGCGGAGCCGTTTCCCGGCGAAGGCCGGGATCCCGTTTCTTTCGCCTTGCCCTGGGCCCCGGCCTTCGCCAGGGAACAGTGGCTTCGAGCAAGCTCTAATCGCGGAGAACCACCTCGGCGACCCGGCGGCGGCCGCCGCTTCGGGTCAGCTGGACGTAGACGTCGACCGTCTGGCTGACATAATGGCGGACGTCGTCCCGGTTGAGCTGCGTCCCCCCCTGGAGGACGAGAAGCACGATCTGCTCGACGGCGCGCTCCGGGCTGTCGGCATGGACCGTCGTCATCGATCCCGGATGGCCGGTATTGACGGCCCGGAGGAAGGAATAGGCTTCCCGGCCACGGAGCTCGCCGAGGATGATCCGGTCGGGACGCATCCGAAGCGAGGCGGCGACGAGATCGTCCGTCTCGATGTTCGCCTCGCCGAGCGCGCTCCTCGCGGAGATCAGGCCGACATGGTTTTCGTGGCGGACGAAGAGCTCGGGCGTGTCCTCGATCAGGATCAGCCGCTCCTCGGCGGGCACCTCCTTGAGCAAGGCATTGAGGAAGGTCGTCTTGCCGGTCGAGGTGCCGCCCGCGACGAGGATGTTCTTGCGCGCCTTGACCGCCGCCGACAGCATTCCGCGCAAATCTCCCGCGGCGAGCATGTCGGCGAGCGCCTTGTCGCCTTGCGAGCGCTCGAAGCCCTGCCTCGCCTTTGTCTCACCGAAGGCGCCGGACTGGACATAGTCGGCGAGGTCGAGCTCGGGCGAGACGTGCTTGCGGATGGCGAGGGCCAGGGGGCCTCGCGTGGCCGGCGGGGCGATGATCTGGATCCGGGCGCCGTCGGGAAGGGTCGCCGAGAGGAGGGGGTGCTCGCGGCTGATCCCCTGGTGCGACAGAGCGGCGATCTGGCGCGCGAGGCGTGCGAGAGTCGATTCGTCCAGGCCCGGCGCCTCGTGCCGCTCGATTCCTCCCCCCGTGGTCTCGACCCACAGCTCCCCGGGCCGGTTGACATAGATGTCGGTCACGTCCGGGCGGGCGAGCATCCCGGTCAGCGGGGCGAGAAAGGAGCGCAGATAGACTCCCGGCCCGGCCGGCATCTCCTGCGCCAGCGCCAGGCTCACCGGCGGGTTCCGGCGGTGCTGAAGTCGAGGTCGCGGGCGACGAACACGCTGATGCTGGTGCCGGCGGGTACGGTGAGGGTCGGGACGATCCGGCTGGACTGGAGGCTCTGGCCCAGATTCTGGGTCGAGCCCGGAAGCGCGACGACGACTCCGTTTGCCGCCTGGCGGCTCGCCACATTGGCTCCGATGTCGAGCGCGGTCTGGAGGATCGCGCCTCCGAACCGCTCGAAGAAATGGCTGTTATACTTGCCCTTGACTCCGCCTCGGCCGAGCGTGTCCGCCGTCGGCGAGCCGATCGCCATGGTCACTCCGTCCGGCCGGATCAGGCGGGTCCAGTTGATCAGCGCCCGTTTCTGGCCGGGCTGGATGTCGGAGCGATATTCGCCGGTGAGCCGGCTTCCGCGCGGGATCAGAACCTTGCTCCCGTCGAAGCCGCGAACGTCGCGGGAAACGACCGCCCGGGCGAAGCCCGGCCGCCTCGAATTGAACGCCGTCTCGAGCACCGCCGGGATGAGAGTGCTCTGCGGGACCGTGGTCGAGCGGTTGGCGAAGATTCCGGAGCGGACCCGGCTGACCGACTGGTCGCCGGCGAAGGCATCCGACAGGCTGGCCTGGCCGCCCGGGCCGCCGGGCCCCGCGGCGCCGCCGGGCCC
>JBAWCC010000032.1:0-9672 GCA_049590095.1 Allosphingosinicella sp. | reverse complement strand
CCACGTCGGCCGCGCCCTCTCCCTCGCGCCCGACGATCCGGCGGTGCTCGTCCAGTCGACCATCATAAGCCTGGCGTCGGGCCGGGCCGATGCGGCCCTGCTCGGCATGCGCAGGGCCTTGGTCCTGGCCCCCCTCGACCAGTCGGTGCTCGCCTGGACCGCGACGGCGGCGCGGGCGGTCGGGGATCCGCTCTACCGCCAGCTTTGCGACTATGATTCGATGGTCGGGGTCTACGACCTCGATCCTCCCGCCGGCTGGGCGACCCGGGCCGATTTCCTCCGCGACCTGGCGGCGGCGCTGGACAGGCATCACGTCATGAGGGAGCATCCCTCGCAGCAGTCGCTCCGCCACGGCACCCAGACCACCTACCGCCTGTCCGGGTCCGGCGACCCGGCGATCCGGGCCTTCTTCCAGGCCCTCGACAAGCCCCTTCGCGAACATCTCTCCGGGCTGGGCACCGGGGACGACCCGCTTCGTCGGCGCAACGAAGGCGGCTGTCGGATCGTCGGAGCCTGGTCGGTCCGGCTCAGGCAAGGCGGCTTCCACCTCGATCACATGCACCATGAAGGCTGGATCTCCTCGGCCTTCTACGTCGAGACGCCCGACGGCGCCCTCGATCGCGAAAGCCGGGAAGGCTGGCTCCGCCTCGGGCAACCGCCGTTCGCGACAATCCCCGAATTGCCGGCGGAACGCTTCGTCCGGCCGAAGCCGGGCCGGCTGGTCCTCTTCCCCTCCTACATGTGGCACGGAACGGTGCCGTTCCACACGCCGGAGCGTCGGACGACGATCGCGTTCGATATTCTGCCGGGGTGAGGGGGACGGAAACCGTCATTGCGAGGAGCGAAGCGACGAAGCAATCCAGCCAGCCTCGAAGGCCGCACTGGATTGCTTCGCTTCGCTCGCAATGACGGGCTTAATGCAATTTCTGCTGGGTCTTCCGGTGCCGGTCCAGCTCGTCCCCGACCAGGCGCACGATGTGGATCACGTTGGTCGATCCCGGAGTTCCGAACGGCACCCCCGCGGTGATGATGATCCGGTCGCCGCCCTTGGCGACTCCGTGGCGGAGCGCCATTCTTTTGGCCTTGGCGATCATCTCCTCGAAATTGGCGATGTCGCGAGTCCTGACTCCGTGCGCGCCCCACAGGATCCCGAGCCTGCGTGCCGTCCGAAGCGAGGGGGTGAGGACCATCAGCGGCACCGAGGGCCGCTCGCGCGAAAGCCGCCGGGCGGTCGAGCCGGAGCTGGTGAAGCAGACGATCGCCGCCGCGCCCACCGTCTCCACCATCGAGGTCGCCGCCTGCGCGATGGCGTCGGCGGTGGTCGGATCGGGCAGGGTCTGGGTGAAATGGACGCGCTCGCCGTGGCTTGGATCGGCCTCCACACTCGTGGCGATGCTGTTCATCATCGTCACCGCCTCGCACGGATATTGGCCCGACGCGCTTTCCGCCGAAAGCATCACCGCGTCGGCCCCGTCATAGACGGCGGTGGCGACGTCGGAGACTTCGGCCCGGGTCGGGCTCGGCGAGCTGATCATCGATTCGAGCATCTGGGTCGCGACCACCACCGGCCGCCCCATCCGCCGCGCCGCCTCGACGATCATCTTCTGCAGCGGCGGCACCGCCTGCGGCGGAAGCTCGACCCCCAGATCGCCGCGCGCCACCATCACCGCGTCGGCGAGCTCCAGGATTCCGTCGAGCCGCTCGACCGCCGCCGGCTTCTCGATCTTGGCGAGCAGGGCCGCCCGTCCCGCGATCAGCCGCCGGGCCTCGGCGACGTCCTCGGGCCGCTGGACGAAGGACAAGGCGATCCAGTCGACATTCTGGTCGAGCGCGAAGACCAGGTCGGCGCGGTCCTTTTCGGTCAGGGCGGCCAGCGGAAGCACCACGTCGGGGACATTCACCCCCTTGTTGTTGGACAGCCGCCCTCCGACCTCGACGATCGTCTCGATCCTGTCGTCGGTGGCGCTCACCACCCGCTGGACCAGCTTGCCGTCGTCGAGCAATAGCCTCGTGCCCTTCTCGACCCCGCCGAAAATCTCCCGGTGCGGAAGCTCGACCCTTTTCGAGGTGCCGAGCGCCGGGTCGCGGTCGAAGACGAAGGTCTGGCCCGTCTCCAGCTCGACCCCGTCCCCCTCGAACCTGCCGACCCTGAGCTTGGGGCCCTGAAGGTCCGCGAGGATCGTGGTCGGCCGGTCGAGCGCCTTCTCAAGCCCCCGGATCGTCTCGATCAGCCTGGCGTGATCCTCGTGGCTGCCGTGGCTCATATTGATCCGGAAGGCGTCGGCACCGGCCTCCGCGAGCTTTCGGATCATCTCGGGCGTGTTGCTCGCCGGACCCAGGGTCGCGAGGATCCGCACCTTGCGGGTGCGGGGCACGAACTTGCTGGGCTGCGATTCCGAATTGGCCATTGAAGCGGCGCATAGCCGCCCGTAAGGCCGCGGCTCAACCCCGATATGGAAGAAGGATCAAATGGCGGAAGGCAGTATCGCGGCCGACGAACTGAGGCTGCTGATCGAGCGGATCGAGCGGCTCGAGGAGGAAAAGAAGGCGATCGCGGACGACGTCAAGGACGTCTATGGCGAGGCCAAGTCGCGCGGCTACGACACCAAGACGATCCGGGCGATCGTCCGCCTCCGCAAGATGGAGACCCACGACCGCCAGGAAGCCGACGCGCTTCTGGAGACCTACAAGGCGGCGCTCGGGCTGGACTAGCTTTTGCCTCCCTGCCGCGAAGCGGTGGGGAGGGGGACCATGCGAAGCATGGTGGAGGGGTAGATGGCGCAGGACGGGGAGGGTTCGCGCGAGATCCGCTGAATCCTGCGCCACCTACCCCTCCACCACCCTGCGGGTGGTCCCCCTCCCCATCTGGCGATGGGGAGGCAAGATGGCCGCCGTTGCGCGAACGCCACCCTCCCGGTATCGCCTCTCCCACACCCCACAGCAGGATCGCGCTCGACCCATGGCCGGCCACAGCAAGTTCAAGAACATCATGCATCGCAAGGGCGCCCAGGACAAAAAGCGCTCCAACCTGTTCTCCAAGCTCTCGCGCGAGATCACGGTCGCGGCCAAGATGGGCCTTCCCGATCCCGACGCCAACGCCCGCCTCCGGGCCGCGGTCACCACCGCCCGCGCCCAGTCCATGCCCAAGGACAATATCCAGCGGGCGATCGACAAGGCCTCGGGCGGCGACGCGGAGGTCTACGAGGAGCTTCGCTACGAGGGCTTCGGCCCCGGCGGTGTGGCCCTGATCGTCGAGGCTCTGACCGACAACCGCAACCGGACCGCGACCAACATGCGCACCGCTTTCTCGAAGAACGGCGGCAATCTCGGCGCTTCCGGCTCGGTCAGCCACGGCTTCGAGCGGCTCGGCCTGGTCGCCTATCCCGCCTCCGCCGGAAGCGCCGATGCCGTCTTCGAAGCGGCGATCGAGGCCGGGGCCGAGGACGTCGAATCGGACGAGGACGGCCACCAGATCTGGACTGCCCAGGAGACTCTCCACGAAGTCGCCCGGGCGCTCGAAAGCGCTCTGGGCGAGCCCGAAAGCGTCAAGCTCGCCTGGCGCCCCGGCACCAGGGTCGAGGTCGGCGCCGATGAGGCCGGCCAGCTCATGAAGCTGATCGACGCGCTCGAGGACGACGACGACGTCCAGACCGTCTGGGGCAATTACGAAGTGCCGGACGAGGTGATGGAGAAGCTCGGTTAAGGTGCGCGCAGAGACGCGGAGACGCAGAGAGGCTGCGCCCGGACCGGCGCGGAGCGCCCTGCTGTCCGGCTTCTCAGTGAAAGGCGCCGACGAGCGGGTACGCGCCGGCCTCTCTGCGTCTCTGCGTCTCTGCGCGAAAAATCTATGATCATTCTGGGTCTGGATCCCGGTCTGGGCTGCACCGGTTGGGGCGTGATTCGGGCAGAGGGCAACCGCCTCGGCCATGTCGCCAACGGCCAGATCCGCACCGACTCCAAGGCCGAGCTTCCCGCCCGCCTCCTCGATCTCCACGGCCGCCTCCTCGCCGTCCTCGCCGAGCGTCGGCCCGACGCGGCCGCGGTCGAGGAGGTGTTCGTCAACGACAATCCGCAATCGACCCTGAAGCTCGGCCAGGCCCGGGGAGTCGTCCTTCTCGCCGCCGCGAGCCTCGGGATCGCGGTCGGCGAATATGCGCCGCGCCTGGTCAAGAAGGCGGTGGTCGGCACCGGCGGCGCCGACAAGGTGCAGGTCCACGCCATGGTCCAGCGGCTGCTGCCCGGGGTTAAGATCGCGGGCGCCGACGCGGCCGACGCGCTGGCGGTGGCGATCACCCACGCCCATCATTTGGCGACGGCGCGGCGGGTGGGGTGATCGATACGTCATCCCGGCGGAAGCCGGGACCCATGAACACCGCGGCGCGAGGTTTCGTTCGGCCGTGTTCATGGGTCCCGGGTCAAGCCCGGGATGACGGCGGGTGTTCGAACGGATAGGAGATTCGACATGCTCACCGTCAATCCCGTCCGCTTATGATCGCCAGGCTCCGCGGGCTGCTCGACAGCTTCGCCGCCGACCACGCCGTGGTCGACGTGAACGGGGTCGGCTATCTCGTCTTCGCCTCCACTCGAACCCTCTCCGCGCTCGGCCCGGTCGGAGGCGAGATCGTCCTCCACACCGTGATGCAGGTCGGCCAGGACGATATCCGCCTGATCGGCTTCGCCTCGGGTGACGAGCGCGACTGGTTCCGGCTGCTGACCTCGGTCCAGGGCGTCGGCGCCCGGGTCGCGCTCGCCATCCTTTCGACCCTGCCTGGCGACGACCTCCACCGCGCCGTCGCGAGCGGCGACCATGCCATGATCGCCCGCTCGCCCGGAGTCGGCCCCAAGCTGGCCCAGCGAATCGTCCATGAACTGAAGGACAAGGTCGGGAGCCTCGCGTTGGGTCCAGGCTCGGCCTCCGCGCCCGCCCCGGGCAGCGCCGCCGCCGACGCCGTTTCGGCCTTGCTCAACCTCGGCTTCCGCCCCGGCGAAGCGGCGGCCGCGGTCGGCAAGGCGGAGACCGAGCTCGGCCCTGGAGCGACGCTCGACGCCCTGGTCCGAACGGCGCTGAAGAAGGCGGCCAAGTAACCGTCGCCCCAGCGCAGGCTGGGGCCCCGGGGGGGTGAAGACCGCCGGCGCCTTTCACCCGCTGGGATCCCGGCCTCCGCCGGGATGACGGAAGTCTCGAGTTCACAATGTCAAAGAGCCCCGCCGACCGAATCGGCACGATCCGAGTCTCTCAAATCCCGCCCCGGAAATCTCCTTCAATAAAAGAACGTAAACAGAACAGCTTGGCACTTTTCCGCTCGACAGCCGGGGCGCTTCGGCTAATGCTCCGGGGATGGAGGAGGAGCGGATCATCGGCGGGGAAAGGCGTCCCGAGGATATCGACTCCGCGCTCCGTCCGAAGACTCTCGACGATTTCGTCGGCCAGAAGGCGGCCCGCGAGAATCTGCGGATCTTCATCGAGGCGGCGAAGGGGCGGGGCGACGCTCTCGACCATGTCCTCTTCTTCGGCCCGCCGGGGCTCGGCAAGACGACTCTGGCCCAGATCATCGCCCGGGAGCTGGGGGTCGGCTTCCGCGCCACCTCCGGTCCGGTCATCGCCAAGTCGGGCGATCTCGCCGCCTTGCTCACCAATCTCGAGGACGGCGACGTCCTGTTCATCGACGAGATCCACCGCCTCGCTCCCGCCGTCGAGGAAATCCTCTACCCGGCGATGGAGGATCGCGCCCTCGACCTGATGATCGGCGAAGGCCCCTCGGCGCGCTCGGTCCGGATCGACCTTCCCAAATTCACCCTGGTCGGAGCCACCACCCGCCAGGGCCTGATCACCACTCCGCTGAGGGACCGGTTCGGGATTCCGGTCCGGCTCACTTTCTACTCGGTCGAGGAGCTCGAGCAGGTGGTCCGCCGGGCCGCTCGACTGCTCGGCCTGGCGCTGACCGGGGACGGCGCCCGCGAGATCGCCCGCCGATCGCGCGGCACTCCCAGAATCGCCGGCCGGCTATTGCGCCGGGTGCGCGACTTCGCCCAGGCCGATGGCGGCGAGGTGGACGCCGGGGTCGCGGACGGCGCCCTCAACCGGATGGAGGTCGACCAGCTCGGCCTCGACGCGATGGACCGGCGCTATCTGACGATGATCGCCGATCTCTACAAAGGCGGCCCGGTCGGGGTCGAGACGCTCGCCGCCGGCCTCTCCGAGCCGCGCGACACGATCGAGGAGGTGATCGAGCCGTTCCTGATCCAGCTCGGCCTCGTCGCCCGAACCGCCCGCGGCCGCTGCCTCAACGGCAGGGCCTGGGCCCATCTCGGCCTGCCCCAGCCCAGGACGGCGCAGGACGGACTGTTCGATTGAATGTGAAGGGGAGGGAATGAACGTCATCCGCGCCATCGCCGCCGCCTCGGCCCTGCTGCTCGCCGCCCCCGTCGCGGCCTGGCAGGTCGCCCCGCCGCCGCCGCTCCCTCCAGCGCCGGATTATCGGCAGGATTCGGCCTGGCTCTGCCTGCCCGGCCGCGCCGATGCCTGCGGGGCTCCTCTGGCGACGACGGCGCTCAACGCCAACGGCTACGGCTCGACCGGGCAGGCGCTGCCCGACACAGCGGCGAAGGTCGACTGCTTCTATGTCTATCCGACCGTTTCGCGAGATCCCGGCCTCAACAGCGATCTCGTCGCCGGCGTCGAGGAGCAGGCGACGGCGACGGTGCAGTTCGCCCGCTTCGGCACCGTCTGCAAGACCTATGCGCCCCTCTACCGCCAGGTGACTCTGGGAGGGCTCGGCCGGGCCCTGGCCGGTGACGATCTCGCCGCCGGCACCGCGACCGCCTATGGCGACGTGCTCGCCGCCTGGCGCGAATTCCTCGCCCATCGCAACAGGGGCCGTCCCTTCGTCCTGATCGGCCACAGCCAGGGCTCGATCCACCTGCTGAGGCTCCTCGCCGAGGAGATCGAAGGCAAACCGGTGGCGAAGCGCATGCTCTCGGCGATCCTTCTCGGCTGGACGGTCGAGGTACCGGATGGCAAGCTCGTCGGCGGCAGCCTGAAGTCGACTCCGCTCTGCACCAAAAGAGGCCAGACCGGCTGCGTCATCACCTACATGACCTTCAGGGCCGTCGCGCCGCCGCAGGTCGGCTCTCCCTTCGGCCGCGCCCCGCGCCCGGGGATGACCGCCGGCTGCACCAATCCCGCCGCGCTCGGCGGAGGCAGGGCGAAGCTCGATTCCTACTGGTTCACGATGGCGCCGCCGCAGCCGGGCGCCGAGCCGGTGACCTGGTCGAGCCAGGGCAAGCCGTCGACGCCTTTCGTCCGCACCGAAGGGCTGGTCAGCGCCGAGTGCCGGAACGACGGCCAGACGGGCTATCTGGCCGTCGCCGAGAATGCCGATCCGAAGGATTCGCGAACCGACCGCATCCCCGGCGACGTCTACATCGCCGGAAAGCTCACCCCCGGCTGGGGTCTGCATCTCGCCGACATGAACGTCGCCCAGGGCGACCTCATCCGCCTGGTGGAGGCGCAGTCGGCCAGGCGCTGACGGTCGGATAACGCAAAATCGTCTCGTCTCGTCCCGGCGCACCCCTTTGGTCTTGCCCCGGCGAATCCGCAGCCGATAGAGCCGTCGTCATGGGAGGGGACGGACCGAAGCCGGCGGACGGGATCATGCGGGGAGCGACGCACCTCTTCCCTCTGCGTGTCTATTTCGAGGACACCGACGTCGCCGGGATCGTCTATTACGCCAATTATCTCCGCTTCATCGAGCGCGCCCGTTCCGACATGCTCCGGCTGATCGGAATCGACCAGCGCGGAGCTCTCGAAGGCGGGGAGGGCGTCTATGTGGTCGCCGAGGTCGCCGTGAAATATCGAGCACCCGCCAAGCTCGCCGACGAGCTCGTCGTGGTCACCGAGATCGAGGCGGTGCGGGCGGCGAGCGTGCTCATTCATCAGCGGGTCATGCGCCGGGATGAACTTCTGGCCGATGTCAGGGTGACCGCGGCCTTCCTGACTCCGGAAGGGCGCCCCAGGCGCCATCCGCCGGAGTGGGTCGAAATGTTCGAGCGGTTGTTGAAGGAAGGATGAGCGTGAACGAATTGGCGATGACGGGAGCCGACATGTCGCCCGTCGCCCTGTTCCTGCAGGCGGACATCGTCGTCAAGGCGGTGATCGTCGGCCTGCTCCTCGCCAGCATCTGGACCTGGGCGATCATCGTCGGCCACGCTCTGAAGCTCGGCCGGGCTACGCACGATTCGCGCGAGTTCGAGCGCGACTTCTGGAAGGCGGACGATATCGATCGCTTCTTCGAGGCCCGGGGCAAGGCCGAAATCCCGAGCGCCAAGGTGCTCGCCGCCGGGATCGCCGAATGGCGGCGCTCGACCGGAGGCAAGGTCGTCGACCGCGAGGGCGCCCGCTCGCGCCTCGCCTTGGTCATGCATTCGGCCCTGACCGAGGAGGTCGACAAGCTCGCGGTCCGCTTGAACATCCTTGCCACGATCGGCTCGGTCGCTCCGTTCGTCGGATTGTTCGGCACGGTCTGGGGGATCATGCGCAGCTTCACCGCGATCGCCGGCGCCAACAACACCAGCCTCGCCGTAGTCGCCCCCGGAATCGCCGAGGCCCTGTTCGCCACCGCTCTGGGCCTCTTCGCCGCCATCCCGGCGGTGATCGCCTACAATCGGATGAGCTTCGGGATCAACCGGCTCGAGGCGAGGCTCCAGCGCTTCGCCGACGGCTTCCACGCGACCTTGAGCCGAGAGCTGGAGCTGGAGGGATGAGGCTCGGCGGAGGAAAATCCTCCCCGCGCGAAGCGGGGGGAGGGGGACCATGCGAAGCATGGTGGAGGGGTAACTGCACAAGCCTCGCCAGCTACCCCTCCACCACCCTTCGGGTGGTCCCCCTCCCCATCTCCGATGGGGAGGATTTCTAGATGTCCATGGGCCCGATCCTCGGCTCCCACCGCCGCGCCCGGCGCTCGCCGATGGCGGAGATCAACGTCACGCCTATGGTCGACGTGATGCTCGTCCTCCTGATCATCTTCATGGTGACTGCGCCGCTCCTCGTCGCCGGAGTTCCCGTCGACCTGCCCGACAGCAAGGCCGGAGCGCTCGACCAGGAGCAGAAGCCGGTCCAGATCTCGCTCGAGGCGGACGGCAGCCTCCATCTGGACGATCAACCGATCCCGCCCGCGGAGCTGGGTCAGCGCCTTGCCGCAATCGCCGCTTCCTCCCGCGAGGAAGGCGGCCCGCGAATCTTCCTCCGCGCCGACCGAGCCCTCGACTACGGCCGGGTGATGGCGGTGATGGGCGAGATCAACGCCGCCGGCCTTCGCAAGGTCGCCCTGGTCAGCACCCAGGGGCAGGAGCAATGATGGACCGGGCGGAAGCCACCGGCCTGGGAGTCGCGACGGCGGGCCACCTCGCCCTCCTCGCCGCCTTGACCTTCGGGATCGCCACTACCCGGCTGCCGACGCCGAAAAGCGACCCGATCGAAGTGTCGTTCGTCGAGGACGTGGGCCTTCAATCCACGGCCCCGACGCCTTCGGTCTCCGAACCCGCTCCGCTTCTCGCGCCGGAAGAGGGGCCGCCGGAGCCCGCCATGCCGGCCCCGCCCCAGGTTCAGTCGCTTCCGCCGCCGGAGCCGGTCGTCCGGGCGCCCGCCCCGGCGCCCGCTCCGACGCCCAGGCC
>JBAWCC010000031.1:0-3235 GCA_049590095.1 Allosphingosinicella sp. | reverse complement strand
GGTATAAGGCGCGGACGTGGCGGGTTCGCGCGAGAACCCTCATGCTCTCGCGCCAATTACCCCTCCACCATGCTTCGCATGGTCCCCCTCCCCATCGCTTCGCGCTGGGGAGGCAAAACAGTTCAGAACCGGAACCGCCCCGTCAGACCGAAGGTGCGCGGCTCGGCGAGGAAGGCGGAGAAAATCTGCCGTCCGCCCGGGAATTGCGGGTCGCTGAAGGCGGCGGTGCGGGCGCCTTCCTGGAAGGGCGAGTTGAAGGCGACCTGGGTGTAGCCGGTGTTGAAGATGTTCTGGGCCCAGGCCTCGATCGCCCAGCGCTCGCCGGCGCCGCGGATTCCGATCCGGGCGTTGAAGATGGCGAAGCTTTCCTGCTCCTTCTGCGGGAACAGGTCCGAGCCGGTGTTGAAATCGTCGGTGAGGCGCCCGTCGAGGTAGAAGAGCCCGCTCATCCCCGAATTGCCGATCCGCGGAGTCCAGGCCAGCGAGCTGGTGACGACGACCTGGGGAGCGTTGGAGAGATTGTCGCCGGGCAGCTTGCGAAGCGCCGGATCGAGCGGTGCGCCGCTGTCGTTGCCGACCAGCTGCGACCGGTAGCGCGTGTTGGCGTAGGTGAGGCCGAGGGTCACGTTGAGGTCGCGGCGGACCCGGAGCGCGCTTTCGAGCTCGAGGCCTTCGGAGCGGACCCCGTAGCCGACCTCGCCCGCCGGGCAGGCGCCGGTGACGGCCGCCGGATTGGCGAGCGGATTGGCCGGCGGCGGAGCGACGAAATTGGGAGCGCCGGGGAGGAGGCTCTGATCGCGGTCCGCGCCGCCCAGATCGACTCCGCAGCCATTCACCGTCTGCACCAGGAAGACGGTGCCGTTGAAGGTGTTCAGCTGGAAGTTCTTGAAATCCTGGCGGAACAGGACGGCGTTGAGGGTGAGCGGGCCGCGCGAATATTTGGCGCCGAGCTCGATGGCGGTGTTGATCTCCGGATCGAACTGGAGATTGCCGACCAGCGCCTGGGCGCCGCCCGGGGTCGCCGCGAAGGGAAGCACCGGGGCCTTCAGGGCGGAGCGGTCGAGGTTGAAGCCGCCCGCTTTGTAGCCGCGCGACCAGCTCGCATAGAGCATGAGGTCGCGGCTCGGCTTGAAGGAGAGGATTCCGGTGCCGGTGAACTCGTCCTCGCTGCGCTCGTCGGAGATGCTGACCCCGTTGAGCTCGGCGGTCGAATTGCCCTGGCAGGTGAGGCCGATCAGGCCGGCGGCGAGCGGCGCCAGGCCGGGATTGGCGAGCAGCGGGAGCAAAGCGCCCTGCTGCTGTACGCAGGCGAGGTTGTCGTTGCCGAAGGTGGCGTCCAGCTCCTTCTTCTCGTTGGTGTAGCGAAGACCCACCGTCAGTGCGAGATTGTCGGTGAAGTGGAAGATATTGTGGGTGAACAGCGCGTAATTGCGGCTGTCCTGGCGATAGGTGTCGAGCGTGCTGCCCTTGTCGTTGACCGAATCGAGCCGGTCGAAGGCGGCGCGGATCAGGGCGCCGGCCGGGCCGAAGGGCGAAGGAATTCCCGGAGCGAGATCACCGCCGATGACGGCGCGCCCGGTCGGGCTGATGCAGCCCGGAGAGGTCGGGCTGTAGAAGCCGGCGAGAGCGGTGCCCGAGAGCAGCCGGCAGGTGGCGAAGCGCCCATATTGGGATCCGAACCGGAGGTTGTCGGTCACCGTCAGGCTTTCGTCGGCGAAATAGCCGCCGATCAGCCAGTCGAGCTTGTCGCCGAAGGCCTTGCCCTGGAGCCGAAGCTCCTGGGTAAAGGTTTCGAACTGCCGCTCGAGCCCGCCGTTGACCGGCGAGCGGTAGAGAATGTCGACCGGGCTGTAGTCGATGTCGCCCGGCTGGCCGGAGACATAGTCGCGATAGGCGGTGATCGAGGTCAGGGTGGCGTTGGCGCCGATGTCCCAATTGACCTCGGCCGACAGGCCCCAGTCGCGCGTGTCGCCTTCGTAGGTGCGGCCCGGAGTGACGTAGATGTCGCGGCTGAACGGGTCGCCGAAGGCGGCCATCGGCGTGCCGAGGTCGCGAAGCACGTTGATGATGTTGTTGCCGTTCGGATTGACCGCGCCGCCGACCAGGATCGGGTTGGCGGGATCGTTGAGATTGCCGATCGCCGGGTTGAAGTCGCGGTCGAGATAGACGGCGCCGCAGCAGGATTCCTCGCGGCGGGTATAATCGCCTATGAGCCGGACCGACAGATCGGCATTGGGCTGGAACAGCAGCTGGCCGCGGAGGAAGAGGCGGTTGCGATCGTTGACCTCGTCATTGTTGTTGACGTCGTCGTAGAAGCCGTCGCGGCGGGCATAGACCCCGTCGAGGCGGAAGCCCAAGGTGTCGCCGATCGGCCCGGTCACTCCGGCGTCGGCCCGGATATAGTCGTAATTGCCGTAGGTCAGCGAGCCGAAGCCTTCGAACTGGTTCATGTTCGGCTTCTTGCTGATCACATGAATGAGGCCGGCCGAGGCGTTGCGGCCGAACAAGGTGCCCTGCGGCCCGCGGAGAACCTCGATTCGCTCGATCTCGCCCAATTCGTTGAGGCCGACGCCGCTTCGAGAGCGATAGACTCCGTCGACGAAGACCGCGACCGAGCTTTCCAGGCCGGGATTGTCGCCGACCGTGCCGATGCCGCGGATTCGGGCGGAGCCGTTGGCCTCGCTTCCGGTCGAGGAAACGAGCAGCGACGGCGCCAGCTGGTTGAGCTGGCGGATGTCGGAGGCGCCGCTGTTCTGGAGCGATTCGGCCGAGACCGCGGAGACGGCGAGCGGCACGTCCTGGAGGATCTGGCTTCGGCCCTGGGCGGTGATGACGATGCCTTCGTCGTCGGCGGCGAGGTCGTCGGTCGGGGCGACGTCCGAGTCCGCGGCGACCTCGGCCGATTCCTCGACCGGGCTCGGCTCGCCGGTGGGGCTGGTCTGATCCTGAGCGAAAGCAGGCGCCGCCGTGAGCGCGCACAGGCCGGCCGAAACGAGCCAGAAGGACTTCGACATATTCCCCTCTCCCTTATGGGTTTGGGGCCAGAGCTACTGAAAAGGACCCGCGCCTGCCAGCCGGAATCCGCACTTTTCTGCGGGTTTCCGGCCCTTATGGCAATCGCGCAACAATTCGGTTTCGAAACGAAACTTGCGATAATCGAATGCCGCTACGGAAACCTGCCGTTTCCGTAAGGGGAAAGTGACGGCTTCACGTCATCCCGGCGAAAGCCGGGACC
>JBAWCC010000030.1:0-10775 GCA_049590095.1 Allosphingosinicella sp. | reverse complement strand
CGCCGAGGCCGAAGCCGCGGCGGCTCATCTCAGGCATAAGCATAAGGTCCCCCCTTCCTCAGCGCCGAGCCGTAGGCCGGGCGGGCGTGGATCCGCTCGAGCCAGTCGATCAGGTTCGGCCGGCTCTCGTCCAGCCCGGCGCGGTGGCGCGAAGCTTCGAGCGGGAAGCTCATCATGACGTCGGCGGCGGTGAAGGCCTCGCCGGCGAACCATGGCCGGTGGGCGAGCTCGGTCTCGAGCCAGTCGAGATGCTGGTCCAGCATCTTCTGGATGGGCGCCCGCGCCGGCCGTCCGAGCACGCCCAGGCGTCGAACGACGAGCATCGCGAGCAAGGGCGGCATCATCGAGCCTTCGGCATAATGGAGGAAGTGGCGGTAGCGCAGCCGTTCGTCCCGCTTCGCCGGCGGGCCCAGCCGGCCATCGGCCTTGTCGACCAGATATTCGACGATCGCGCCGGTTTCGGCGACCATCCTGCCGGCATCCTCGATCACCGGCGACTTGCCGAGCGGATGGACCCGCTTGAGCTCGGGCGGAGCCAGCATCGTCTTCCTGTCGCGCTCGTAGCGGAGCACCTCGTAGGGAAGGCCGAGCTCCTCGAGCAGCCAGAGGATTCGCTGCGAGCGGCTGTTCTCGAGATGGTGGACGATAATCATCGATTGTTCCTGTGGCACAGGGCCGCGACCTCCTTGACCAATTTGGCGGCGAGCACGGCGGTCAGTCCATTGATGTCGCGCCCCGGATTATATTCGACGATGTCGGCCCCGACGACGGGAGCGCGGACACGGTCCAGCACCGCCAGGACTTCGCGCACCGACAGGCCGCCCGGTTCGTGGTGCGAAACTCCGGGAGCGAAGGCCGGGTCGAATCCGTCCATGTCGATGCTGATGTAAAGCGGGCCGGCGGGTTGCGGCACCGAGTCCGGCGCGAAATCCCGCATCTCGACGATCTCGACCCCGAACCGCTCCGCCTGCTCGCGGCAATGGCGGTTGAGGGTCCGGATCCCGACCTGAATGAGCCGCCGGGCCAGGCCGCGCTCCATGATCCGGGCGAAGGGCGAGGCGTGGGAGCGGGAATTGCCCTCGAAATCGTCGTACAGGTCCGGATGGGCGTCGAAATGGAGGATGTCGAACGGGCCGTGGCGGGCGGCAAGCGCCTCGATCACGGGGAAGGTGATCGAATGGTCCCCGCCGAGGACGAGCGGAACCGCGCCATCGGCGGCCGCTTCGGCGACGGCCGCGGCGATGAGGGCGTCGTCGCCGTCCGCCTCGGCGAGAGGCAGGTCGCCGGCATCGGAGATTCGGATGTCGACTCCGAGCTCACAGCCCGATTCGGCGGCCATGTTGGAGTGGTCCGACCACAAAGCGGTCCGGATCAGCGGCGGCGCCAGCGCCGCGCCGCGAAGGAAGGAGGAATGGCGGTCGGTGGGGGCGCCGATCAGCCGAAGCTCCAGGGTGCCGGCCGTCATCGCGCTTTCGGTCTCCATGCGGCGGCTGTGGAGCGGAGCACCGGCCTTGTCCAGCCGGAGCCGAGCGCGAGCCTCCACCGTCACCCCAGCGCAGGCTGGGGCCCATGCCGAGTTAGAATGGATGCCAGCCTTCGCTGGCATGACGGCGCAAGGACCCCATTTTCCGGGAACCCCTTCCCCCCGGCATCGTCTATGCGCGTTCTACCCTGCAAGGACCGACATGCTTCAGCCGCCCCGCCCCGACCTCACCGACGCCCGCCCCGGCTTTCGCGAGTTCGTGGTCCTGATCGCGGGCCTGATGTCGCTGAACGCGCTCGCCATCGACGCGATGGTTCCCGCCTTGCCCGCGATCGGCGAGGCCCTGAACGTGGCCGACGAGAACAGCCGCCAGCTCGTCGTCTCGCTCTATGTGCTCGGATTCGGCTTCACCCAGATACTCTACGGGCCGCTTTCCGACCGGTTCGGGCGAAAGCCGGTGCTGATCGCCAGCCTCATTCTCTACGTCGGCTTCGCTCTCGCCTGCTGGGCGGCGCCGAGCTTCACCCTGCTGCTCGCGGCGCGGATGGCGCAGGGCGGGGCCGCGGCCTCGACCCGGGTTCTGGTCGTCTCGATCGTACGCGACCGGTTCGAGGGCCCGCAAATGGCCCGGATCATGTCGCTCGTCTTCCTCGTCTTCCTGCTCGTGCCGATGCTGGCGCCGCTGTTCGGCCAGCTCACCCTGCTCGTCGCCTCGTGGCGCGCCATCTTCTTCGGGCTGGCACTGGGCGGAGCGATCATGCTGGCCTGGACGGTCATCCGGCTGCCCGAGACTCTTCGTCCCGAATATCGGCGGGCGCTCAACCCGAAGACAATCTGGGACGGCGCCTGGCAGACTTTGAGCGACCGCCAGTCGCTCGGCTACACGCTCGCCTTCACCTTGATGATGGCGAGCCTGATGGGCTATATCAACTCGATCCAGCAGATCGTCTTCGACATCTTCCGCCGCCCCGAGCTGATCGCGGCGACCTTCGCCGGGGTCGCACTGCCGATGGCCTTCACCTCCTGGCTCAATTCGAGGATCGTCGAGCGGATCGGCACCCGCCGGGTCGCCCATGCCGGCCTCGTCCTGTTCACCCTGTCGGCGCTGATCCACCTCCTCATCGTCCTGATCGGCGGCGAGAGCCTGTGGCTGTTCATCGTCCTGCAGGGCCTGACCATGGCCTGCTTCGGCCTGGCCTCGGCCAATTTCGGGGCCCTGGCGATGCAGCCCCTCGGCCATGTCGCCGGCACCGCCTCCTCGGTGCAGGGGACCATAGGCACGATCGGCGGAGCATTGCTCGGCCTCGCCGTCGGCCAGAGCTTCGACGGGACACTGATCCCGATGGTCGGGAGCTTCGCCGCTTTTGGAGCGCTGGGCCTTGGCATCTTGGTCGTCACCGAACGCGGACGCCTGTTCGGGGAAGGTTAGGACTCCTCCCGTCATTCCCGCGAAGGCGGGAATCCATTCAGAGTCAGCATGGATTCCCGCTTTCGCGGGAATGACGAAAAGTGAGCCCATGCCGCTCCGCCCCATTCCAGAACGAAGTTCATGAAGTTCACGGTCTCGCGCTAAACGTCGTCCTCCGCGGTCGGGCCGGTCATCATCGCCTCGGCGACCTCGTCGGTCTTGCCCCGGATGGCGCGCTCGAGGCGGGCGGCGACATCGGGATTCTCCTTGAGATAGGTCTTCGAATTCTCTCGGCCCTGGCCGATCCGGATCGAATCGTAGCTGAACCAGGCGCCGGACTTCTCGACGATCCCGGCCTTGACCCCGAGGTCGAGAATCTCGCCGACCTTGGAGATGCCCTCGCCGTACATGATGTCGAACTCGACCTGCTTGAACGGCGGCGCCACCTTGTTCTTGACGACCTTCACCCGCGTGGTGTTGCCGACGATGTCGTCACGGTCCTTGATCTGGCCGGTGCGGCGGATGTCGAGGCGGACGGAAGCGTAGAATTTGAGCGCGTTGCCGCCGGTCGTCGTCTCCGGATTGCCGTACATCACGCCGATCTTCATTCGAAGCTGGTTGATGAAGATGACCAGGCATTTGGACTTGGAGATGGAGCCGGTCAGCTTCCTGAGCGATTGCGACATCAGCCGCGCCTGGAGGCCGACATGGCTGTCGCCCATCTCGCCCTCGATCTCGGCGCGGGGGACGAGCGCGGCGACCGAATCGACGACGAGCACGTCGACCGCGTTGGAGCGCACCAGCGTGTCGGTGATCTCGAGCGCCTGCTCGCCGGTATCGGGCTGGGAAACGATCAATTCGTCGACGTCGACCCCGAGCTTCTTCGCGTAGACGGGGTCGAGGGCGTGCTCGGCGTCGACGAAGGCGGCGGTTCCGCCGGCCTTCTGGGCCTCGGCGATGACGTGCAGCGCGAGCGTGGTCTTGCCCGAGCTTTCAGGCCCGTAGACCTCGATCACCCGGCCGCGCGGGAGTCCGCCGATTCCGAGCGCGATGTCGAGCCCGAGCGAACCCGTGGAGATGGTCTCGATCTCGACCGCCTCGCGCGAGCCCAGCTTCATCGCCGAGCCTTTGCCGAATGCGCGGTCGATCTGCGCCAGCGCGGCCTCGAGGGCCTTCTGCCTGTCCATATTGTCCGAGTTTCCCACCACCTTGAGTGAAGCCGCCATTGGCCCGAATCCCCTAAGCCCTGCGCGCCGCCCATTCAACGCGAGAGTGGATTGTACGCGATCTGTTCCAAGAGAACAAGAGGAAAACGACGCCTCAACCCGCCGAAAGCCGGATCTATCCGAAAACCGGTTAGCGCTCCGTCCCCGACGGACCGTCGCCGCCTTCGCTCAGCCCCTCATCGAAGCTCGAGCACGTAGACGAAATTGGGCACGAAATAGAGATTGTCGTTCGAATCGATCCCGAAGCTGCGGATCTCCCTGGGCAGATCCGCCGGCAGGCTGCCGTTCAACGAGGTCACCCCGGCCTGTTCGATCGTTTGCCCCTGGACGATGTTCGCGGCGGGGACCGAGAAGATGTTGCGAGTGACCAGGTCGGCGAAGATATAGAGGCCGTTGAACTGGGTCACCGGCCCCCGATAGACGTAGCCCCCCGTGATCCGGCCGAGGCTGCTGTTCGAAGTGCCCGCGAGCCGGATCACCGGCGGCAGCGCGCCCGGAGGCGGCGCGGGATTGCCGGCGATCCCGAACGGGTAGCCGAAATTCGCTCCGGCATCCTGCGGACGGAGCAAATTCACCTCCTGCTTCGGCATCTCCACGGAGGCGATTCCGCCGTGGGCGTCGCCGATCAGAAGGTTCGAACCGTCGAAGCTCATCCGCCTCGGATTATCCAGCCCATAAGCCAGTATCTCGCGGGCGCCGGTCGTGAACGGGTTGCCGGCCGGTATCCCGTAATCGCGATTGGCGTCCGCCGGGAAATCGTCGCGGCCGACGTCGAGCCTCAATATCTTCCCGCGCAGGGAATTCAGATTCTGCGCACTATTGTCCGGGTTGCTCCCGCGCGACCGGCCCTCGCCGATCCCGACGTAGAGCAGCTGGTCCGGGCCGAAGACGAGACCCCCACCCAGGGATTCGCTGTTCAGGGTCGCCGCCCTCGGGACCCTGAGGATCACGTCGGCGCTCGCCGGGTCGCCCGCGCCCGAGGAAAGCCGGCCGTAGCGGCGAAGCTCGACATCTCCGTTGGAGTTGGTGAGGAGGACATAGAGGTTGCCGCTGGTCGCATAGTCCGGAGCGGCGACGATATTCAGGAGTCCATATTCGCTCACGTCCAGCGTGGCGTAGATGTCCGAAACCGTAAGGTAGGGCGTCGGCGAACCCGCCGAGGCCGGATCGACGACGGATATCTGTCCCGCCCGGGTCGCGACGAAGATTCGCGACGAGCCGGGCACGGGCGCCACCGCATCGCCCTGCACTTCGAGACGGCGAACCGAGACCTGATCGGGCACGTTGGTCACCGTCACCATCAGCGCGATCTGACTGCTCAGGCTTCCGTCGCTGGCGACCAAGGTCAGCAGGTAGACATTGTTGGCATCGGAATCGTTGGGCGCCTCGAAATCGGGCGGTGCGGCGAAGCCGATCGCACCGCTTCCGCTGATCGTGAAACGGGCGGCGTCCGCGCCTGCGAGCTGGTAGGTGACGCCGTTGCCCTCGGGATCGAAGGCGGTCGCCTGATAGAAAGCCGAGGCCGTATTCTCCGGAACCGATACCGCGCCCGGCGAGGTGATGACGGGGGGCTGGTTGGCGGCAGTCGGCGGACCCCCTCCGCCTCCTCCCCCTCCGCAAGCGGCGATCGAGAGTGCGAGCAGCGGAGTGGAGAAGCGATTCATTGGCACCTCTGAGCCTGAAGTCGGGCTTGTCGCCTTCCCGCAAGATACAGGGAATTCGGATGTCTGCACTCGAAAATGTGGGTCCGTCAGCGATTTAGCTCGAACGCTTGCCGCCCCGCGGCCACGCCTCTATCGCCTCTGTTCGATGCCCCGCCCCTTCCCGCACCGCCACCTGCTCGGGATCGAAGCGCTCTCCGCCGGGGACGTGCTCTTCCTGCTCGACGAGGCCGAGCCCTGGGTCGAATTCAACCGGCGGGCCCGCAAGTCCGATTCTCGTCTCGCCGGCCTCACCCAGTTCAACCTGTTCTTCGAGAATTCGACTCGAACCCTCTTCTCCTTCGACGTCGCGGGGAAGAGGCTCGGGGCGCAGGTCGCCAATTTCCATCCCGGCGGGTCGAGCGTCGGCAAGGGCGAGAGCCTGATCGACACCGCCCTCACTTTGGGCGCGATGCGGCCGGGAGTGATGGTCGTCCGCCACGGCGAGACCGGAGCGCCGCGCCAGGTGGCCGCGGCCGTCGACTGCCCGGTGATCAACGCCGGCGACGGCACCGGCGAACATCCGACCCAGGCCCTTCTCGACGCTCTCACCATGCGCCGACGCAAAGGGCGGATCGAGGGGCTGCAGGTGGCGATCTGCGGCGACATTCGCCACAGCCGGGTGGCGGGGTCCAACCTGAAGCTGCTTCCCAAGCTCGGAGCGAAAGTGCGGCTGGTCGGCCCGCCGTCGCTTCTGCCCGACGAAGGGAGCGGCTTCCCGACCTTCACCGATTTCGACGAAGGCATAAGAGGCTGCGACGTCGTCATGATGCTGAGGATCCAGCGCGAGCGGATGGAGTCGAGCGTCTCGGGGAGCCTCGCCGATTTCCACGCTCTCTACGGATTGACGATGGAGCGGCTCGACCGGGCGGCGCCCGATGCGATCGTCATGCACCCGGGCCCGATGAACCGGGGAGTCGAGATCGACGGCGAAGTCGCCGACCACCCGACCCGCTCGGCGATTCGCGAGCAGGTCGAGATGGGCGTGGCGGTGAGGATGGCGGTGCTCGACGTGCTGACGAGAGAGCGGCGGGGATAAGGCCTTCCCTCCCTGCAAGGGAGGGGCGGGGGCGGGTCCGGCCGAAGGCCGCCGAAGCACCGAGGTTGAGGGCTTGCTTCGCTCGCACCCACCCCTGACCCCTCCCTTCCAGGGAGGGGAGAAAATCAGCCGCGGCGGCTCGTCGCGTAGCGGCTTGCCCAGCGGACCGGGGCGTCGCCGGCGACGGCCCGGACGAAGCAGGCGCCGCCCTTGGCCTTGATCGACCGGCAGGTGCGGCCCGCCGCCTCCCGGTTGTCGAAGCCGGCGACCGAAAGGCGGTGGAATGTGCCCCGGCCGGGGACTTTGACCGTGGTGCTGAGCGGAGTGAGGTCGGCGAAGCCGAAGCGCCTCAGCATCTGCGCCCAGGCCCGCTCCACCGAGGCGGAGGAGGAATAAGCGCCGAGCTGGACCGCGAAGCGGCCGGGGCCGGCCTGGGCGGAGGCGCGGGCCGGACGGCGCGGCGCCTCGAAGCGGGGCGCCACCGGCTCGATCGTCCGGCTGGGCGACATCACCGAGGGCTGCGGAGTGACAAGCGCTTCGACGGCCTCCGCATAAAGCGGACGGGTCTCTTCCGCGGGAACGGAGGCGGCGGCCTCCGCCTCGGCGCGCTCGCTGACCCATGAAGGAAGCTCGGTCGTAGCCATCCGGACCGGCTCGGCCTCGGCGGCCGGTTCCGCCTGTGGGGGAATGAAGGGCTCGGGCGCGATCTCCGCCAAAGCGAGCGCAGGCGCAGTGTCGGTCACCGTCTCCGCCGCCGGCTCGGGCAGCGGACCGGCTTTGGCGAAAGCGGTTCCGGCGGGCTGCGCCGGGGCGAGCGCAAGCCGGACCGGCTGGCCGCTGTCCTCGGCGGGCGTGACTCCGAGCAGGGCGGCGACCTGGATCGCCGCGCCGCCGGGCTGGGCGAGAGCCGCCCATTGCTGAAGCCGGGCGGCGAGATCGGCGGGCGAAAGATCCTGGGCGGCGATGATCCTGGCTTTGTCCCAATCGCCGGCGAGCGCGTAGGAGAGAGCGAGATTCTGGCGGGTTCGACCGGTCACTCCCGGCGCCCGGGCGGCCGGCTCGAGCAATTCGATCGCCCGGCCCGGCTCTCCGGCGAGTGCGTAGGCGAGGCCGATATCGGCCGGAGACGCGGTCTCTGCGAGCCGGTCGAGCTCGGCGACTGCGCCGGCCGGTCGGCCGAGAGCGATCCGGGCCAAAGCGATGCTGAACGAAGCGCGCGCATTGGTGGGATCGAGCTGCTGGACGTCGGCGAAAGTGGCTTCGGCGGACTGGAAGCGGCCGTTCTTCAGGTAGAGGTCGGCGAGGATCATCCGGTAGCCGACGTCGCGCGGGCTGAGCTCGACCGCCCGCTCGGCGAAACCGAGGCCCTTGGCATATTCGCCTTTCCGGACCGAATCCTGGGCCTTGGCATGGAGCGACGCCGCGTCCTGCTCCGACCTGGGCGCCTTGGACGAGGCCGAGGCGAGGCCGGTTCCGGGCGCCCCGCAAGCGACCATGGTGGTTCCGATCGCCAAGGCGGAAACCGCGAACTTCAGTGCGACGCTCTTGTTCATCTTACCCACTCCACTCAACTTTTGTCCGCCTGCCCCGGCATGTGCCCGGAAAGGGCCTCCAGCTCGGGCAGCGACTCGAGGAAATCATCGAGCGCCTCGGTGACCAGCTGCTGCGCCGAACGGCGCGACAAGGCGCAGGCGAGGCGGAGCTTCAGATGCCGATCCGGATCGAGGCGCAAGGTGAAGGCGGCCTTGGCCCGAACCGCGACCGCGGGCTTGCGAGCCGGAGCGGCCCGCGAACGGCGCAGCTTGACGATTCGCGCTTCGACGGGCGCCTCGACCCTGGACTCGGGCTGCGGCGGCGCTTCGGCCTCCGGCGGCGCCTCGGCTTCGCGCGCTTCCGGCTCGGCTTCCGGCTCGGGCTCGGGCACGATCTCCACCGGAGTCAGCCGCGCCTGCAGCTCGCGCTGCTGCTCGACCACCGCCGGCGGTTCCGAATGGCTTCGGCCGCCGGGCGCCGGAGTGAGCGCCTCGATCGAGCTCGGCACATGCTCGGGCAGGTCCTGGGCCTCGTGGATGTCGTGGAGCGAGGCCGGGCCGTTGCCCATGTCGTTCCATCCCAGATCCTCGAGGCTTGAGCCGAAGCTTCCGAAGCCCTGCGGACGCATCGCCGGCTTGGCGGCTCCCTTGCGGGCGAGGAGGCCGGAGGAGAGGGAAGCGAAAGGCTTGGTCTCGGCCATCTGACCCTCCCCTTACTGGCCGACCACGCGGCGGCCGAAGCCTCCGGCGGGTCGAGCGCTGGTGGGGTGGGCGGAGAAACCCTGGGGCGCCGAAAAGACGGTGCGGCGGAAATTCTTCTCGAGCCGGTCGGCGACATAGTCCCACAGCTCGACCACCTCCTTGGCGGATTTGCTGTTGGGATCGACCTCCATCACCGTCCGCCCGTCGATCATCGACGCGGCGTAATCGGTTCGGTGGTGCAAGGTGACCGGGGCGACGGTGCCGTGCTGCGACAGCGCGACCGCGGCCTCGTAGGTGATCCGAGCCTTGGGGGTCGCCGCGTTGACGACGAAGATCAGGGGCTTTCCGGCGCGCTCGCACAGATCGACGGTGGCGCCGACGGCGCGAAGGTCGTGCGGGCTCGGCCGGGTCGGGATGAGGATCAGCTCGGCGACCTGGATGACGCTCTGGATCGCCATGGTGATGGCCGGAGGCGTGTCGATCACCGCAAGCTTGAAGCCCTGCTGGCGAAGGATTTCCAGATCCGCCTGGAGCCGGGCCACCGTGGTCTGGGCGAAAGCGGGCATCTCGGCCTCGCGTTCGTTCCACCAGTCGGCCAACGATCCCTGCGGATCGATATCGATCAGGCAGACCGGGCCTGCCCCTGCCCTTTCCGCCTGGACGGCGAGATGGCCGGACAAGGTGGTCTTGCCGGATCCCCCCTTCTGCGACGATAGTGCCAAAACGCGCATGTTTTCCCCTCGGGCTCGCGATCCTTGCCCTCCGTTTGCGCCGCCTTTGGCTAAAATCCGGTTAACGCGAATGGGGTCCCGGCGCTTTTCGCGCGACCCTTGCCCGGCGGAGGCCTGGGCCCCGGCGGGTCAAAAGCGCTGGCGCCTTTCACTCCCCAGGATCCCGACCTCGGCCGGGATGACGGGAGGCTAAGGGCGCATTAAGGATTTTCGGCTAGTTCCGCGGGACGCGAAAACCCTTTCCCGCGCGGGAGACAAGAATATGCGCCTTTCCGGTCGGCCACTGCTCGCAGCCTGTGCGGCGACGGCTCTGTTTCTCCTCGGCGCCCAGGCCGGGATCGGCGCGTCCCCGGCCGACGTCAAGGCGGGCGTCGACCGCTGGACCCGCGGCGACTATGCGGGAGCGATCGCCCGGTGGCGGCCGCTCGCCGATGCCGGAAATGCCGACGCCCAGTTCAATATGGGCCAGGCCTACAAGATGGGCCGCGGAGTGGCCGCCAACGCCGCCACGGCGCAGAGCTGGTACCAGAAAGCGGCGCGCCAGGGCCATGAGCAGGCGCAGGTCAATGTCGGCCTGCTCCTCTACAATGGCGGCCGCCGCCAGGAGGCGCTGCCGTGGATCCGCAAGGCGGTCGAGCTCGGCGATCCGCGGGCGCAATACATATTGGGCACCGAATTGTTCAACGGCGACCTGATCGCCAGGGATTGGCCGCGCGCCTACGCATTGATGCTTCGGGCTGCCGACGGCGGAGTGCCGCCGGCCGCGGACAATCTGAAGTCGATGGAGCGGTTCATCCCGGCCGACCAGCGCCGCCAGGGAGTCGTCCTCGCCCAGCGCATGGGCCAGCCGGCGGGACCGGGGGGAATGAAGACGAACGTCTTCGCCTCGGCCCCTGTCGCCGTGCCCGCCAGGCGCCCCGTGCCGGTCAAGGCGGCGACCGCCCCGCCCCGCCC
>JBAWCC010000029.1:0-1735 GCA_049590095.1 Allosphingosinicella sp. | reverse complement strand
GCGCGAGCGCACCCGCTGAGACCCCCTGTAATCCGAGTCGCCCGCGCGAGCACACCCACTGAACCCCCTGTAATCCGAGACGCCCGCGCGAGCGCACCCGCTGAGACCCCCTGTATTCCGAGACGCCCGCGCGAGCGCACCCGCTAGACCCCCTGTAATCCGAGCGGGCCCGCCGCGAGCGTCGACCCCGGGTCCCTCGTCCACGGTTTGTATGGCTAACACACGTAACGCTTGAACACGCCCGCGCGAGCGCTCGTTCGTCTGCGCGGGCACGGCGCCTACCGCGAGCCGGGCCCCCGTCGCACGAGACAAAGGGTGGGTTGCATATATAGAGATCCGGGAATTAGACTATTTACATACAGCTATATAGGACTTGAGCTATTTTTATGCGGCGGTCCTATGATCAGGCCGTGGCTGGGGTAGGGGGGGCGGCGTTGATACGAGGCGCCCGCCGTGGACGTCGTCCCCGGGTTCCTTGTTCACGGTTTGTACGGGCAGCACACGCAACGCTTGAACACGCCCGCGCGAGCGCCCGTTCGCGTGGCGGAGCCGGTGAAGACCTCCTATATTCCGAGTCGCCCGCGCGAGCACACCCACTGGACCCCCTGTAATCCGAGGCGCCCGCGCGAGCACACCCGCTGAAAACGAGGCGCCCGCGCGAGCGCACCCACTGGGCCCCCGTAATCAGAGACGCCCGCGCGAGCGCGCCCGCCGCGAGCGCCGACCCCGGATCCCTCGTCCACGGTTCGTATGGGGATCCCACCCAGCGCTTGGACACGCCCGGGGACGAGCCGGCGGTGCGTGCGGTCCAGCCCAAGCGTTTGGTGGCCGTGGGCACATTTTTTAAAATCCCCATACAAAATCGTGTCCCAAGAATTATTTTTCCGGGCCCGAGCGCCGGCTGGGGGGGCGCCCCACCTAAGCACCTCCTAGGACTAGTGAGGGAAGGACCAGTGGGTTCCGACGCCTGAGAGGGCCGAGGAACCCGCCGGGACTCCTGCCATGTGGTGCCGGGGATTAGACCCCCCGGCGCAAGTGCCGCCAGGAAAGGCCGTTCGGCCGCCGGCGTTGCGCGGGCGCCCCTTCGCTGGGGAGCCTTATGTCCCATATCGTTCGGGCCACTTTGTGGCGGTCCCCTGTGCAGCTAGAAGGCCTGCCGTCTCGACGGCGCCTCGCAATGGGGGTCTCGCTGGGTGGTCTCCCACCTGTGCTGCCCGCCGTGGTGCCCCTCGGGGCCCGCGGCGGCTGGTTGGGTGGATGCCTCGCGTCTCGTCCCGGGCTCCGGCCCGGGGGCGACGCCTGATGGGCTCTGTGGACGGCTGGCCGCTGGCTAGACCTACCACCTAGCATCTGGGGGTAGCCGCGAAGGAGGAGCCCCGCCAGGGGAGCCTCCCGAACCGGCCCTCCACCCGTGGGGGGTCCGGGTCACGCCCGGCAGCGGCTCCGCGCCGCCGCCGGAGCGTGCGCCCGTTCCCTCCTGGGGAACTTGGATCTGGGGGAAGCAGAAGCCCGCAGGGAGCCGAAGGCAGGCCTAGGCCGCCGGCGGCATCCCGGGGCGCTCATCTAAGTGACTCATCTCTCCGGCGCGCCCCAGCGGCGCCCGGACGGCCCCGTGCCGCACGATAGTTACCTGGTTGATTCTGCCAGTAGTCATATGCTTGTCTCAAAGATTAAGCCATGCATGTCTAAGTATAAGCAATTATACCGCGAAACTGCGAATGGCTCATTATATAAG
>JBAWCC010000028.1:0-7659 GCA_049590095.1 Allosphingosinicella sp. | reverse complement strand
ATCCCAGCCTTCGCCGGGATGACGGACTACCGCCCCTCGTGCAGCGGGTCGGTCCCCGGCTCCGGCACCTCGTCCAGCTCGCGCTTACTCTCCTCGGCCTCTTCCTCGCTGATCACCAGCCCCAGCTTGGTCCTGCGCCACAGCACGTCGTCGGCGGTGCGGGCGAACTCCCTTTCGCGGAGCCAGCGCAGCTCCGTCTCATAGAGGCCGGCGCCGAAATGGCGGCCGAGATCGGCGAGGCCGCAAGCCTCGCCGATCATCTCCCCGAGCCGGGTCCCGTAGGCGGCGGAGAGGCGGGCGAGGAGGGGCCGGGGCATCCAGGCCGCGAGGCGCTCGAGCCACTCCAGGAACTCCGGATAGAGGTCGCCTCCGGGCAGGAAGGCGTGCGAGGTCGACCGGCGACCTTCGATCCCGAGCCGGTCGAGCGCCTCCTCGGCCAGCGCCCGGGCGGTGGTGAGCTTGCCACCGAAGACGGAGAGGAGCTTGGGGCCGGGGTCCGGGTCGAGCTCCAGGCGATAGTCGCGGGTGACGGATCTGGCGTCGGCGGCGCCGTCGTCGTGGAGGGCCCGGACCCCGGAATAGCTCCATACCACGTCGGCGGGAACGACCTGCCGGGTGAAATAGCGGTCCGCCGCTTCGCACAGATAGCGAATCTCCTCGGGAGAAATGGCGGCGTCCCCGGGCCGCTCGACCGGGATGTCGGTGGTTCCGATGAGGGTGAAATCGCCTTTGAAGGGCAGAGCGAAGACGACCCGGCCGTCGGCCTGCTGGAGGATGTAGGCATGGTCGCCTTCCCACAAGGCCGGGACGACGATGTGGCTGCCCTTGACCAGCCTGACGCGGCTCGCGCTGGTTTCGCCGAGGCGGCGGTCGAGCACTTCGGCGACCCAGGGTCCCGCGGCGTTGACGATCGCCTTCGCCGCGACGCTGCGCTTGCCGGAAAGCTCGGCGCGCCAGGACTCGCCCTCGCGGCGCGCGGAGAGGAGTTCGGTTCGAGTCGCGATCTCGGCGCCATGCTCGGCGGCGGCGACGGCGTTCAGAACCGTGAGCCGGCTGTCGTCGACCCAGGCGTCCCAATAGCTGAGCACCCGCCGCCGCTCCTTCAATGGATCGAGCAGGGCCGCGTCGCTCCGTCCGACCCGGCGCGAGCGGGGCAGGCTGCCCCGGATCGAGAAGAGGTCGTAGAGGAGGAGGCCGGCGCGGATCATCCAGCGCGGCCTCAGCGCCGGGCAATGGGGAAGGACGAAGCGCAGCGGGCGGACGATGTGCGGTGCGGTCCGGAGCAATATCTCGCGCTCGGCCAAAGCCTCGCGGACCAGCCGGAACTCCCGGGTTTCGAGATAGCGGAGGCCGCCATGGATCAGCTTGGAGGAAGCGGAGCTGGTATGGGCGGCGAGATCGCCCCTCTCGACCAGAAGGACGCTCGCCCCGCGAATCGCGGCGTCGCGGGCGATCGCGGCCCCGTTGATCCCGCCGCCGACGACAAGAATATCGAAACTCTCCACCTTTAGACCTTAGCCGTGCATCCGGAGGGGTACACTAAAGATCGCTGGGCGGGCGGGGGCGTCTTCCCATCGAATTTTCAACGTGGGAGACATGAATGACCTATGTGAATCCGGCTGTCGCCGCGCGCGCCTATCAGCGCCTTCAGCCGCCACTTGCCGTAGGGGCGGAGGAGGGCGCCGACGGCGCCCCCGTCACCGGCACCTACCCGCTGCCCGTTCGGGGGCAGGGGACGATCGCCTTTACCATTTCCAGATCGGAGCCCGTCACCGTCACGGCGACGGGCCAGCCGGGGGCCCCGGCCTTGCGCTGGACCATCGACCATTTCGCGGCGCGGCTCGTCCTGGCGTCCGTCGAAGGCGGAGAGACGGAGCTGCTCTCCGTTCCCGGGGTCGGCCTCGACGCCTCGCTCGCCTGCCCTTATTGGTTCAGCTTCGACTGCCACAACCGCCTGGTGCGCTACGGCAAGGGCGAGATGCGGCTCGGCACGATGCTGGCGTCCTGCCAGCTGCCGCTCCCCCCGGCAGAAGGGCAGCCCGATCCCTGGGCGTGGCTTTCGGGGATCGGGGATGTCGAGATTTCGGGTGCGCTCACCGGGCTCGTCGACCTGTGGAAGGACCCGGTGACGATCGAGCTTCCGATGCGGGTCATTCCACATGATTCGATCACGATGGAGGAGATGGCCTATGGCCGGGTGACCGTTCCGGCGAGCCTGACTCTCACCGGGCAGAAGCTCTACGACAACGTAGCGGGCAAGAGCTTCGTGCTCGACACTCCCGACTTCCCGGATTTCTCCGCGGCGATCAAGGCCAGCATCCTCGACAAGGACGGATGGTGCGCCAAGATCCTTGAAAAGAAGGCGAACGAATTCGGCGAATATAATCCCCAGATGACCTACCTGAGGATCACGCTCGGCACCAATCAGGGTGAATCGCCTGGAATCCCGTTCGTGATGGAGATCTGGCCGAGCGGCAATTGCTCGCCGATTCATAACCATGGCGGCTCCGACGCCGTCATCCGGGTGCTGCACGGCGAGATCACCGTAAGCCTCTTCGCCTTCCTTGCGCCCGAAGAGACAATCCCGTTCGCGACGAAGACGTTCGTCAAGGACGACGTCACCTGGATCTCACCACGGCTCAACCAGGTTCACAAGCTCGAAAATCTCAACGCGGCGGAGCCGTGCATCACCATCCAATGCTATCTCTATTCGCAGAATAACGACGAGCATTGGCCGTTCTTCGACTATATCGGCGACGGCGACATCGAGCATTTCGATCCCAATAGCGACGCCGATTTCCTGACCTTCAAGCGGACGATGATGGAGGAATGGGCGAGACGGTGACGATCGTCATTCCAGCGAAGGCTGGAATCCATGGGGCCTTCGTGTCACCAAAGCCGCATGGACCCCGGCCTTCGCCGGGGTGACGGGGGGATGGATGGGCGACTCGATCCTCGTCATCGACGAAGGCACGACCAGCACCCGCGCGATGCTGTTTGCCGCCGACGGCGCCTGCCTCGCCGCCGAGCGGCGGGAGCTGAAGCAATCCTGCCCGCGGCCAGGCTGGGTCGAGCATGACGCCGAGGAGCTATGGGCCTCCAGCCTCGCCTGCGCGCAGGCCGTGGTGGCCTCGGGCGGAGGCTCGGAGCGAGTGGCGGCGCTCGGGATCACCAATCAGCGCGAGACGATCCTGTTCTGGAGCCGCCGGACGGGCAAGGCGCTGGCCCCGGCGATCGTCTGGCAGGACCGGCGCACCGCCGAGCTTTGCGCGCGACTCAAGGCCGAGGGGCATGAGGAGGCGGTGCAGTCCAGGACCGGGCTTCTGCTCGACCCCTATTTCAGCGCCTCCAAGATCGCCTGGGGGCTGGGGCATTGGCCGCAGGTCAGGGAAGCCGGGGACGATCTGTGCGTCGGAACGGTCGAGAGCTGGCTGGTCTTCCGGCTGACCGGCGGATTGCACGTCTCCGACGCGACCAATGCCTCGCGCACCGCACTGATGGACATCGAGAGCGGCCGCTGGGACGACGGGCTGCTCGACATGTGGGGCGTTCCGGCCACAATCCTGCCCGAGATCGTCGACTGCGCCGGGCGGCTCGGCGAGACCCTGCCCGAGCATTTTGGATTGGCGATCCCGATCTGCGGAATGGCCGGCGATCAGCAGGCGGCCTCGATCGGCCAGGCCTGCCTCGAGCCCGGCAACAGCAAGGCTACCTACGGCACCGGCGCCTTCTTACTCACCCATACCGGCGCCGAGCTTCGCCGGAGCCGCCACCGTTTGCTCTCCACGATCGCCTGGCAGCTGGGCGGCGAGCGCCGATACGCGCTCGAAGGTTCGGTGTTCGTCGCCGGGAGCCTGGTCAAATGGCTTCGCGACGATCTCGGGCTGCTTGGAAGCGCGGCGGAGACGGAGGCGCTGGCCCGCTCGGTGCCGGACAGCGGCGGAGTGCAGATCGTGCCCGGCCACAGCGGGCTTGGAGCGCCGTGGTGGCGGCCGGACGCGCGCGGTGCCATCACCGGCCTCAGCTTCGCCACCGGACGGGCCCAGATCGCCCGAGCCGCGCTCGAGGCGATGGCGCACCAGACCCATGACCTGATGACCGCCTTCGCCGCCGACGGCGCCCCCTGGGAGGTCCTGAAGGTGGATGGCGGAATGGCGTCGAACGGCTGGCTTGCCCAGGATCTGGCGGATGTGCTGGATCTGACGGTGGAGCGGCCGGGGTTCGTCGAGACGACGGCGCTCGGGGCGGCGATGCTTGCGGGGGTCGGATGCGGGATGTTCGGCTCGCTGGAGGAGGCGGTGGGGATACGCGGAGCGGTGGAGCGGTTCGAGCCGGCGATGGCGGAGAAGGTGCGAGAGGCGAGGCTGGCGGGCTGGAAGAAAGCGGTGGAGGGGGTGCTTCGCTGATTCGTCATGCCAGCGAAGGCTGGCATCCATGCTGACTCTGCATGGACCCCAGCCTTCGCTGGGGTGACGGTGAGCCAACCCTATCTTTACCCTTTCCCGCTACCTCGTCCGCCATGGCCCAGCGCATCCACCTGATCGCCGCCGCGCGCCCGAATTTCATGAAGGTGGCGCCGCTCTGGCACGCCCTCGCCTCGGCGCCCGGCTTCACCCCCGTCCTCATCCACACCGGCCAGCATTACGACGTCAACATGTCGGACGCCTTTTTCGCCGATCTGAAGCTTCCGGAGCCGGACCATCATCTCGGAGTGGGCTCCGGGAGCCATGCCGAGCAGACCGGCGGAGTGATGATCGCCTATGAGAAAGTAGCGTTAAACGACAGGCCTGACTGGATAATCGTCGTCGGCGATGTCAATTCGACCGCCGCCTGCGCGATGGTCGCGGGCAAGCTGGGAATTCCGGTCGTCCATCTTGAGGCCGGCCTCAGGAGCCGGGACCGGACCATGCCCGAGGAACTTAACCGGCTGGTCACCGATGTCCTCGCCGACGTGCTGTGGACCCCGTCGCCCGACGGCGACGAGAACCTTCTCGCCGAGGGCATTCCCGCCGGCCGGATCACCCGGGTCGGCAATATCATGCTCGACAGCTTCGAGCTGGTCCGGCCGGCGATCGAGGCCTCGGACGTTCCGGGAGAGCTGGGGCTGGAGCGCGGCGGCTACGGCGTCGTCACCCTCCACCGGCCGTCCAACGTCGACGATCCCGCCCAGCTGATCCGCCTCGTCGACGCCCTGATCGAGGCGCAACGGCGGCTTCCGCTCGTCTTCCCGGTCCATCCGCGAACCGCCAGGCGCCTTGCCGGAGCCTTGTTCGACGGCCGGCTGGCGCGCGCCGGCGTGAAGCTGATCGACCCTCTGCCCTATGTCCGATTCATGAGCCTGGTGACCGGAGCGGCCGCCGCGATCACCGATTCAGGCGGGATCCAGGAGGAGACCACCTATCTCGGAATTCCCTGCCTGACCCTCCGCGAGAATACCGAGCGGCCGGTGACGATCACCGAGGGGACCAATCGGCTGGCGACTCCAGAGACGTTGCTGATCGAGCTCGAGCGGGCGCTGACCGGGCCGCGCCCGGTGCGGTGCCCGGAGCTTTGGGACGGCAAGGCCGCCGCGCGCTGCGTCGAGGATCTGCGGAGCCGCTCGGCCGTGGCGAAGCTGCCGGCGCCCGAGCCGAGCGCGGCCGAACTGACCGCCCGCTACGGCGGCGGCGAGCGGCGAAGGGCCGGGGGGGCGAGCTACCGGCGGGCCTAGCTGCTCCCCGGCGAAGGCCGGGGGCCAGTGGCTCGGCGGTAGGGCTGGATCCCGGCCTTCGCCGGGAAGCACTCAACTGCCCGTCGACCCCTTCCAGCTGTCGTCGATCATCTTGATGATTCCGGAGAAATCCTTGCCGCCGCCGCCGAGGGCCTCGGCGAAGCGGGCATAGAGCTCCTCGGCTTCCGCTCCCATCGGCGTGTAGGCGTCGACGCTCTGAGCCGCCTCCATCGCCAGTCTGAGGTCCTTGAGCATCAGCGCGGCCGCGAAGCCGCCTTCATAATCGCGGTCGGCCGGAGTCGACGGCCCCACCCCGGGCACCGGGCAATAGGTGGTCATCGACCAGCATTGGCCCGACGCCTTTGAGGCGATGTCGAAGAAGGTCTGCGGGTCGAGGCCGAGCTTCTGCGCCAGCACGAAGGTCTCGCAGGTCGCGACCATCGAGGCGCCGAGAAGCATGTTGTTGCAGATCTTCGCGGCCTGGCCGGAGCCGGGTGCGCCGGCGTGGATCACCGCCTTGCCCATCCTCTCGAGGATCTCGCGCGCCCGCCCGAAGGCTTCGTCCGTGCCGCCGACCATGAAGGTGAGGGTGCCCGCGTCGGCTGCAGCGATCCCGCCCGAGACCGGGGCGTCGACCATCGCATAGCCGGCGGCCTCGGCCTTCCCGATCTCCTCGCGGGCGGTGGCGACGTCGATGGTCGAGCAGTCGATGAGAAGGGCGCTGGAAGGGGCGGTGCCGATCACGCTCGATTCGTAGACGTCGCGGACATGCTTGCCGGCGGGGAGCATGGTGACCACGGCCTCGGCGTCCGCGACGGCTTCGGCGGCCGATCCGGCGCGGGCGCATCCGTTCGACTCGGCCTTGGCAAGCGCGGCGTCGCTCAGGTCGAAAGCGCGCACCTCATGGCCCGCCTTGACCAGGTTGGCGGCCATCCCGCCGCCCATGTTGCCGAGCCCGATGAATGCGATTCGTGCCATTATTTTCTCCGTCAACCCAGCGAAGGCTGGGGTCCATTCTGATTGGGCCATACCCTTGAGACGTCGGCATGGATGCCAGCCGTCGCTGGCATGACGACTAACGCCCCGTCCACTGCGCCTTCCGCTTGTCGACGAACGCAGCCATGCCTTCTTTCTGGTCCTGCGTCCCGAACAGGCCGTGGAACAGGCGCCGCTCGAAGACGATGCCCTGGGCGAGGCTCATCTCGAAGGCCGCATCGACCTGTTCCTTCGTCGCCATGGCGGCGAGCGGCGCCATTCCGGCGATCGCTTCCGCCGTCTTCAACGCCTCGTCGAGCAGCTCGGCGGCCGGCACGACCCGGGCGACGAGGCCCGAACGTTCCGCCTCCTCCGCTCCCATCATCCGGCCGGTGAGGCACATCTCCATCGCCTTGGCCTTGCCGACCGCCCGGGTGAGGCGCTGGGAACCGCCCATTCCGGGAGTGACCCCGAGCTTGATCTCGGGCTGGCCGAACTGGGCCGTATCGGCCGCGATGATGAAATCGGCCATCATCGCCACCTCGCAGCCGCCGCCGAGCGCGTAGCCTGCGACCGCGGCGATCCAGGGCTTGCGGGTGGCGGTGACCTTCTCCCAGCCCTGGAAGAAGTTGGAGCCGTACATGGTGGCGAAGCCCTGGTCCGACATCTCCTTGATGTCGGCGCCGGCGGCGAAGGCGCGCTCGGAGCCGGTGAGGACGGCGCAACGCTGGGAATCGTCGCCGTCGTAGGCGGCGAAGGCGTGGATCAGCTCGGCGAGGACGGCGGTGTTGAGCGCGTTGAGCGCCTTCGGGCGGTTGAGGTTGATCAGCGTGACGGCGCCGCGCTGCTCGACCAGGATGTTCTCGTAGTTCATTTCACTCTCCGTCACCCCAGCGAAGGCTGGGGTCCATGGTGCATACGCGATGCCGCTTCCAGGGCGGTATGGACCCCAGCCTTCGCTGGGGTGTCGGGGC
>JBAWCC010000027.1:0-8661 GCA_049590095.1 Allosphingosinicella sp. | reverse complement strand
CCTTTCGGCGGCGATCGCCGACATTCCGGAGCCGGAGCCCGCCCCCGTCCGGGCGATCGCTCCCAAGACGAAGCCGGCGGCCACTGCCGCGAAGAAGCCGAAAGCGGCGCCGTCCGAGCCCAGCCGGGTCTGGGTCCAGATCGCCGGAGGCGCCGCCAAGGGAGCGCTGCCGCGCGAGTTCGCCCGGCTCAAGGCGAAGGCGCCCAAGCTGCTCGGCGCGCATTCGGCCTGGACGGCTCCGCTCAACGCCACCAACCGGCTGCTGGTCGGTCCCTTCGCCAGCTCGAGGGAGGCCCAGACGTTCGTCAACCAGCTCAAGGCGGAGGATCTGAGCAGCTTCGCCTGGACCAGCCCGGCCGGGCAGAAGGTCGAGAAGCTGCCCTCGAAGTGATCAGGGGCCCGGACCCCAAGGCCCGCTACGCCTGCGATCCTTCCGCCTCGCGCGGACGGCTTCATGGCGAACCCGAGACGGGCCAGAGAGGGCCTCGCGACTCCTTCCAGCGCGACCGCGACCGCATCATCCATTCCGTCCCGTTCCGCCGCCTCCGCCACAAGACCCAGGTCTTCGTCGCCCCCGACGGCGACCATTTCCGGGTTCGGCTCACCCACAGCCTCGAAGTCGCGCAGATCGGCCGGACCATGGCCCGGGCGCTCGGGCTCAACGAGGATCTCACCGAAGCCCTTTGCCTCGCTCACGACATCGGCCATCCGCCCTTCGGCCATTCCGGCGAGGAGGTCCTGCAGGCGCAGATGGCCGGGGCCGGGGGCTTCGACCATAATGCCCATACCATCCGGCTGCTCACCCGCCTCGATAGCCCCTATCCGCGCCATCCCGGCCTCAACCTGAGCTGGGAGACGCTGGAGGGGCTGGCCAAGCATAACGGCCCGGTCGCCGACCCGCCCTGGGCACTGGCCGAGGCCGATTCCGAATTTCCGCTGGACCTGAAGACCTGGCCTGGTCTGGAGGCGCAGGTGGCGGCGGTCGCCGACGACATCGCCTACGACAATCACGACGTAGACGACGGCCTTCGCGCGGGCCTGTTCAGCCTGGAGGAACTGCTCCAGGTGCCGATGGTGGGGCGCGCCTGGAGCCAGGTCCGCGACCGTTTCCCCGATATCGAGGAGGCTCGACTGGTCCCCGAGCTGGTCCGCGACCAGATCGGCCTCATGGTCGGCGACGTGCTCGAGGAGACCCGGCGCCGGCTGGCCGACGCCGGCGTCGAGACGGTGGGCGAGATACGCGGCGCGGGCCGGCCGCTCGCCGGATTCTCGCCGGCCATGGCGGCCGACGAAGCCGTGCTGAAGCGCTTCCTTCACTCCAGGATGTACAATGCGGCGCCGGTCATGGCGGTGCGCGACCAGGCCCAGGCGGTCGTCGCCCGCCTCTTCGCCGCCTATCGGGACGATCCGCGCCGGCTGCCCGCGGGATGGCTCCCGGCCGAAGCCGGCGAGGTCGCGACACTTCGGGCGATCGGCGACTTCCTTGCCGGAATGACCGACCGCTATGCCGTCCGCCAGCATCGCGAGCTGGTCGGACCGGTCGAGCTTCCGGAGGGGTTTTAGGAAATGCGTGTGGCGACGATCGGGGCGACGGGGCTCGTCGGCTCGATCGCGGCGCACCGGTTGCTTGCGCAGGGCCACGAGGTAGACGCGCTGGCTCGGCGGCCGAGCGGAGTGGCTCATTCGGGCCGGCGCGAGCATCTCGCACCGCCGCGGGCATGGGCCGGCATCGTCGCAGGCCTTCGCCCGGACGCGGCGGTTTCGGCCTTGGGGACGACGATGCGCCAGGCGGGCTCAAGGCCGGCCTTCCGGGCGGTCGATCTCGACATGGTCGTCGCCTTCGCCCGAGCGGCGTTGGAGGCCGGAGCCCTCCGGATGGTGACGGTATCCTCCGTGGGCGCGGACCCCGGCTCGACCAATTTCTACCTGCGGATCAAGGGGGAGATGGAGGCGGCGCTGGAAGGGATGGGCTTCGAACGGCTCGACATATTGCGCCCCGGCCTGCTTCGTGGTCCGCGCGGCGGCGACCGGCGGCTGGGCGAGCGGATCGGCATAATATTGAGCCCGGTGGTCAATCTGGCCCTGCGAGGCAGGCTCGACCGCTATGCGGCGATCGACGCGGATATCGTCGCGGCGGCGGTAGCCGGAGCGCTTCGGCAGACCGGGGCGGGTGTCTTTCGACATGAAAACCGTGAAATCAGAGCGTTGGCCGCCGCCTGATCCTCCCTGCCCGCGGAGCGGGTGGGGAGGGGGACCACCCGCAGGGTGGTGGGGGGGGTAGAAGGCTCGGCTCCGAGGTTCTCGAATGATCCCTCCAAGCTCGGTGCCGGCTACCCCTCCACCATGCTTCGCATGGTCCCCCTCCCCACCGCTTCGCGGCAGGGAGGACAGGACTGCTCCGCCTTCAAATCGCCTCGGACATCGGCTAAGCCCCGCGCTCCTCAAAGCAGGACCCACCCGTGACCCTCTACGCCCGCTTCGCCGAGCATCTCGGCTCCATCCTCGACGCACTCGAAGGCGAGGGCTCGCTTCCGCCCGGGCTCGACCGCAAGGCGGTGGCGGTGGAGCCTCCGCGCGATCCCTCCCACGGCGACCTCGCCACCAACGCGGCGATGGTGCTCGCCAAGGGCGCCCGGACCAATCCGCGCGCTCTGGCCGAGCTGATCGCTCCGAGGCTTGCGGCTCTGGACGAGGTGGTGAGCGCCGAAGTGGCCGGCCCCGGCTTCATCAACATCCGGCTTGCCCCCTCGATCTGGCATGACGAGCTCCGCTCCATCCTCGCCGATGGCTCCGCCTACGGCCGCTCGGGAGCCGGCGCGGGGCGGCGGGTGAACGTCGAATATGTCTCCGCCAACCCCACGGGTCCGATGCATATGGGCCATTGCCGGGGCGCGGTCGTCGGCGACGCACTGGCGAGCCTGCTCGAAACGGCGGGCTATTCGGTGACCCGGGAATATTATGTCAACGACGCCGGCGCCCAGGTCGACGTCCTCGCCCGCTCGGCCCACCTGCGCTATCTCGAGGCGCTCGGGCGGCAGATCGGCGAGATCCCCGAAGGCCTTTATCCGGGCGACTATCTCAAGCCGGTCGGCGAGGCGCTGGCGGCCGAGTTCGGCGACGCCCATGCCGATGCGCCCGAGGAGACCTGGCTCGGGATCTTCCGCCGCCGCACCGTGGCGGCGATGCTCGATCTGATCCGCGCCGATCTGGCGACGCTCGGCGTGCATCACGACCTCTTCTCCTCGGAGCGCGAAGTACAGGAATCCGGCGCCGTCGACCGCGCCTTCGCCCTGCTCGGCGAGAAAGGGCTGGTCTATCGCGGAACTCTTCCGCCGCCCAAGGGCAAGACGGTCGAAGATTGGGAGCCGGTCGAGCTCACCCTTTTCCGCTCCACCGAATTCGGCGACGACCAGGACCGGCCGATCCGCAAGTCGGACGGAAGCTGGACCTATTTCGCCGCAGACACCGCCTACCACATGCAGAAGCTCGAAGCCTCGGACGAGCTGATCAACGTCTGGGGCGCCGACCATACCGGCACCGTGAAAAGGACCCAGGCGGCGGTCCAGGCGCTCGCCGGCCGGCCCGCGCTCGACGTCAAGATCGTCCAGATGGTCCGGCTGCTGAGAGCCGGAGAGCTGGTCAAGATGTCGAAGCGCTCGGGAAGCTTCGTCACCCTCGCCGAAGTGGTCGAGGAGGTCGGCAAGGACGTCGTCCGCTTCACCATGCTGACCCGCAAGAACGACGCCCAGATGGACTTCGACTTCGCCAAGGTGGTCGAGGCCTCGAAGGACAATCCGGTTTTCTACGTCCAATATGCCCACGCCCGGATCCGGTCGCTGCACCGCCGCGCCGCCGAAGCGGGGCTGGAGCCCGCGGGTTCGGCGGACCTCGCCTTGCTCGACGACGAGGAGCTCGGACTGGTCAGGATCGCGGCGCAATTTCCGCGCATCGTCGAGGCGGCGGCGCAGGCGCACGAGCCGCACCGGATCGCTTTCTACCTCGGCGACCTCGCCGCCGCCTTCCACGCCTTGTGGAATCGCGGCAACGACGATCCCTCGCGCCGCTTCCTGCTCGAAGATAATTTGAAATTAACCAGCGCGAGGCTAGAGTTAGCGGCGGCCACGGGCCAGATTTTGCGAAACGGCCTTGCTATCATGGGCGTGACGGCCGCCGAGGAGATGCAGTGATGACCGACATTCGCGCCGACGATGCCGCGCTCGACAATGACGATCGCCTGCCCTGGCTGGAAGCGGTCGAGGAGGATGGCGACGCGGGCGGGCCTTCGGCGCTCAAGCTGATCGTCGCCGTCCTGATCGGGCTCGCCGCGATCGGCGGAATCGTCGGCGGAATCTTCTGGATGGGCAATCGCGACGGCGCCGAGACCGGCACCCCCGAAGTGATCGCGGCGGCCGACGGCCCGTTCAAGGTCAAGCCCGACAGCCCGGGCGGGATGACCGTCGAAGGCCAGGGCGAGACCGCGTTCGACGCCGCCCAGGGCGGAACCCCCAATGCCAGCATCGACACAACCGCGGTGGCCGAGGCTCCGGTGACCGCACAGCCCAAAGCGGAGGCCCCGGCGCCCGCGGCGAAGGAGCCGCCCTTGCTCAAGGCGCCTGCGGCGAGCAACGCCCCGGCCGATGCGCCCGCGGCTCCGGCCGCCGGCGGCGCGACCATCCAGCTCGGCGCCTTTCCGAGCGGAGCGGCCGCCGAAAAGGCCTGGAAGGCCCTGTCCGGCCGCTTCTCCTATCTGGCGCCGCTATCGCACAACGTCGTCGTCGCCCAGGTCAACGGCAAGACCTATTACCGGCTCCGCGCCACCGGCCCCGGCGCGGCGGGAATTTGCGGGCGGCTGAAGGTGGCCGGGGAGCAGTGCCTCAAGGTTTGAGGCGTTCCCCGGCGAAAGCCGGGGCCCAGATCTTGCGGGACGGTGCGGCCGAAGGCTGGACCCCGGCCTTCGCCGGGGAACGGTAGCGCTTCGCCCGGGACCCGATTAAGCAGCGTCCATGCAAGCCGCCATCTACGCCCCCGCCGGGCTCGAACTGACCCCCGACGAGCGCGCCTTCTTCCGGGATTCCGACCCGTGCGGATATATCCTCTTCAGGCGTAACATCGCGGACCGCGAGCAGATGCGCGCCTTGACCGGCGCCTTGCGCGCTCTTCACGGCCGCGACGATCTTCCGATCCTGATCGACCAGGAGGGCGGCCGGGTGGCCCGGATGCGGCCGCCCGAATGGCCGGCCTTCCCGGCCGGCGAGGCCTTCGCCCGACTCTACGAGAAAGCGCCGATGAGCGCGATCGAGGCCCTGCGGGCCAACGCGGCGGCGATCGCCGTCCTGCTTCGCGAGGTCGGGGTGAATGTCGACTGCCTGCCGGTGCTCGACGTCCGCCAGCCCGGAGCCACCGACATCGTCGGCGACCGGGCTCTGGGCTCCGAGCCGATGCAGGTGGCGGCGCTCGGCCGCGCCTCGCTCGACGGGCTCGCCTCGGCCGGGGTGGTCGGGGTGATCAAGCATATGCCGGGCCACGGCCGGGCGCTGGTCGACAGCCACGAGGCGCTGCCGGTGGTCACCGCCTCGCTCGAGGAGCTTGAGATCGACATCGAGCCCTTCCGCACCCTGCGCTCGGCGCCGATGGGGATGACCTGCCACTGCGTCTATACCGCCTGGGATCCTGAGCGGCCGGGAAGCCAATCGCCGGTCGTGATCGAGGAGGTCATACGCCGCGGCATCGGCTTCGACGGCTTCCTCATGTCCGACGATATCGGAATGAACGCGCTCGGCGGCGGCTTCGCCGAGCGGGCGCGAGGCGTGATCGAGGCGGGGACGGACGCGGTCCTCCATTGCTCGGGCAGGATGGAGGAGATGGTCGCCGTGGCGAGCGCGGCCGGCGCGCTGAACGAGGCCGGGCGCGAGCGTCTGGAACGGGCCATGGCGAGCGTCGCGTGTGCGACCGGCGGCGCTTCCTATGCCGAGCTCGCCGAGAAAAGGGACCGGCTTCTGGCCTTGGCTTGACGGCCTTTGAACCACTTGCGGAATGTTCTTCGGAGGATCGGGTTATGACCCATGACGATCATGAGGAAAGAGCCGAGACTTTGGCGCTGCTGGGACTGCTTGCGATCGGCGACGGGGACATAAAAGCAGGGCGTACCCGGCCGTGCAGGGAAGTCGTCGCGCGGCTTCGTGGAAAATGCGCCGCCCGCTGACGCTTGCCGGCTAACCCCCGGCCCTGCGCGCCCGCCATTGCTCCCGGCTCTGGCCCCAGATGTCGACCGGCGTGTTGTCGAATGGGGCGGGGAGGTAGGCGCTGCCCCGGACGGAGGAGCCCAGGCGGGTCGCGACCCGGGCGGACGGAGCGTTGTCGGGGTCGATGCAGTGGATGACGTCGTCCCAGCCGAGCGAGCCGAACGCCCAGTCTATGGCCGCCTCGGCGCTTTCGGTGGCATAGCCCCTGCCCCAGGCGCCGCGCACCATGCCCCAGCCGACCTCCGCGCCCGGCCAGCCTTCCGGCTGCCAGGGGCCGACCCGGCCGAGCCATCGTCCGCTCGATTTCTCGATCACCGAGAACATGCCGTAGCCCCTCAGCGCCCAGCTTCCCGCTATCGCCGCCATGCCCCGCCAGGCACCCGAGCGCGGCTGGCGGCCGCCGACGAAGCGGGCGGACTCCTCGTCGGCCATCATCGCCGCGAAGCCGTCGAGATCGCGCTCCTCCGGCGGCCGGAGGATCAGGCGGGCGGTTTCGATCGTGGGGCCGAGCATTCCCGGAGCCTAAGCATCAGCGGCCGAGGGTGGCAACCACCCCGTCATTCCGGCGAGAGCGCGATTCCGGCGTCGCCTGCGTCGGCTCCGGCTTCTCCGTCACCCCAGCGAAGGCTGGGGTCCATGCGGACTTCTCGCTGCCCAGACTCGGCATGGATGCCAGCCTTCGCTGGCATGACGATTATGGCCAGTCTCCCTTGAGGCGTTACTGCCGCCCGGCGCCCCTCGGAGCGAAGCTGATCCGGCCGACCTCGCGGATCCTGCCTCGGGCGAGCTCGCCCTCGACCAGCTCGTAGCCGAGCAAGGCGAAGGTCCGGCCGCCCCAGAAGATCGGCCGGGCATTGCCGTACCAGTCGACGCAGCTCGCCTTGCAACCGTCGTCGACGACTCCCCGCGTCCGGGCGTCGAGCTCGCCGGCGGGCGCGAGGCGGCGGTCCTCCCGGCGAAGGAAGACCATCGCCGCCGAGCTTCCGAAGAATCGGGCCAGCGCCGGATCGGCGCGCTTGGCGACCGGGAGCCCGACCGTGCCCGACCGGCCCTCGGGCGAGTCCGGATCCGGGCTGAAGAAGAAGGCGTGGCTTCGGCTCTCGCCCTCTGCCGAATCGGGATGGACGTAGCGGTCGCCGAGATCCGGCTTCCCTCCGTCGAGTTCGACCGTGGAGAAGCCGAGACCGCGCGGCGTGCCGCCGATGACCATCGCGTCGCGCCCGAGCAGCTCGATCCGGTCGACCGACTGGGGAACCGGTAGCTGCGTGACCTGGCCGTCGCGGAGGCGGGCGGCGATCAGGTTGGAGCGCCTCGAAGCCTCGCCGTAGGTGCCGGCGCCGTAGAGGACGTAGTCGCCGGCGAAGCGGTTGTGGAACGACCAGCCCGGCACCGACGGCAGGAAGCGGTAACGGGAACGGGGCACCTGACGGGAAGCGTCGCCGAAATCCGAGAAGCGGACCCGGAGGAGCGCGACTCCGGCGCCGCCGCCGCTCGCTTCGGGCGCGAACATCGAGTCGCCGCCGCCGTCGCTTCGGACGAGGACGTTGAGGATTCCCTCGGCCGGATCCTCCCGGAAGGAGAATTGGTCGACGGGCGCCCCGCGCGCCGCCGTGGCGGACGGACGCTCGCGGCCGAAGGGAAGACGGTAGAGATAGCTTTCCGGGCGATCCGATTCCCAGGCATCGGTGACCCACAGATAGACGCCCTGGGCCGAGACGTAGAATGTGCGCGAGCTGGGCCCGAGCACCGCGGTTGCCGAGCAGCCGAGATCCGCGGCGGTGAGGTCGCAGCTGGTGACGCTGTGCAGGGTGTCGACGACGGCGTCTCGCGAGTTGCGCATGACCGGCGCGATGAAGACCTGCCGGGCGCTGGCGATCCGCTTGAACTTGCGGTCCTCGGCGCCTTCGCCGCCTTGCCAGCGGCGGACCCCCGGAAGCACCTCGAACGGATTGTCCTCCCAGTCGAGATCGAGCGGGGTGTAGAAGATGAGCCGGTTGCCGATCAGCCGCGAGGCGTAGTTGCGCGACGAATAATAATCGTTGGACTTGAGGTGCCAGGCGTCCTCGAAGCGGAGCCGGCCGGCGGGGTCGAGGCGGAAGCGGTTGATCTCGGTTCCGCCGCGCGCATAGGAATAGCCGACGACGATCACCCGGTCGCCCGAGATCAGCATCTCGTCATACCAGTCGCCCCGGCCCGAAACCCCCGGCGGGAAAGCGTCGATCGAATCGACGGGGCGCATGGCCCCGCCGGCGAGCGAGACGGTGAACAGCCGGCCGCGGCGAAGGATGACGAGCGTGTCGCCGCGCATCTTGACGATCCCGCCCTCGTCGACATCGGCCTCCTGGTTGTTGGTGATCCCGTCCGCCGCCTTTGCGGCTGGCAGGGAGGCCAGGGGCACCGCCGCAGGCGCCGCAGAGCC
>JBAWCC010000026.1:0-3310 GCA_049590095.1 Allosphingosinicella sp. | reverse complement strand
CCTCGGGCGAGCGGAAAGAGGAGCGGGTGCGGATGACCCGTCTCCGGCAGACCGTCGCCCGCCGGCTCAAGGAAGCCCAGAACACGGCGGCCTTGCTGACCACCTTCAACGACGTCGACATGAGCGCGGTGATGGAGGCGAGGAGCCGCTACAAGGACCTGTTCGAGAAGAAGCACGGGATCCGGCTCGGCTTCATGAGCTTCTTCGTGAAGGCGGCGGTGCTCGCGGCGCGCGACGTGCCCTCGGTCAACGCCTACATTGAGGGCGAGGAGATCGTCTATCACGATTATGTCGACGTCTCGGTCGCCGTCTCGGCCCCGAACGGGCTGGTCGTGCCGGTCATCCGCGACGCCCAGGCGCTGAGCTTCGCCGAGGTCGAGAAGACGATCGCCGACTTCGGCAGGCGGGCCAAGGAAGGCTCGCTGACCATGGCCGACATGGAAGGCGGCACCTTCACCATCTCCAACGGCGGAGTCTTCGGCTCCCTGCTCTCCACCCCGATCATCAACCCGCCCCAGTCGGCAGTGCTCGGAATGCACCGGATCGAGGAGCGGCCGGTGGTCCGCGACGGCCAGGTGGTGGTGCGGCCGATGATGTACCTGGCTTTGAGCTACGACCACCGCCTGGTCGACGGCCGCGAGGCGGTCACCTTCCTGGTGCGGATGAAAGAAGCGCTGGAAGACCCGACGCGGCTGTTGATCGACCTTTGATGCTCTCGCATCCTGAACCTCCCTGGATTGTGGAGCCGGACATTCCCGCCGGGTCTATCGGGTGGCGGATGGGCCGAGGCGAAGATGCATACGACGCCTTCTACCGCTGGTTCAGTGGCCTCACCGGCGAGGCTGCTCGGGCGTTCGAGGCGATGTATCCCGAACCCTCGAGCTGGCGAGGATTCTATGAGAAGGTCCGGCAACGACCCTTGATGTAAACATGACGGAGATCGATATCGAAGCAATCGCGATCACCTTCCGCGTCCGCACGGAGGCGGCTATAGAAGACCCGACAAGGCTTCTGATCGATCCGCAGGAGGCGGCTATGAACTGGCGGGACCATATCTACTCGAATCCGGAGATCGGCTTCGGTAAACCGATCTTCAGAGGCACGCGTATCAAGGTCGAGTTCGTGCTGAAGCTGATGGCTGCCGGGTGGACGGCGGAGCAGATGGCCGACGAATATCCTGGAATTCTGCCCGAGCATCTGCGGGCAGCCGCCGCCTTCGCCGCCGATCTCATGCATGACGAAGATTATGTCGCGATCGGACAGGCGAAAGCCGCTTGAAGTTCCTGCTGGACGTTCACATTGCCAAAGCCATTGCGAAGGCGCTGGAGGCCGAAGGTCATGACGTCGTACGAGCCGCCCTCGATCATGCGATCTGGAGCGACGCCGACCTGCTGGCACTGGCAGTGCGGGAGGAGCGGATCATCGTTACCGAGGACAGCGATTTTTCGGATCTGATCTACGCCTTTGGAATGCCGTCGCCGCCCGCCATCATCTACATACGCTGCGAGCCTGAAGCACAGCCGGCAATGGCCGGCCGAGTCATCGATACGCTCGCATCCGGCAGGTTGAACCACCATATGGCCGTCATTCGCCCATCTAGCAGTCGCTATCGTCCCTTACCCCCGAGAGAGTGATTCCAATGTCCGAGACCAATTTCGACGTGATCATCATCGGCGCCGGCCCCGGCGGCTATGTCGCCGCGATCCGGGCGGCGCAGCTCGGGCTGAAGACGGCCTGCGTCGAGAGCCGGGAGACTCTCGGCGGGACCTGCCTCAACGTGGGGTGCATTCCGTCCAAGGCCCTGCTCCACGCCTCCGAGCTGTTCGAGGAAGCGGCCCACGGCACCATGGCGAAATGGGGGATCAAGGCGAAGGAAGTGGAGCTCGACCTCGACGTCATGCATGCCGGCCGCAAGGAGGCGATCAAGGGATTGACCGGCGGAATTGAATTCCTGTTCAAGAAGAACAAGGTGACCTGGCTCAAGGGCCACGCGAAATTCACCGGGCCGAACGCGGTCGACGTCGCCGGCCAGGCTTATTCCGCGAAGAGCATCGTCATCGCCACCGGATCGTCGGTGACGCCGCTTCCGGGCGTCGAGATCGACCAGGAGCGGATCGTCGATTCGACCGGGGCGCTGGAGCTTGCCCAGGTCCCCGGCCACATGGTCGTGATCGGCGGCGGAGTGATCGGGCTGGAGCTCGGCTCGGTCTGGCGGCGGCTCGGTGCGAAGGTGACGGTGGTCGAATATCTCGACCAGATCCTGCCCGGCATGGACGGCGAGATCCGCAAGGAGGCGGGCAAGATCTTCAAGAAGCAGGGCTTCGAGATCCGAACCTCGACCAAGGTCACCGGTGCCGAGAAAAAGGGAGAGGGAGTCGCCCTTACCGTCGAGCCGGCCCAGGGCGGCGAGGCGCAGACGATCGAAGCGGACGTGGTCCTGGTCTCGATCGGGCGCCGGCCCAATGTCGACGGCCTCAATCTCGAAGCCGCGGGCGTCCAGCTCAACAAGCGCGGCCAGATCGAGGTCGACCATGATTTCCGCACCGGAGTGGAGGGGGTCTACGCGATCGGCGACGTCACTCCGGGGCCGATGCTCGCCCACAAGGCGGAGGACGAGGGGATCGCGGTCGCCGAGATCCTCGCCGGCCAAATCGGGATCGTCAATCACGACGTCATCCCGGGCGTGGTCTACACCTTCCCGGAGATCGCCGCGGTCGGCAAGACCGAGGAGGAGCTGAAGGAAGCGGGGATCGAGATCAAGGTCGGCAAATTCCCGATGATGGCCAACAGCCGCGCCAAGACCAACCGGGAGACGGACGGCTTCGTCAAGGTGATCGCCGATGCGAAGACCGACCGGGTGCTCGGAGTCCATATCATCGCCTCGATCGCCGGGACGATGATCGCCCAGGCCGCCCAGGCGATGGAGTTCGGAGCGACCAGCGAAGACATCGCCTACACCTGCCACGCCCACCCGACCCATTCGGAGGCGATGAAGGAAGCGGCGATGGCGGTGACCGGCAAGCCGATCCACATTTGAGGCCGCGCCGTCATTGCGAGGAGCGAAGCGACGAAGCAATCCGGCCGCGGCACCTGGCCCCACTACGTCTGGATTGCTTCGCTGCGCTCGCAATGACGGGTGCCCCGGCTTGACTGAAGAACCCGACAGGCGTCTCCTCCATTCCCGGACCGAAACGAAGGAGCGCAGCCCGTGAAATTCGTCTCCGCCTTCCTGGCCTGCGCGCTGACGCTTTCCGCCTGCGGCGCCAGGCCGCTCGAGCTTCCGGCGGACCCGATCGACCGCGCCGCCGCC
>JBAWCC010000025.1:0-5365 GCA_049590095.1 Allosphingosinicella sp. | reverse complement strand
CGGCTGCTCCTCGCCGCGGCCCGGAGCGGCGAAGCCGCGGCGACGGCGGAGCTCGCCCATTGGCGGATCGTCGGCAATCTCATCCGCCGCGACCTTGCCGAGGCGAGGCGCCTGCTCGGCGCCGCGGCGGCCAAAGGCGACGACGATTCGGCCTCCCTCCATGCCGGCTTCCTGGCCGCAGGCGTGGGCGGCCCCGACGATTGGCCCGCCGCCCTCGACTCGCTTCGGGCCCTGGCGAAGCGACAGGCGCAGGCGGCCGCGCAGCTTCGCCTGATCGAGGCGATGAATCTCGGCGCGGACGGTTTTCCGAAGCGGCCGATCGAATCCGCCACCGTCGGCGAAGCACCTCGCGCCGTCTCCGTCCGGGGCTTCATGACCGAGGCGGAATGCCGCTATCTGAAGGCGGCGGGAGAGCCCAACCTCCAGCCCTCCGCAGTAGTCGATCCGGCGACCGGCCGAATGATCCCGCACCCGGTCCGCTCCTCGGACGCCGCGATGTTCGGAGTCTATGCCGAGGATCCCGTCGTCAATGCGATCAACCGGCGGATCGCGGCGTTGAGCGGCACCCGGCTCGATCAGGGCGAGCCGCTTCAGCTCCTTCGCTATCGTCCCCGCGGCGAGTATAAGCCGCACATGGACGCGCTTCCGGGCGAGCCCAACCAGCGTATCCTGACTTTGCTCGTCTATCTTTCCGACGATTACGAAGGCGGCGAGACGGATTTCCCGAAGGCCGGCCTGTCCTTCCGGGGGCGGACCGGGGACGCCTTGCTGTTCCGAAACGCCGGTGCCGACGGCCGCGCCGACCCGCTCAGCCTCCATGCCGGCCTGCCCGTCACCCGGGGCACCAAATATCTGGCGTCGCGCTGGATCCGGGCGGACAAGTTCACCTACCCGCCGCCGAGGCCGATTTTGGATCTGTAGGCCGTCATTGCGAGGAGCGAAGCGACGCGGCAATCCAGAGGGCCTCGGAGCCCCCTTCCGGATTGCTTCGCTTTCGCTCGCAATGACAATGGGGTCAGTCCGGACGCGCCACCATCTGCGCGGCCGCCTGCTCTTCCGCCGTGTCGTGCGACACCGTCCGCATATTCCATTCCTCGCCGTCATGAGCGTAGCGGACATGGCTTCCGCGGCGAAAGCCGGTTCCGTCCCAGGCGATCACCTGGAGCTCGACGTCGTTGTGCCGATGGGCATGGATCCAGTTGAAGCTCTGAAGCTCGTTGTTTCGAAGCCGCTTAGAGGTCGCCGTCCCGGCCTGGATGACGAGGGCTCCGCCGGCCCTCTCGACCATCCTGCTCGCCGCTTCGGCATAGGTGCGGTGAAAATGGCCGGCCAGGGCGATATTCACTCCGGCCCGGCACACCGCGGTGACCGCATCCTCATGCCGCCCCACCGCCTCGGTCAGCTCCGTGCCCTCCCCGATCGGCATCGAGAAGAGGGGGTGGTGGGTGACGAGGATCTTCGTCTTGTCCGGTTCGACCGCCGCGAAACGCTCCTCGATGATCTTCATCTGGTCGCGATTGATCCGGCCGTCCTTGACGGTGAGCGAGCGGGCGGTGTTGATCCCGAGCACCGCGACCTCGTCATTCTCGAACCAGGGGCACAGATCGTTGGAGATATATTTCTTGTAGCGGTGGAGCGGCGCGGCGAAGCGGGTGACGAAATCGTAGAGCGGGATGTCGTGATTGCCCGGGACGGCGAGCACCGGCCAGCCCGCCGAGCGAAGCTTGTTGAGCCAGGTCGAGGCCTGCTTGAACTGCTCGATGCGCGCGCGCTGGGTGAAGTCGCCGCTGACGATGACGAGGTCCGGCTGCTGCTCCTGAAGCCAGGCGTTGGCGCCGTCGACGACCTTGTCGTCCTGGCAGCCGAAATGAATGTCGGAGAGATGCGCGATCCGGGCCATGGGAGGTGAACGTGTCGGGTTGGCGCTGGTTGCCTCCCCTCCCTGGAAGGGAGGGGCCGGGGGTGGGTAGGCGAGCGCAGCGAGACTTTTACGGAGTCGGCGTTTCGGCCGCCTTCGACGGACCCACCCCTGACCCCTCCCTTCCAGGGAGGGGAGGTTATCTCCACACCCGCTCGTGCCTCCCCCCCAGCGTCGTCAGCAGCTCATATTGCGAAAGCCCCGACTGGGCCGAGGCCGACGGCAAGTCGTAATCCAGCTCCACCCAATCCCCCTCCCCCAGTTCGGGCGCCTCGTCGACGAGGATTGCGGTGAGGTCCATCGAGATCCGGCCGACCACCGGCGCGCAGCCGCCGGCAAGGCGGGCCCGGCCGGTGCCCGAAAAGCCGCGCAGATAGCCGTCGGCATAGCCGATATTGAGGATCGCGAGCTCGGCCGGAGCCTCGGCCGTCCAGGTCGAATTGTAGCCCACGCAGTCCCCCGCCTCGACCCGCCGGCGCTGGACGATCCGGGCCTCGACCCGGACGACCTGGCGGATATGCCCGGCCGCCTCGCCCCGAGGGATCCCGCCGTAGAGCGCGAGGCCGGGCCGGGTGAGATCGAAGGCATAGTCCGGGCCGAGGCAGATTCCGGCGCTGTTGGCGAGGCTCAGGCGCCTGGCCGGAGCCCGGGCGGCGACCTCGACGAAGGCTGAGCGCTGGCGTTCGTTCATCGCCTCGTCCTCGTCGGCGCGGGCGAGATGGCTCATCAGGGTCTCGATCTCGAGCCCGTCGAGAATCCCCTCCCCCACCTGCCCCGGCGTCAGCCCGAGACGGTTGATTCCGGTGTCGATCATGACGTCGCAGGGGCCCCGCACCGCTTCCTTCCAGCGCTGGACCTGGAAGGGCGTGTTGAGCACCGGACGGGCGGGCGAGCCGGCGGCGTGGGCGAAATCGTCCCCGGCGAGGCCGTGGAGAACCGAGACCGACGCCTGGCCCACCTGCTCGAGCAGCGCCTCCGCCTCCCGCCAGGTGGCGACGAAGAAGTCGCGGCAGCCGGCCCCGGCGAGCCGGGCGACGACGTCCCGCGCCCCCAGCCCATAGCCGTCCGCCTTGACCGCCGCCCCGCAGGCCGCGCCCGCGCTCTGCTTCTCCAGCCACCGCCAATTGGCGACGAGCGCCTCGCCGTCGAGCAGGAGGCGCAGCGGGGAATGGGGTTCGGGCATGGCGAGGCGGATACGTTCCGCCGCAGGTCCGAGCAACCCGTCATCCCAGCGACGCGCTCTACTCCAGCTCCTTTCCCGCCGTCTCCGGGAGCCAGAACAGGGTTACCACCAGAGCCATCGCCACCACTGCGATCGTGTACCAGAGGCCGGCGAACGGATCGCCGGTCTTGGCGACGATATATTGGCTGATGAACGGCAGGAAACCGCCGAAATAGCCCGTCCCGATATGATAGGGGATCGACATCGACGTGTAGCGGATCCGCGCCGGGAACAGCTCGACCAGGAGGGCCGCGACCGGGCCGAAGGTCATCCCCGAGCACAGACCGATGAGGACGATGGCGAGGATTACCTGGAGCGCCTGGCCGAAGCTCGGCGAGCTCTTCTCGAGCTTGTAGCCGGCGATCCTGAGCCCGAAATCGAGCGAGGCCGGATCGGAAGCATCGACCGCGACCCCGCCGATCGTCACTCCGGCCGGGGCTCCCGCCGGAGCCTCGGCGGTCGAGTAAGCGATGCCCTTCTTGGACAGGGCGTCGAGCAATTTGCCGCACTGGGTCGGCTGGACCTTTGCGAAGGGCGCGTAGGTGCAGTCGCTTCCGGTCACGACCACCGGATTCTTCCGCATCGCCTCCGACAATCCCGGATTGGCCGCCGACGCCATCCAGTGGAAAAGCGGGAACAGGATGACGATAGTGAGCGCATAGCCGATCACGATCGGCCCCTTTCGTCCGACCCGGTCCGAAAGCCAGCCGAACAGGATGAACCAGAACAGGCTGACCAGGGCGGCGGCGCCGATCATGGCCCGGGCGGCGGTGTCCTCGATCCTCAGGCTGTTCTGGAGGAAGTACATCGCCTGGAACTGGGCGGTATACCAGATGACGGTGAGCCCGGCGGCGATCCCGAACAGAGCGACGAGGACGAGCTTGACGTTGGAGCGGCTTGCGAACGTCTCCTTGAGCGGGTTCTTCGCGATCTCGCCCGAATCCTTCATCGCCTGGAAGACCGGGCTCTCCTTCAGCTTGAGGCGAACCCAGAGCGAGATCGCGAGAAGCACGACCGAGAAGAGGAAGGGAATCCGCCAGCCCCAGGATTCCCACTCGCCCTTGTCGACGAACAGCTCGGAGACCAGGACGACGGCTACCGAGAGCAGGAATCCGCCGATCACTCCGGCCTGGATGAAGCTGGTGTAGAAGCCGCGCTTGTGCCTCGGCGCATGCTCGGCGACGTAGATCGCCGCCCCGCCATATTCGCCGCCCAGGGCGAGCCCCTGCAGCACCCGAAGGAAGACGAGCAGGGCCGGAGCCGCCATTCCGATCGCGGCATAGCCGGGGAGAAGGCCGACCGCGGCGGTCGCCACGCCCATCAAAGTGATGGTGACGAGGAAGGTATATTTCCGCCCCAGCCTGTCGCCGAGATAGCCGAACAGCACCGCTCCGATCGGCCGGACCCCGAAGCCGACTCCGAAGCTCGCCAGTGCGAGCAGGAACTGGGCGGTCTCGCTCTGCGCCGGGAAGAATTGCTTGCCGATGATGACGGCCAGGGTCCCGTAGATGAAGAAATCATACCATTCGAAAACGGTGCCCAGCGTCGAGGCGAAGATGACCATCCGGTCCCGCTTCGCGTCGATCACGTAATCGCCGGATACCGCCGTCGCCATGAACATCCCCCCTGCCCTGCCTGCGCCTTTGTAAGCGGGCGGAGGCAAGACGGGCAAGCTCCCCTCCCTGGAAGGGAGGGGACAGGGGTGGTCCGCCGAAGGCGGCCGAAACTCGGAATTAGCAAGCAGTCTCGCTACGCTCGCCTACCCACCCCCGGCCCCTCCCTTCCAGGGAGGGGAGGCTTAGAGCGCCTCCCGCGCCTCCTCCCAATTCCGTCCGTCGAATTCCCGGATCGTCACCGACAGGCCCGCCATTCCGTCGAGCGCGTTGAGATTGAGGCTCCAGGCCTCGGGATGCGAGCGGGGCTGGTAGAAGCTCTTCACTCCGCAGACCGAGCAGAAGAGATGCTCCGCGGCGCCCGTGCCGAATCGATAACGGACCAGCGCCGCCTCTCCCGAAAGCAGCCGGAAATCCTCATGCGGCACGATGAGATGGCGAAAGCCGGTCATCGCGCAGATCGAGCAATTGCAGTCCAGCACCTCGACCTCGGACGGCACCTGCGCCTCGAAGCGAACCGCCCGGCAATGGCAGCCGCCGGAGATCGTCACCCGGGAGCCGGGCATCCGCTCAGCGCGGGTTCGGCTTGCGCGGCGGCCGGCCGCCGCCGCT
>JBAWCC010000024.1:0-6040 GCA_049590095.1 Allosphingosinicella sp. | reverse complement strand
CTCAATATCTGCATCCTCGGCGGAGACCCGTTCGGCCGCCTGATCGACGAAGCGGCGCGCGGCCAGCAGGTCGACGGCCATCCGCTCCGGGTCCGGCGGCTGGGCGTGCCCGCCCAGGCCGGCGGCTGCCATGTCGCCTTCGTCCAGGGCGGCGCTCCGGCCCTGCTTCAGGGACTGCAGGGCAAGCCGGTGCTCACCGTCACCGACGCCCGCGCCGGGGCCCGGGGCGGGATGATCCACTTCGTCATCCACCGCGGCCGGGTGCGGTTCAACATCGACGAGGCGCAGGCGGCGCGAAGCGGAGTCGGGATCAGCTCGCGGCTGCTCGGAATCGCGCTCACGGTAAGGCAGCGGCGCTGATGCGGCCGGTCGCCAGGCTCGCCGAACGCTGGTCGAACGTGCCGATCGCCGCCGGAATCATGGCGCTGCTGCTCCTCGCCATCGGGCTCGGAGTCATCTTCCAGAACGAGAGCGCCTATCGCGAGCAGAAATTGCGCGAGGCGAGCGTCCAGGCCGACATCCTCGCCGCCAGCGTCACCGCGGCGCTGGATTTCGGCGACGCCGCCACCGCCCGGGAGTCGGTCGACGCGCTTCGGGTCAACCCGCAGATCAACGCCGCCGGAATCTACACGCCTGAACGGACCCTGTTCGCGGGCTACGAGCGCCGGCCGGGCACCCTTCCGCGAAGGCTCGGGGTTCGGCCCGCAGCCGGCAACGACGTCGAGGCGACGGTGCCGGTGGTCCGGGGCGGCGAGCGGATCGGAACGGTCTATCTGGGCGCCGTGCAGGAGCCGCTGTCGCGGCGTCTGACCCGCTACGGCCTGATCGGGCTGCTCGTTCTCATGGCCACCTTGGTCGTCCTGGTGCTCGGGATCGCCCATACCGCCCTTCGCCGGGCCAATCGGGAGCTGGAGGAGCGAGCCGAGGCGCTGAGCGGCGCTTATGCCGAGCTCCAGGTGCAGGTGGAGGAGCGGGCCCATGCCGAGGAGCAATTGCGCCAGGCCCAGAAGATGCAGGCGCTCGGCCAGCTGACCGGCGGGATCGCCCACGATTTCAACAATCTGCTGACCGTCATTCAGGGTTCGGCGGACATCCTTCGCCGCCCCGGGATCGCCGAGGCCAAGCGAATCCGTTTCGCCGACGCGATCGTCCAGACCGCCGGACGGGCCGCGGCACTGACCGGTCAGCTCCTCGCCTTCGCCCGCCGGCAGCCGCTCCAGCCCGAAATTGTCGACCTCAACGCCCATATCCGGGGAATGATCGACCTCCTCGACCGCACCCTGGGCGAGCGGGTCGAGATCCGGACCGACCTCGCCGAGGGCCTGTGCGCGATCGAGGTCGATCCGGCCCAGCTCGAATCGGCGATCCTCAACGTCGCCGTGAACGCCCGCGACGCCATGCCGGAGGGCGGAGCACTCACCCTCCACACCGGAGAGGCCCCGCCCCTGAACGACGGGCGCCAGGCGATCTTCGTGGCGGTCAGCGACAACGGCACCGGGATCGACGAGGAGGTGCTGAGCCGGATTTTCGAGCCCTTCTTCACCACCAAGTCGGTCGGCAAGGGCACCGGCCTCGGCCTGAGCCAGGTCTACGGCTTCGCCGCCCAGACCGGCGGCGACGTCAAGGTGGAGAGCGTCGTCGGCGAAGGCACGACCGTCACCCTCATCCTGCCCTGCACCCAGCGCGGAGACGCGCCCGCCGCCAAGCCCGAGCCGGAGGCCGGGCGCAAGCACCGAACCGGCCGCATCCTCCTCGTCGACGACAATGAGGAGGTCGGAGCCTTCGCCGAGACCCTGCTGACGGAGCTCGGCCACAAGGTGATACGCGCCCGGACCGGGGCGGAAGCGCTCGAGCTGGCCCGCGCGGGCGGAATCGACGCGGTCTTCACCGACGTCGTCATGCCCGGAATGAGCGGGATCGAGCTCGCCGAGGCCCTGGCGCCCGTGCTGCCGGGAGTGCCGGTCGTTCTCACCACCGGCTATAGCGACGAGATCAGCCGGACCGGCGCGGCGGGACGGCCGGTCGTGTTCAAGCCCTATCGGCTCGAGACCCTGGCGGGCGTGCTCGACGAGGTTTTGGCGACTCGAGGAGAGGGGCCGCCCGGACCCTGAGGTTCAGCCCAGCGCCTTGTAGATGCCGTAGGCGCTGGTGACGGTGAGGAGGCCGCCGACGAGGACGAGGAGGCCCTTGGGCGGGGCCTTCTTGACCACGAAGGCCCCGAGCGGCGCCGCGGCGACCCCGCCGATGAGGAGGCCGAGGGTGGCGACAGTGAAGGCGGCCCAGCCGAGCGTGGCGATGAAGGTGGCCGAGACGGTCGCGGTGAGCACGAACTCGGAGGCGCTGACGGTGCCGATCGTCTTGCGCGGCTCCGCGCCCTGGACGAGGAGGTTGCCGGTCACCACCGGGCCCCAGCCCCCGCCGCCGGCCGCGTCCAGGAAACCGCCGGCGAGGGCCAGTGGCTCGACGATCCGGGGCGGCTTGTGGGTCGGCGGATAATGAAGCCCGCGCCAGACGAGGTAGAGGCCGATCGCCGCCAGATAGGCGAGCACGAACGGCCGGGCGATGCCCGCGTCGATATTGCTCAGCACATAGGCGCCCGCCACGCCGCCGACGACTCCGGGAATGGCGAGGCGGGCGAAGAGCTTCCAGTCGACGTTGCGGTGGAGGATGTGGCTGGCGCCCGAAACGCCTGTGGTGAAGGTCTCGACGGTGTGGACCCCCGCCGAAGCCGCCGCCGGAGGCACGCCCATGCTCAGGAGCAGGGTCGTCGAGATCACTCCGAAAGCCATTCCGAGCGCTCCGTCGACGAGCTGGGCTGCGAAGCCGACGGCGATGAAGGGGAGGATGTCCATGAGGGCGATACTGCCGAAATCCATCAGAATCTGCTTTCCTGCTCCGCGGCGGGCCGCGCGTGGGACTATTGGCTTCGGACCGGAGCAGATACTCAATCGATCCAGTTGACAATATCCCGGCCCCAAAAAGCAGGATTTATGCGCCGAATTCGAAAGCGGAAGAATTTACGTCTCCCCCGGGGCCGCGGGGCGCGATTGTCATCCCGAGGTCAATGGGCCTGGTGAGCCGCCCCGTCCGCCTTGCCCGCGGTGGCCGGAGCGGCGGCTCGACCGTTCATCAGGCGGATCTCGGCCTCCTGCGAAGCGATGACGTTCTCCGAAAGGCGGCGAAGCTCGGGGTCCTTGCCATGCTCGAGATAGACCCTTGCCATCTCCACCGCCGACTGGTGGTGCGGGACCATCAGTGCGATATAATCGCGGTCGATGTCGCCGGTCATCGGAGCCTTGTCGGCGGCTTCGTGCATCCGGTGCATCGCGGCCATCATCTCTCCGCTCGGACCGGCCGGGGGCGCGGGCTGCGCGGCGACCGCGCCGTCGGGGCCGCGCTGGCCGAGGTAAAGCATCGTCGCTCCGACGCCGACGGCGACCAGGGCAAACAGGAGGAGGAGCGTGCGTCTCATGGGGGCGGACGATAGAACCGACACCTGGGTTTCTCAAACCCGTAAAAGGTCCGATTCGCCAGCCTTCGGCCTACCAGGGGCCGCGGTTGGTCGGGGAGACAGGATTCGAACCTGCGACCCTCTGCTCCCAAAGCAGATGCGCTACCAGGCTGCGCCACTCCCCGATCGATCGGGTCGAAGGGTTACTTCGACCCGCGGCAGGAAGGAAGAGGAAAGGCTCCGCTTTCTTCCCTCGATCAAAGTACCACCTTGATCGACAACTTTGGTGGGCCCGGGAGGATTCGAACCCCCAACCTAGCCGTTATGAGCGGCCGGCTCTACCATTGAGCTACAGGCCCGTAACTCCAGCATCTGCTCCACGGCGGAGGCCGGGGTCCAGCCGGCATCGCCGAAGGGCTGGATCCCGGCCTTCGCCGCGAGACAGCCTTGCCGATACGGAGCGCGCAAGACTATGGCAAGACGCAACGGGTTCCCGCTACGACCCGCCCCTTGCCGCGGCGATCGTCTCCTCGATCGAGGCGGGGGCGATTCCTTCGCGCTCGAAGCAGTCGAACATTCCGTCCCACCAGGCGTGAAAGGCGCGGAGGTCCCCGGCGGTCCGGACGAAGGGCGTGTGGCCCGGTTCGACCGAAGGCGAATGGAAGGACAGGCTGAACCATCTCACCCCGTCGTCGATCAATGCCCTGACGGCAGCCAGCGCCTCGTCGAGCGGCACCCCTTCGGGAGTCAGCGCCGCCCGGTTGAGAAGGCCGGTCCGGAATAGGATTCCGCGTCCTCGAGGAAGCCGTCCCGCGGCCCGGTAGACCGCCCTCCCCTTCGAGCGAAAAGGACCGACATAAGCCGCGCTCAGCGGCAGCTCGACGAGGCCGCCGCCTCCGACCCGGAAGGGGAAGGGCTTCACCCGCGAGAAATCCGGACCGGCCTCGTCGCTATAATCGTGAAGGGCGCGCACCGAGACGTCCGCCTCATAACCGGCCGAGAGGAGCAGGCCGGCGGTGTTGGGGCCGACGCCATAGCGTCCCGCCCGGTAGACGATCGGGCGGCGGCCGAAGGCGGTTTCGATCGTCTCCGTCAGATTCTCGATCTTGGCTCGTTCCAGCGAGATCGGAAGATTGCCCACGAAGCTGTTGAAGGTATTCACTTCTTCATCGTGCGGCGGGTTCACCCAGGGATGAAGCTGGGTGCCGACCGAGATTTCGTCCCGCTCCAGCCAGTCGCGAAGCATCGCGATCGAGGCCGGATCGGTGGCGATCGGATGGTCAACGAGATGGACGCATTTCACGCCGCGCCGGCGGAAGCGCTCCTGGAGGTCCGGCATCGCGGCCATGTGGGTGGTGGAGCGGTTCTCGCGGCTTCTCGGCCTTCCCCAGTCGAACTCTTCCTCGGTGTCGCAAAAGACGGTGAAGCGGCGGCCGAAGCTGGTCGGAAGCGCGATGTACGCCCGCTCGGGCGGCGGCCGGTCGAGTCGGCCGGCGCTCGCTTCTGGTTCGTCCCCAATCGCCACCGGCCTCTAACCGTTGCGGCCGGAGGAGCGTTCCGCGGGCTCGAGCGGAGGTAGATAGAGGAAGAAGCGGTCGGCGCCGACCCCGAGGGCTCCGCCCACCGCCTCGGCGAGGTTTCGGACCAGCCGAAGGGCGAAGCCGAGGCCCAGCGCGGGCGCTCCGGGCCAGTCGCCGTCGGGGCTGTAGCCCGGATCCAGAAGGGCGCTTTCGTCGAGCCCTTCGATCGCCCTGGGCCGGTCGATCGACAGGCAGAGCATCTTGCGCGCGCTCTCCTCTCCCATCGCCATGGTGGCGGCGATCGTCTCCCCTTCCCTGGCGAGGCCGATGGTCGCCGCGAGCATCCGGGCGAACATCCGCTCGGCGGCGTCCATCTCGACCTTGGCGTCGGGCAGGTCGCGCTCGATCTCGATGACGATCCGGCTTCCGCGCTGGCGGGCCACCCTTTCGTAGGCGTCGTGGAGCCGGCAGAGCAAGGCGACGGCGTCGACCGAGCTTTCGGAGAGCTGGAGCCGCTGGGTCTCGATCCGGGCGGCGGTGTCGAGATCGTCCACGGCCGAGAGCAGGCGGTTGGCCTGGTCCATGATGTCGGACGCGCGCGAGCGGTAGCTCAAGGCGGCGGGCCCCATATATTGACCGTCGATCATCTCCGCGAAGCCGATAATGGCGTTGAGCGGCGTTCGAAGCTCGTGGATCAGCTGGCGAAGCGAATCGGCGGGGAGGTCGGTTCCGAACAGGCCGGTCGGCGCCTCGGACGGAGCGGCGCCGTGGGCGACCTCGTCGAGCCGGGGCCGCCGGGCGCTTCCGCGATAGCCGAGGAAATTGCCCTGGGCGGCGTCGAAGAACGGCACTCCGGAGATCCGCCAGTCGCCGGAGGCGGCGCCGGCGCCCGGGACGCTGAAGCGGGCGTCGCGGAAGGGCGCCCTCTTCTCGAAGGCGCCGGCGGCCTGGCCGTCGACTCCATATTGGCCCCGCTCGGCGATCGAGGCGACGCTTTGCCCGACCAACGGCCCGCGCGGAGCCCCGTCGACCCAGAGGATCACTCCGTCGGGGCCGGTCTCCCACTGGA
>JBAWCC010000023.1:0-1955 GCA_049590095.1 Allosphingosinicella sp. | reverse complement strand
GGCGCCGGCCGCCTGGGCGGGGGAAAGTCCGGACGGAAGCTCGAGCCAGCGAAGGGTCACCGCTTCCCCCGGGGGCACGGCCACGACCGGCACCGTCCGGTGGACCTCGGCGCCTTCGAGCCCGGCGCCGCGCGCGGCGACAAGGCCGTCGGCGAGGCGGATCCAGCCCTCGATGCCGCCGTCGCGGCCGAGGAAGAGGAGCAGGGCTTCCTTCATTCGCCGCCGCCCCACCGCCGGGCGACGACCTTGGCCGGGGCCAGCCGGGCATCGACCAGAGCCCATTCCTCCATCTCCGCATCCTCGAAACGGACGGAGAGGTCGATGGTGAACCAATAGGTTTTGAGCTGGAGCTGCGACATGGGATCTGAGTTCGTCTCTAGCCCGGCCTGCTCCGCGCTTCGCCAGAAATCGTACGTGTTGTGCCAGCCCATTGGCGGCCGGGATGCGATCAGCCCCCGCACCCGGTCCGGCCGGGCCTTGGCGGGAGCGAACATGGCGAGCAAGGGCGCGTCGCTGGGGAGCAGGGTGTTGACGTTGATCGGCGACATGTCGGCCGCTGGAAGCGTGCAGACATAGGGCCTGAGCTCCCGGTAGATTTCGGGCGTGACCCCTGCGACGGCTCGAAGCTCGCTGGGATCCGCAAGCAGGGTGTTGCCGGTACGATAGGCCGGAGCCGATCCGCTATAGGCATCGTCCTCCGCGCCCTGCGGGCCGGGCTGGCCGTCGGAATCGATCCAGTCGGCCGTGGCCGCGGCAATCCTGCGGGCGGTGGGCTCGGGCAGGCCGAGCACGGTCATCAAGGCGACGAACTGCTCGATCGCCGCCGGCCGCTGGACGAGAGAGGCCGTGACGTCGCCCTGGACGAGGCTGTTGAGGTTGAAGCAATTGCCGCCGTCGCGAACGGTTCCGACGGCGAGGCCCGCGCCGGGCAGCGGGATGTTGCGCGGAGTGCCGTTCCAGTCGCCGGCCAAGGTGGTGACGTAGGCGTCCTCGCCGGCGAGATCGTCGATTCGCAGCGCCAGCAGGTCCTCCACGCCCAGCGCGTAGGCGCGCGCCTGGTCGAGCGCGGCGCCGTTCATCGCCATCGCCGTCGACAGCCGTAGCCGCTCGAAGGCGCCCGCCGCGATCGCCGCCATGATGACGACCAGCACCAGAACCGCGAGCAAGGCGGCGCCGCGTTCCGACGGGGGGACAGGCCGGGTCAAAACATCGTCCCCGTCTGGAAGAGCTGCCGGGTGGTGCCGCTTCCTTCCGAGTCCATGACCAGCTCGACGGCGCGGGGCAATTCCGTCGCCTTGGTCGGATCCCAACGCTCCCGCCACGCCCCCTCGAGGTCGCGGTAGCGGAGGCGGATCCGCCGGACGTCGTCGACCACGGTCGTCGCGGGAAGCGCCTCTGCCCCGTCGAGCCGCGGATAGACCCGCCGTTCCAGCCGGCCTCCCTCCAGCCTGTACTCGACCCGCTGAAGCGAGGCGCGCGGCGTATCGTCGAGATTCTCCCAGCCGCGCCGGACGAAGGCGAGCACCACTCCGCCCTGCTCGCCGCCGAGGCCGTCGAAGGCCGGGCGCGAAGTCCCTGTGGAGTCCCGTGCCATTCGCGGCGCGGCCTGGGCAAGGTCGCCGGCGAGCAATGCCCCGGCCCGCCGGAAGTCGGCCAAATCGTCCAGCCGGGCTTCCGCGACCTCCTGGGCCCGGACGCTGAACGAGAGCAGGGCGACTCCGGCGGCCGACAGCAACCCGAAGATGAACAGCGAGACGAGAAGCTCGGCGAGGGTGAAGCCCTCTTGCCTCCCCATCGCAGATGGGGAGGGGGACCACACGAAGTGTGGTGGAGGGGTAAAAGGCGCAGGCTGCTGCCGTATCGTGCCGGATCCTCGCACTCGGCGCCAATTACCCCTCCACCATGCTTCGCATGGTCCCCCTCCCCCCGCTTCGCGCGGGGAGGCAAACTTGTCC
>JBAWCC010000022.1:0-5756 GCA_049590095.1 Allosphingosinicella sp. | reverse complement strand
GGGTGGAGCAGCCCGGTAGCTCGTCAGGCTCATAACCTGAAGGTCGCAGGTTCAAATCCTGCCCCCGCAACCAAAAAGGGCCCCGTCGCGAGACGGGGTCCTTTTTGCATCCGGGCCGCCGGGCTTTCGCCGTCACCCTTGCTCGAGCCGGGGCCATGGACACCGCCGTGCGTCGACCTCTCCGCCGTGGCGACCAATTCTCGAGCTCGCCGGCGACGATGACTCCGATCGCGGGCGGAAAGGCACTCGCGAGCCGGGGATCTTTCGTCGCGTCCGGCCCGGCGCCGGGCGCGGTCGGTCATGCAGAACGGATCCGTTCCAGGGAGGAGGTTCGCCGGATCCGAGCGCGCAGCTCGCCGGCCGCCAGGCTGTCGATCTTCGAGGGAAGCAGCAATGCCGCAACGCGGATGAAGGAGCTCTCCGATGCCGTGCCCCCGCGCCACCTCGCCTCCCGCTCGAATTGGCGCCAGGGCGCCGATGGGCAGGCTCCGCGGCCGGTCCCGCGGCCCGACCGCTCCTCCGAACGGACGGCGAGCCGGTGGGCATCGAGAGGAGCCGGGCAGCGCCTTGGCCGACGACCTCCCGACGCCTCCGCGCAACGAGAAAGGCCCCGCCTTTCGGCGAGGCCTTCATAGTCGGGTCCGGTGATCGTCGGCCGGCGAACGAAAAAGGCCCCGCCTTTCGGCGGGGCCTTTCGCCGTTCAGGCCTGAAGACCTTAGTGGCTGGTCGAGTGGCCGACCGGCGGCGCGTTGACGCTGGCCGCGTTCTGGCCCGGCAGCACGACGGCGACGTTCTGCATCATGCCTTCGTCCTCATGGTCGAGGATGTGGCAGTGGAGAACGAACTCGCCGATGTAGCGCTCGTAGCGGGTGCGCATCGTCACCGTGTAGCCCGGCTTGATCCACAAAGTGTCCTTCCACAGGCCCTTGAGACCGGGATATTGCGGGTCGCCGAAGTCGGAGGCGCCCGGAAGGCTCACGTCGAACGTCGGGAAGTTGTCGTTGACGATCTTGACGATCTCGAACGGATTGACGTGGATGTGGAAGGGGTGACCGGCCCGGTTGGAGGTGAGCTTCCACTCCTCGGCGGTGCCGAGGGTCAGCTTCCGGTCGAGCCGGCCCGGATCATAGGCCTGCGGATTGTAGCCCGGCGACGTCGGCAGCTGGTTCGCGACCTGGAACAGGTTCGTCGTCGGGGTCGGCGAGGTGATGTCGAAGGTCATCTCCTGGCCGCCCGAAAGCTCGCTGTCGGCGACCGACTTATGCTTGGTGAAACGGTCGAGCCTCAGACCATTGTTGAGGTCGGCGATCACCGCGTCGCGGACGTCGGAGGCCATCGTCCTCTGGGCGGCGTCGACCAGCTGCTCGACGGTGGTTCCGCGGTTCGCGGTGGCCGGATCGGCCACGACCTTGACGATTCCCAGCAGTCGCACTCCGGACGGCACGTTGCCGACGCTCTCGCTCGACTGGCTCAGGATGTCGAGCATGCAATACTCGCCCTCCGTCGGGAATTGCACCAGTGCGTCCCAGCGATAGCCCGGCTGGAAGGTGGCGTTGCGGGTCGCCATGGCCTGCTTCATGGTCAGGCCGTCGGCCGCCACCAGGTGGAAGGGCACCGTCGCGAAGCTGCAGTTCGCCTGGACGAACGCCTCCATATTCTCGCCCGCGAGATGGTCGCCCGCCCGCATGTCGACGCTCGGCGTGTTGGCCCTGACGAAGAGGACGCGGATGGTGTCGCGCACGCCGCCGTGGATCATGCGCCAGCGCTCGACCTGGTTCTGCTTCACGGTGAACGTCGGCAGGACGTAGCCGTTGATGCTCGTATAGCGCTTGGACTGGCCCCAGCCGGAGAAATTGCCGAAGCCGACGCCCTGATTGTCCTTGTAGGACTCGACACCGCCGACATCGCCCGGATCGCAGCGCCACGAGGTGATCGTCTGGCCTCCGGGGACGGGAGCCGTATTGAGCTTGATGTTCTGATTCTGATCGTAGCAGCCATAATGGATCTGCTGGAAGATCAGGGTGCGATCCTTGATGTTGCGGACTCCGTCGAGCAGGGTGTCGAGGTCGCCGTTCTTGGTCGGGGTCGGAACCCTGTCGCCCTTGACGATGAGGGCGCCGGCCATTCCGCTCGAAACCTGGAGCGAAGTCGAGCCGTGCCGGTGCGTGTGGTACCAGAAGGTGCCGGCCGGATGCTCGGGATCGATCGCATATTCATATTCGAATTCGACGCCGGGATTGATCGACAGGAGCACGTTGTCGCCGTTGCCCGACGGGTTCACCCACAGGCCGTGGGTGTGAAGGTTGGTGCCGTTGAAGCAATGCGGAACGTTGGGGTCGTGGCCCGGTCCGCCCGCGCAGCCCGGATCGTAGGACGTCGTCGTCGGGGGCAGCTTGTTCTTGAGCTTGACCCGAAGCGTATCGCCGGGGCGGACGTCGATCGTCGGCGAGACGAAGCGCGCCGGCAGCGGCAGGCCGTCCTGGGTGTAGGAGCGCAGCCTGACCTTGTCGTCCAGGCCGGTCTTCGGATTGTAGATGACTCCGTCGACATATTCGATGTTCAGGTCGAGCCGGACCTCCCTATCGTCCTCGGGGGCATGCTTGCCGCCCGGGCCAAACGGGTGGCCGACGGGCTTGGGACGCTGCTTCAGCTTGGGCGGATCGGGGACGTCCTGACCGGGCTGCGCCGACGCGGTTCCGGCCATCAGAAGCGCGGTTGCGGCCGCCGTACCTAAAGCGAACGCGCGCAAGCTAAGAGTCTTCCTGCCACGATTGAACATATTGCCATCCCCCCTGAAGGTGTCGGATCGAGCATCGTCCGACTCACCGCTCAGGCTATTTGGGGGCACCCCAATAAGCAACTGGCCCGGAACGGGAAATTACATCCGATTCAGGAACTACCTGACTCTTCGGGGACATTAACCATGGGATTTGAAACAATGAATGCAGGTTTTTAATTATATCCGATGTCGGACCCATCCCGCATTGAGACACCTTGCCGCGACGTCGCAGCAAATTCTTGCCGAAACTGCGAATCACCCACGGAGAATCCAACCAGGTTGCTGGATGGCGGGGCCGGCCATAAGCCGGATCTGGCGACCATCGCCCTGAACAACCGACATTCACCGATTGAACGAAGCATATCCGCTGGGAGTATATCCAGCTTCTGCCGGCCGGAGACGCCGCCACGAGTCGCGCTTCCCGGCGCCGGTCCCCGTCCCGACGGACCGGCTAGCCTCGCCGCCCCGCCTTCCCTAGAAACGCGGCAAGGGGGACACGATCATGGGACTATGGATTGCGCTCGGCCTGCTCGCTCTGGCCCTTCTCTATGCCGTCATCGTCTACAACCGCCTCGTGCGCCTGCGCGCTCTGACCAGGGAGGGGTTCAGCGGGATCACCGTCCAGCTCCGCCGCCGGGCCGATCTGGTGCCCAACCTGGTCAGCACGGTCGAAGGCTATGCCACGCATGAGCGTGAAGTGTTGACCGAGGTGACCGCCCACCGCACCGATTCGACCAAGGCGGGGAGCGTCGAGGCCACCGCACAGGCCGACAGCGCCTTCGGCGCCATGCTCGGCCGCCTGATGGCGGTCGCCGAGGACTATCCCGAGCTCAGGGCGGACGAGAATTTCCGGGCGCTTCAGGACGAGCTCGCCGGGATCGAGGAGCAATTGCAGGGCGCCCGGCGCTACTACAACGCCACCGTCCGCGACCTCAACACGAGCGTCCAGTCCTTCCCGGACGTACTGGTCGCCCGACCGATGGGCTTCCACGAGGCGCCGTTCTACGAAGACGGCGACGCCGCCATCCAGACGGCGCCCAAGGTCACCTTCGGCCGCGCCGGCTGATGCGCCGTCTTTTGCTGCCGCTTCTGGCGGCGCTCGCCTCGCTCTGGCCGGGCGCAGCCGCGGCAGAGGAGCGGATCCTCCATTATCTGAGCGACGTCCTCGTCGAGCCGGACGGCGCGCTCGACGTCACCGAGACCATCCGTCTCCGCTCGGAAGGCGTCTCGATCGTTCGCGGAATCCAGCGCGACTTTCCCACCCGCTACCGCAACCGCGCGGGAAGCGAGGTCCGTGTCGGCTTCGAGCTGCTCGAAGTGCGGCGCGACGGCCGCGACGAGCCCTGGAAGACGATGCGGAAAGGCAATGGGGTCAGGGTTCGGATCGGAGATCCGGAAGTCCGCCTCGCGCCAGGCGAGCATGTCTATGAGATGCGCTACCGAACGACCCGCCAGCTCGGCTTCTTCAGCGATCGTGACGAACTCTATTGGAACGCGACCGGCACCGGCTGGGACTTTCCGATCGACGTCGCGGAAGCCCGGGTCCGGCTGCCCCGGCCCGTCGCGTTCGGCAAGCGCGCCGTCTATACGGGGCCGCAGGGCGCCGTGGCCGGCGATGCCGGAATCGTCTCCGAAAGGCCGGGCGACATTCTTTTCCGAACCACTGCCCCGCTCGCCGCTCTGGAAGGTCTCACCGTCGCCGTCGCCTGGGAAAAGGGGGTCGTCGCCCCGCCGGCGCCGCCTTCCGCCGCTCGCCTCTGGCTGCAGGACCATGCCCCGCCCGCAGCGGGCGTGCTCGGCCTGCTGGGCCTCCTGGCTTATTATTTCCATGCATGGAGGAGCGCCGGCCGCGATCCGAAGGCCGGAACCCTGGTCCCGATCTTCGTGCCGCCCGACGGCCTGTCGGCCGCCGCCATGCGCTACATCACGAAGATGGGCGCCGACAGCCGCGCCTTCGCCGCGGCGCTGGTCGAGCTCGGAGTTGGCGGCCATCTCCGCCTTACCGACGAGGAGGGCGGTTTCTTCAGCCGCGACAAGACGACCATCGAGAAGAAAGTGGGCCGGACGAACCTGGCCGAGCCGGAAGCTTCGATGTTGTCGCGGCTTTTCGCGGAGGGCCATTCGATCCTGATGGATCAGAAGAACCACGCGACCTTCAGCGGCGCCAAGGACGCGCTCGAAGCGGGGCTGAAGCGAAATTACGAGGGCCGGCTTTTCGTCCGCAATCTGATGTGGGCCTACAGGGGCCTCGCCTTGATGCTTGCCGCTCTCGCCGTGCCGGCGGCCGCCGTTCTGCTGTCCGCTCCCGGGGATTTCGGCGGCCCCGATCTCGCATTCGCGGTCGCAGCCTTGCTCCTCCCCCTGGCCGCTTTGGGCCTTTATGCCGTCAACCGGGGCCAGGCGACTGCAAAGGCCGTGCTCCTGAAGATGCTCGCACTGCTCCTCGGACTGATCGGGCTCGGCGCCGGGATCGTCACCATCGGCAACGCCTTCGAGACGGGGCGGATCGTTCCCCTTCTCATTCCGCTGCTCGCTTTGCCCGTCGTCCTTACCGCCTTCAGCTGGATGGCCGCTCCGACCCGGGAGGGACGCGCCGTCCTCGATCGGATCGCGGGCTTCCGCCATTATCTTTCGGTGGCGGAGGAGGATCGTCTCGAGACGATGCATCCGCCCGAGAAGACTCCCGAATTGTTCGAGCGCTATCTGCCCTATGCGATCGCGCTCGATGTCGAGAATGACTGGGCCTCGCGCTTCACTTCCGTCCTGGCCGCTGCGGCGGCCTCGGGGCAGGCGCACCCGATGGGCTGGTATTCGGGCCGTTCCGATCCGTGGAACGACCCGGGCGATTTCGCCGACAGCGTCGGCTCCTCCTTGTCGAGCACCATCTCCTCGGCCTCGTCGGCGCCCGGCTCGAGCGGCGGATCAGGGGGCGGCGGATCGTCCGGCGGGGGCGGCGGCGGCGGCGGCGGCGGCGGC
>JBAWCC010000021.1:0-17751 GCA_049590095.1 Allosphingosinicella sp. | reverse complement strand
AGTCCGGACAGTCGATCCGGGTCCCGCCCGCCGAGCCCGCCGCCGCCGCCGCCGCGCCGGCGCGCTCGAAGCCGGAACGCAGGCAGTTGAGCGACGACGAGATCGCCTTCGTCAACGAGATCGTCATCCACCGCGATCCGCACGCCATCGTCGTCAACAAGCCTCCCGGCCTCGCCACCCAGGGCGGAACCAAGACCCCGACCCATCTCGACGGCCTCCTCGACGGGCTCGCCGACGACAAGGGCAACCGGCCCAAGCTCGTCCACCGGCTCGACAAGGACACTTCGGGAGTCCTCCTCGTCGCCCGGACCGCCCGGTCCGCCGGCTTCTTCTCCAAGGCCTTTTCGGGCCGAACCGCGCGCAAGGTCTATTGGGCGATCGTCACCGGAGTGCCCGACATCGCCGACGGTTTCATCGACCTGCCGCTCGCCAAGCAGCCCGGCACGGGCGGCGAGAAGATGCACGTCGAGGAAGGCGAGGGCGGCCTGCCGGCGCGCACCCGCTACCGGATGATCGAACGGGCCGGCAACCGCGCCGCCTGGCTCGAGCTCCAGCCGCTGACCGGCCGGACCCATCAGCTTCGGGTCCATATGGCGGCGATCGGACATCCCATTCTCGGCGACGGCAAATATGGCGGCCCCGACGCCTTCCTGACCGGAGCGATCAGCCGCAAGCTCCACCTCCACGCCCGCCGGCTTCGGATCGACCATCCCGACGGCGACACTCTCGACGTCACCGCCGAGCTTCCGACCCATTTCGCCGAGACCCTCGCCAATCTCGGCTTCGACCCGGATCTGAGCGACCTGCCCCTCGACGAGGTCAAATTCTCGGAGACGCCCGAAGGCAAGCGCCGAGCCGCGTCGGCCGCCGCCAAGTCGCGCCGCAAGGAGCGCAAGGGCGAACGGCGGGGCAGGGGGCAGAGGTGAGGGCCTTGTCGAGGAGGAATAAGCGATGAGGACAGCGCTTTCATGACTCCGCAAGACGACGAGACGCTGTGGCGCAACCGCTTCATTGCGATCAACCTGGTCCGGATCGGCGGAACCGCCGTCGTCATGTTCGGGCTGGCCGTCTGGTACAGCGATCTCCTGGTCGAGGGCGGCTCGATCGTCATCGGCCTTCCCCTCGCCCTGGCCGGCCTCGTGGTCAGCTTCTGGGGGCCGAAATGGCTCGCCGCCCGCTGGAGGACCCCGCCCGGGCCATGAAGCGCTTCTACAAGCAGGCGACCGTCTCGCCGGAATCGGGCGGAGTCGCGATTCTTCTCGACGATCGTCCGGTGCGCACCCCGGCCCGTGCCCCGCTGCGGGTTCCGACCGAGGTGCTGGCCGAGGCGATCGCCGGGGAATGGAATGCGCAGGGCGAAAAGATCGAGCCGCATCTGATGCCGCTCACCGGCTTGGCCAATGCGGCGATCGACCGGGTCGCCCCCGATCCCGCCGCCTTCGGCCGCAGCCTGGCCCAATATGGCGAGAGCGACCTGCTCTGCTACCGGGCGGAGGGGCCGCACTCCCTGGTCGAGCGCCAGTGCCGGGTCTGGGACCCCTTGCTCGGCTGGGCCCGGACACGCTTCGGGGTGGAGATCGAGACCACCGCCGGGATCATGCACCGCCGGCAGCCTCCCCTTACCATCGAGCAGCTCGGCCGGGTGGTGGCTGCGCGAAGCGCTTTCCAGCTCGCCGGCCTGGCGCCGCTGGTCACCATCGCCGGCTCGCTGATCATCGCTCTGGCCCTCGCCGAAGGCGCGATCGGGCTCGAAACGGCCTGGGACGCGGCCATGCTCGACGAAGCCTGGCAGGCCGAGCAATGGGGCGCCGACCCGCTCGCTGCCGCAGCGCTGGAGAGCCGGCGGCGCGAGTTCGAAGGCGCCTACAGGTTCCTGACTTTGCTGTGACGTCGCCCCAGCGAAGGCTGGGGCCTATGCTGACTCGGCATGGATGCCAGCCTTCGCTGGCATGACGTCAATCCGGACTGTGGCTTTGAGGTTGAGCCTGCGCGGCCTCAGCCGCTCCCACGCGCTCGTGCGCCATGAAAAACTTGGCGACGACCAGCCCGGCCAGGATCAGCGCCACCGTTTCCGCGATGAAGGCGTAGATCCAATAGCCCCAGCCATAATGGTTGAAGATTGGGGAGCCGAGAAATTCCCACACCGTGAAGCCGAGCGAGAAGCAGACGACCAGCCGCGCAAGCCCTGCGAAGGCTCGGCCGCCCACCGCGGCGAGGCCGAACGCGATGAGGAGGCCCGACACGATAGCGACGATGAACCCGGGAAGGAGCCCCGACATGTCGCTGGGGGAATAACTGCCGGTATTATAATGAACCGTGGCGATTGGGCCCCGGGAATAAAGCTGATTTCCGCCCGGGCTGCTGGGATCCGGGATGATGTAGGTTCCCGTCCCGCTGATCTTCCCGGTCTCGGCATCTTTCCTGGTCAGATTCTGGGCCAGCGAAGCCTGCACGGCCGCGTTCTGCGCCTCGTCCGCCTTCGAATAGGCCAGCTCGGCCAGAGGCGTCGCCCAGAAGATGAAGCCGATCACGAAAATGACGACGCCCGCGACGAGTCCACCGATCACGGTCCGGATCATGTTCATCCCCTTTAATTGCCTCGTCGATCCTACGCTCAATCGCGGCTGGGGCAAAGTCAGCTGGTCAGCTCCCGCACGAAATCGTGAAGGAAGACCCGTCGGGTCGCCTTCAGCCGCTCGGCCTTGAGGATGTTGTGGACGAGCTCGCGGCATTTTTCGGCGTCGTTGTTGATCAGCACATAATCATATTCGGCCCAATGGCTGATCTCGGCCGTGGCCCGCTCCATCCGGCGGCGGATGACGTCCTCGCTGTCGGTGCCTCGCGTGCGCAGCCGGCGCTCCAGCTCCTTCATCGACGGCGGCAGGATGAAGACCCGGACGATGTCGGGATCGACCTGCTTCAATTGCTGGGTGCCCTGCCAGTCGATGTCGAGAAGCACGTCGCGGCCGCCCTCGATCGTCTTCAGCACCTCGCTCTTCAAGGTTCCGTAACGGTGGCCGAAGACGTGCGCCCATTCGAGGAAGTGGCCGGCGGCGACCAGCGAATCGAAGCCCTTGTCGTCGACGAAATGATAATCGCGGCCGTCTACCTCGCCGGGGCGAATCGGCCGGGTCGTCGCCGAGACCGACATCGCGACCCCGTCGTCCGCCTCGAGCAGCATGCGGGCGATGGTCGACTTGCCGGCGCCCGAGGGGCTGGAAAGGACGAAGAGGAGGCCCCGCCTCTGAAAGGCGCTTGCGATTTCCATGCGCGCTAGTGGCTTGCCGAGCCGCCGCGCGTCAAGCAGGTAGGGACATGGCCCGCCTCATCGCCCTGCTTCGAGCCGTCAATGTCGGCGGACGAAAGCTTGCCATGGCGGACCTTCGGACGCTCTGCGCAGAGCTGGGCTGGGAGAATGTCGAGACCTACATCCAGAGCGGTAACGTCGTGTTCGCCGCGCCGGGCGAATGCGGGGAGATCGAGAAGACGCTGGAGGAGGCGATCAAGGGCAGGTTCGGGATGGACGTTCCGGTGATGGTGCGCACCGCCTCGCAATGGTCGGCCTACGCCGCCGCCAACCCGTTCCCGAAGGCCGCCGAAGACGAGCCGAACAGGCTTCAGATCCTGGTTTCCAAGCAGGCTCCTGGCGACGACGCCGCCGAAAGGCTGATGGAGCGCGCTCAGGCGGGCGAGGCCGTGAAGGCGGCCGGAGGCGCGCTCTGGTTTCATTTCCCCGCGGGCGTCGGGACCTCGAAACTGACTCCGGCCGCGATCGACAAGGCCGCCGGCTCCCCCTCCACCGGCCGCAACTGGCGCACCGTCCTCAAGCTCAAGGAAATGGCGGAGGGATGACCCCAGCCCGACCCGTCACCCCAGCGCAGGCTGGGGTCCATTCGGACTCGGCATGGATGCCAGCCTTCGCTGGCATGACGAAATGAGAGCAAAGACGATCCCCCGAATCTACTGGCTCGCCGCCCTCGGGCTGGTGGCCCTCATGGCGCTCGTCCTGCTCTGGATGGGCCGCCCCCCAATCTGCACCTGCGGCGAGGTCAAGCTCTGGGTCGGGACGGTCGACGGCCCCGACAACAGCCAGCATCTCGCCGACTGGTACACTCCGAGCCACATCATCCACGGCTTCCTCTTCTACGCTTTGGGCTGGCTGTGCCTGCGCCGCAACCCGCCCGGCGACCGGCTGATCGGAGCGGTGCTGATCGAAGCCGGATGGGAGCTTCTCGAGAACAGCCGCTGGATCATCGAGCGCTACCGCGAGGCGACGATGGCCCTGGGTTACAATGGCGACTCGGTGATCAATTCGGCGGCCGACGTCGGCTGGATGGTCGTCGGCTTCGCTCTGGCGAGGCGGTTGCCGGTTCGGGCGACTCTGGTTCTGGCGGTCGCGTTCGAGCTACTGACGCTGGCGATCATCCGCGACAATCTGACGCTCAACATCATCATGCTGGTCGCTCCGAGCGACGCGATAAGGGCGTGGCAGGCGGCGGCCTGATCCGGTCCGTCGCTGGGACGACGTGCGATCACCCGCCCGCCAGGCCCTCGGTGACCGTGCCGGTGCCGTCGCAGACGGGGCAGGGCGCGCCGTCATGCTCGCCGGTGCCGTCGCAGTGGCGGCAGAGATTCTCGCCTGTACCCGGGGTTCCAGGTACAGCTTCGTCGCCGGGGGCGGAATCGTCGTTGCTCATGGCCGTTCAACCGCGTCCGCGCGGCGCGGTTCCCCGGAACCGACCCGGCGCTCGGCGGGTTAGCCCGGCCATGAAGCCGATCCTCACGGGCGCCGCCCTCGCCCTCTCCCTTGCCGCGGCCCCCGTTCACGGACAGGAGCTGTTCGGAGGAGTCCATGTCCACGACGTCGACACCGGCCTCACCAGGAGCGGGATCGAGGAAGGCGTCGATCTGGAGCTCGGATGGCGCGGCGACAGGATCGGAGCCCTGCGCGCCGTCGGAAGCCCCAGTCCACAGGCCTTCGTCTCGCTCAACAGCGCCGGCGACACCCATTTCGCCGCCGCCGGCCTGTCCTGGAAGATCGGCGGCCAGGTCTACCTCCGCCCCGGAATCGGCCTTGCCGTCCACACCGGCCCGGGACGAATCGTCCCCGGCGACGACCGAATCGACTTCGGCTCCAGAATTCTGTTCGCGCCCGAGTTCGGGGTCGGCGCCCACCTGAACGACCGGCTCTCGATCGAGGCGAGCTGGGTCCATCTCAGCCATGCACAGCTGTTCGGCCCGCAAAATCCGGGTCTCGACACGATCGGAGTGCGCTTGAACTACCGGTTGCGCTGAGAACCGCTCGCTATCGCCCCAGCATCCCTTCGGGCTTCACCACCCGGTCGAACGTCTCCTCGTCGACCAGGCCGAGCTCCAGCCCAGCCTCCTTCAAGGTCTGCCCGTTCTTGTGGGCATGCTTGGCGATCGCGGCGGCATTGTCGTAGCCGATCTCCGGCGCCAGCGCGGTCACCAGCATCAGCGACCGGTTCATCAGCTCCGCGATCCGGGCCTCGTCCGGCTCCATCCCGTCGAGCGTTCTCTCGGTGAAGCTTTCGATGCCGACGGCGAGCAGGTCGATCGAGCGAAGCACGTTGGCGGCGATCACCGGCTTGAACACGTTCAGCTCGAGATGCCCCTGGAGGCCGCCGACGGTGACCGCGACGTGGTTGCCCATGACCTGGGCGGCGACCATGGTCAGCATCTCGGCCTGGGTCGGGTTGACCTTGCCGGGCATGATCGAGCTTCCAGGCTCGTTCTCCGGAAGCTTGAGCTCGCCGAGCCCGCAGCGCGGCCCCGAGCCCATCAGCCTTATGTCGTTGGCGATCTTGGTCAGCGAGACGGCGACGACGTTGAGCACGCCCGACAGCTCGACCAGGGTGTCGTGGGCGCCCAGCGCCTCGAACTTGTTGGGGGCGCTGGTGAAGCGAAGCTTGGTGAGGGTCGCGACCTGCTCGGCGAAGGCTTCGGCGAAGCCCTTGGGCGCGTTGAGGCCGGTGCCGACGGCGGTGCCGCCCTGGGCGAGCTGAAGCACCCTCGGCTGGACGCCGCGGAGCCGCTCGATCCCGGCCTCGATCTGGGCGGCATAGCCCGAAAATTCCTGGCCGAGAGACAGCGGGGTCGCGTCCTGGAGGTGGGTGCGGCCGATCTTGACGATCCCGTCCCACGCCGCCGCCTGCGCCGCCAGCCGGCGGTGCATGGTCTGGAGCGCGGGAATCAGCCGGGCCTCGACTGCCCGGGCCGCGGCGATATGCATCGCGGTCGGAAAGCTGTCGTTCGACGACTGGCCCTTGTTGACATGGTCGTTGGGGTGGACCGGGCTCTTGCCGCCGCGATTGCCGGTGAGGATCTCGTTGGCGCGGCCGGCGATCACCTCGTTCGCGTTCATGTTGGACTGGGTGCCGGAGCCGGTCTGCCAGATGACGAGGGGAAACTGGTCGTCGTGCATCCCGCTCGCGACCTCGCCCGCCGCCTGCTGGATCGCCTCGGCGAGCTCGGCGTCGAGCCCGCCAATGCGCGCGTTCACCCGGGCCGCCGCCTGCTTCACGAAACCCAAAGCGTGCACGATCTCGACCGGCATCGACTCGCGCGGCCCGAACGGGAAGTTCTGGATCGAGCGCTGGGTCTGAGCGCCCCAATAAGCGTCGCCGGGAACGTCGATCGGCCCGAAGCTGTCGGTTTCGGTGCGGGAGGTGGCGGTGGAGATCATTCGGGGCCTTTAGCGGGGAGGAATGCGCCCGTCACGCGGGGAAAGGTCCGACTCGGCGAAGGATGGATTCGGCGACGCTTACACTGTCGATCTGATGCAGGCAGATCTAAAGCGTCAGGTTGCCACCGGGATGGCGATTGTTACAAAGGCGGTCCAACGGTCGGGGCCGCCTCAATGAATCAATCGGCAAAGCCTGCTCCGCGCTCGCGGCTGTTTCTCTGGGCAGGGGCTTTCGGCGTAGCGGTCGCTATCGTTGGTTTCGCCAAGACATTCTTCTACCCGCTGATCACCGGAACCTTCACGGCCCATCCGCTGGTCTACATCCACGGCGTGTTCCTGTTCGCTTGGGTCGCGTTCTTTGTCGCCCAATCGCTGCTCGTCCAGCGTAAGAAACTGCGGCTTCACAAGAAGATGGGATGGGCGGGAGGCGCGATAGCGGCGGGCGTAGTGCTCTCGACACTGGCGATCGCGACCTTTGCAAGCCGCAGGACCGCATCCGGCGGAGCGCCGGTTCAGGCGAATGGAGAGCTGCTCGTCGTCATGATCGAAATGACCATGTTTTCTGCTCTGATCGCATGGGCCCTGCTGGTCAGGAAGCGCCCGGAAATTCACAAGCGCCTCATGCTGCTGGCGCTGATCGGTTCGTTAGGCCCTGCCTGGTTCAGGTTTCGCCACTATTTTCCCGAGATCGGTAACCCTCTCTTCTTCTACTCGGTCTTGCTAGCGGATTCGCTGATCCTGATTGCCGCTGTCTCGGACTTGATGCGCAACGGCCGGGTCCACTGGGTCTACCCGGTGGTGGGCGGAGCCATGTTCACGATACACCTTTTCGAAGTGTTCGGCTTCGAGTGGCCGGCATTTCAGTCGTTAGCCAATCTGCTGGCCGGGCCCATCGTCTAGAAGCCGGTAGCTTCCTTGCCGGCCCCCGCCTCACTTCTTCCGGCTGAAATCCACCGAAACCACGTTCGACCCGTCCTCGACCGGCTCCGCGGCCGGCGGGTCGTTCTCGGCCGCTTCGTGGCCCTGCGGCCCGCCTTCCTCGGCGGTGGCCTGGAACTGGAGGGCGAAATTGACCGCCGGGTCGACGAAGCCGGTGATCGCCGAAAAGGGGATGACCAGCCGCGCCGGCGCCTGGTTGAAGCTCAAGCCGACCTCGAAGCCGTCCTCGCCGACCTTCAGGTCCCAGAAGCGGTTCTGGATGACGATGGTCATCTCGTCGGGGAAGCGCTCGGACAGGTGCCTGGGGATGTCCACCCCGGTCGCCGCGGTCTTGAAGGTGATGTAGAAATGATGCTCGCCGGGCAGATACCCCGTGGTCTCGACCTCGCCCAGCACCCGGCCGACCACGGCGCGAAGCGCTTCCTGGACGATCTCGTCATAGGGAATCAGGCTGTCGGGCGTCTCACCTTGCATGTCTCATGTGGTAGCGAGGCGGGGGCGCGGGTCAAGCGAGAGCTTGCCTTTGCCGCTCCGGCGATGTTCAGGCGGCGGCGAAAGGACCCCCGATGCCGATCGACGCCACCCGCCCCTATGACGACGACAATATCTTCGCCCGGATCCTTCGCGGCGAGATCCCCTCGAAGCCCGTCTACGAGGACGAGCATGCGCTCGCCTTCCATGACATCGCCCCGGCCGCTCCGGTCCATATCCTGGTCATTCCCAAGGGCGCCTATGTCTCCTGGGACGATTTCTCCGAGCGCGGCTCCGCCGAGGAGATCGCCGGCTTCGTCCGCGCCGTCGGCAAGGTGGCGCGGGACCAGGGGCTGGTCGAGCCGGGCTACCGTCTGCTCGCCAACGCCGGCACGAACTCTGGCCAGGAAGTGCCGCATCTCCACGTCCACATCTTCGGCGGACGGCCGCTCGGGCCGATGCTGGCGCGCTGACTCGTTGCCGACTCATTATGGCTTTGCGCTGCCGGGATTAATGGCTAGGTTCCCGGCCAAATGAACTCGGACCGGCCGAAGAGCCGGCGACGACCATAAGGGGACGGACATGATTTTCGGGCGCGTTAAGCCTCTCGACGCCATCCTTGCCACCGCCGAAAAGAAGTCGCTTCACCGCTCCCTGGGCGCGCTGCAGCTGACCCTTTTCGGAGTCGGCTGCATCATCGGCACGGGAATCTTCGTCCTGACCTCGGTCGGCGCCCAGAAGGCCGGGCCGGGGCTTACCATCGCCTTCATCGTCGCCGGGGCCGTTTGCATCGTCGCGGCGCTCTGCTATGCCGAAATCGCGTCGATGATCCCGGTCGCCGGCTCGGCCTACACCTACAGCTACACCGTGGTCGGCGAGTTCCTCGCCTGGACCGTCGGCTGGGCGCTCCTGCTCGAATATGCCGTCGGCGCCTCGGCGGTGTCGGTCGGCTGGTCCAATTATTTCACCGATACGGTCATGGCCCGATCGTGGGGCATAGAATTGCCCGCGGCCCTCAAGGCGGGCCCGCTGCTTCTGGGCGGCCAGCCGGGCGGGTTCGTCAACCTGCCGGCGGCTGTCATTGCCTTGCTCATGACCCTGCTGCTGGTCGTCGGCACCCGGGAAAGCGCCTGGTTCAACACCGTGCTGGTGGCGATCAAGGTGACCGCGCTCACCGTCTTCGTGGCGCTGACGCTCCCGGTGATGAACGCCGATAATTTCGAGCCGTTCACGCCGGGCGGAATGTTCGGCGGTTTCGGCTCGGGCGTGGGCGTCGTCGGCGCCGCGGCGACGATGTTCTTCGCCTATGTCGGCTTCGACGCGGTTTCGACCGCGGCCGAGGAAACCAAGAATCCGCAGCGCAACGTTCCGATCGGCCTGATCGGAAGCCTTGCCATCTGCACCATCTTCTACATGCTGGTGGCGGCCGGAGCGATCGGAGCGATGGGCGGCCAGCCGATCATGGGTCTCGACGGAGCTCCGCTCGGCACCGGCACGCCGGAGCTCGCCCGCCAGTGCGCTCTTCCGCAATATGCCGAGATGCTGGTCTGCTCGCGCGAGCCGCTGGCGCATGTCCTGCACACGATCGGCTACGGCACGATCGGCAATCTGATCGGCTATGCGGCGTTCATCGCGCTTCCGTCGGTGATCCTCATCCTGCTGTTCGGCCAGACCCGCATCTTCTTCGTGATGTCGCGCGACGGCCTGTTGCCGGAAGTGCTTTCGAGAGTGCACCCGCGCTGGAAGACTCCGCACGTGGTGACCCTGATCACGGGCGTGATCGTTGCGATTGCCGCCGCCTTCTTCCCGGTCGGCCAGCTCGCCGACATCGCCAATGCCGGTACGCTCTACGCCTTTTTGATGGTGGCGGTGGCGGTGTGGCTGCTTCGTCGCCGCGATCCCGGCCGCAAGCGGGCATTCCGGGTGCCGGCGCTTTGGCTGGTCGCGCCGCTGACCATCGGGGGGTGCCTGTTCCTGTTCTTCAACCTGCCGATCGAGGCGATGCTGGTGCTTCCGGTCTGGACCGCGATCGGTGTCGTCATCTACTTCGGCTATTCCTACCGGATGAGCCATCTCGGCCGAGGCATCGTCGAGGTGCACGAACCGGAGATTCACGACATCGAGCCGCCGATCCCGGGCGTCGACGAGCGCGATCCGCAGGACCCGCCGCGCCGGCCGCCGGTCTGAGGCGCTTCGGAATGCAAGACGGAAAGGGGGGCTTCAGGCCCCCCTTTCTTTTTCAGCCCAGCCGCTTCGCGACCAGCGCCTTCAGATCCGCTTCCGGCCTGGCGCCGTAATGGGAGATGACCTCCGCCGCGGCGATCGCCCCCATCCGGAGGCTCTCGAGATTGGATCGACCCTGCGCCCGGCCCGTCAGGAAGCCGGCCGCGAACAGGTCGCCCGCGCCGGTGGTGTCGACTATTTGGTCGACCGGCTCGGCGGGCCCCTCGCATTGCTCGCCGCCCTCGACGGCGACGGCGCCTTTCTCGCTTCGGGTGACGACGAGCAATTTCACCCGCTCCGCGGCGGCCGTCACCGCCGAGTCGAAATCCGACTCGCCGGTCAGCGACACGATCTCCGCCTCGTTGGCGAACAGGATGTCGAGCCGGCCGCTGTCGATCAGTGCGTTGAAACTGTCGCGGTGGCGATCGACGCAGAAGCTGTCGGAGAGGGTGAAGGCGACGTCGCCTCCGGCCGCCCGGGTGATCTCGATCGCCCGCTCCATCGCCGCCCGGGGCACTTCCGGGTCCCACAGATAGCCTTCGAGATAGAGGATCTTCGCGCTTCTCAGCTGCGCCTCGTCGAGCGCCTCGCTGCTCAGATTCTGGGCGGCGCCGAGGAAGGTGTTCATCGTCCGCTGCGCGTCGGGCGTGACCAGGACGAGCGAGCGCGCCGTCGGAGCCTCGGACTGCGGCCGCGCCGGAGTAGTGAACTCGACCCCGATCGAGCTGACGTCATGGCGGTAGACCTCGCCCAATTGGTCGTCCGCGACCTGGCCGACGAAGCCGGCGCGCCCGCCGAGCATCGCGACGCCCGCCGCGGTATTCCCCGCCGAGCCTCCGCTTATCTCCCGGCCGGGGCCCATCCGCCCGTAGAGCCGGGTCGCCTCCTCGGCGTCGATCAGGCGCATCGAGCCCTTGTCCAGGCCCTCCTGCTTCAGGAAATCGTCGTCGGCGGCGGCGATCACGTCAACGATGGCGTTGCCGATGCAAAGGACGTCGAGGCTCTTGTCGGTCACGGGCTTCACTTTACGCTGGGGGAAGGAGCGGGCGCCCTAGCCGGGGCCCGCGCCACGCGTCAATTGCGCCGAGGCGAGGCAAAGGCAGGCCGGGAGGGCCGGTCGCCGCGTGGCCCTCGCGGCGGCGCTGCTCCACTCTGCCGCCGCGAAAGGCAGGGGAGGGCGCGGTGGCGAGACAGGGAAATTTGTGGCTTGGGGCTCTCCTGGTCCTGGGCGGGTGCGCCGCCGGGACGGACCGGCCCGCGCCCGCCGTGGACCGGGCACCGCCGCAGCGGGTGGTCCCCTATAATTCGACCGGCCTCGAGAACGTCCTCGGCCGGACCGCCCGGATGCTCGAGGCCCAGTTCGGCAAGCCCGTCCTCGACGTCCGCGAAGGGCCGGCCCGAAAGCTCCAGTTCGGCGGCGCCGCCTGCGTCCTCGACGCCTATCTCTACCCGCCCAAGGGCGGCGGCGAGCCGATCGTCACCCATATCGACGCAAGGCTGCGCGACGGTCGGGATCTGGACCGGGCGAGCTGCGTGGCGGCTTTGACGAGGCGGTGATTTGCCTCCCCATCCGCAAGGATGGGGAGGGGGACCATGCGAAGCATGGTGGAGGGGTAATTGGCGAGGAATCCGAGGTTCAGGCGAGCGAACCGCTGAACGGCTGGCCCTCTACCCCTCCACCACACTTCGTGTGGTCCCCCTCCCCATCTGGCGATGGGGAGGCAAGCAAGCGCTGCAACCCCCATTTCGCCGCCTCGGCCACCACCGGATCCTCATCCCCAATCAGCCGCTCCAGCGCCGGCGCAAGCTCCTTCAGCCCGCTATTGCCCGCCGCGATCGCCGCGTTCCTCACCATCCGCCCCCGACCGATCCGCTTGATCGGCGATCCCGCGAACACCTTTCGAAATGCGGCTTCGTCCAGCGCCAGCAGGTCGGCCAGCCTCGGCGCTGCCAGCTCCGCCCTCGGCAGGAACGCCTTGTTCGCCCGCGCGGCATCCGCGAAACGGTTCCAGGGGCAGACCGCGAGGCAATCGTCGCAACCGTAGATCCGGTTGCCGATCGCCGCCCGGAACTCCTCCGGGATCGGCCCCTTATGCTCGATCGTGAGGTAGGAGATGCAGCGGCGCGCATCGAGCCGGAAGGGTGCCGGAAAGGCGTTGGTCGGGCAGGCGTCCAGGCAGGCGGAGCAGCTTCCGCAATGGACGGGGTGAGGCGCCGGCGTCTCCTCCAGCACCAGCGTCGTGTAGATCGCTCCGAGGAACAGCCAGCTTCCGTCGCGTCGGCTGACGAGGTTGGTGTGCTTGCCCTGCCAGCCCAGCCCCGCGGCCTCCGCCAGCGGCTTCTCCATCACCGGCGCGGTGTCGACGAACACCTTCAGTTCGCACCCCGCCTCCGCGACCAGCCAGCGGGCGAGCGCCTTCAGCGCCTTTTTGACCAGATCGTGATAGTCCGCGCCCTGGGCATAGACCGAGATCCGCCCCACCTCGGGCCGCTCCGCCAGCGCCAGCGGATCGACGGCGGGCGCATAGCTCATTCCGAGCGAGACGATCGAGCGAACCCCCGGCCACAGGCCCGCCGGAGAGGCCCGCCGCTCCGCCGTCTCCTCCATCCAGATCATGTCGCCATGGGCGCCGTCCGCGAGCCATTGGCGAAGCCGCTCCCCGCTCCTCGGCGCCGCGTCGGCGCGCGCGAAGCCGATCGCGCAGAAGCCGAGCTCCCGCGCTTTCTCCTCCAGCCCGATCCGAAGATCGGCCAGCTTCGGCTTGCCTTCGCTCATCCTCGCTCGCTACCACAGGCGCGCAAAGGGGGCACGCGTGACGAGTGGCTTGGCGATTGAGGCGAAACAACTGTTCAAGGCTTTCGACGGCAAGACCGCCGTCGACGGAATCGATCTCGCCGTTCCTGAAGGCAGCATCTACGGGATTCTCGGCCCCAACGGCGCCGGCAAGACGACGACCTTGCGGATGCTTCTCGGGATCATCGATCCCGACCGCGGCGAGCGCCTGCTTCTCGGCCGGGCCCGGCCGCTCGAAGCGGCGAGCCGGGTCGGCTATCTGCCCGAGGAGCGCGGCCTCTATCCGGCGATGACGGCGCGCGAGGCGGTCGCCTTCATGGGCGCGCTTCGCGGTCTCCCCCTCGCCACGGGCAGGGACCGGGCCGCCGAGCTCCTGAAGGCGAACGGACTCGCCGATTATGTCGACAAGCCGATCCGAAGCCTCTCGAAGGGCATGGCCCAGACCGTTCAACTGTTCGGAACCATCGTCCATCGTCCGAAGCTGATCGTTCTGGACGAGCCCTTTTCCGGCCTCGACGCGATCAACCAGGGCCGGCTCGAGCATCTCATCCGCGAGGAAGCGGCAGGCGGTGCGACGATCATCTTCTCGACCCACGTCATCGCCCATGCCGAGCGCCTGTGCGAGCGGATCGCGATCATCGCCGGCGGCAAGGTCCGGTTCGAAGGAAGCGTCGCCGAGGCCCGCGACCGGCTCCGGCCGCAGGTCCGGCTTCGAACCCGGGTCGCCGAGGGGCCCTGGCGCGGCGCCCTTCCTTCGGACGCTCATCACGAGGACGGCCTCTGGTCGTTCGAGCTTCCCCAGGTCGGGATCGAGCCTTTGCTCAAGGCGCTGCTCGACGCCGGCGCCGGAATCGAGGATCTGTCGATCGAGCGGCCCGGCCTCCACGACGCCTTCGTCGCGATCGCCGGGGAGCAGGCGGCGCGCGAGCTGGCCGACAGCGCCGCCGAAGGAGAAGCGCGATGATGGGCTTCTTCCAATCCGCTTACGTCATCGCCCGGCGCGACTTCGTCGCCACCGTCTGGTCGCGCACCTTCCTCTTCTTCCTGCTCGGGCCTTTGCTCGTCATCGGCCTTTCCTTCCTGTTCGGAAGCATGAGCGGTCGGATGGCGCGCCAGGACGTCCACGCCACCGTGGCCGTGGTGGCGAGCGAAGCGGATTTCGGCGCGCTCGAAGCGGCCCGCGAGCGGCTCAATCCCGGCTTCGGAACCCGGCAGCTGCCGACGCTCGTCCGCGAGCCTCCCGGCGGCGACCCGGCGCTCCAGGTGCGGACTCTGCTGAGCAATCCGGACAAAAGGATCCTCGCCGTGCTCACCGGCCCGCTCGACCGGCCGGTTCTCACCGGCGCGGTTACCGGCGAGGACTCCACCCGGAAGCAGATGTCGCTGATCGTCGATCAGGCGCGCCAGCAGCGCTCGCTCGCCGAGGCCGGCCGGGCCGGCCCGCCCGCCGCGGTCGCCGTGGTCGAGACCGATCGGTCGGAAGGCGCGCTCGCGGCGACCCGGGCGATCACCGCCCGAGGCGGTCAATTGCTCCTTTTCATGCTCACCGTGCTCCTGGCGGGAATGCTGCTCTCCAACCTGCTCGAGGAAAAATCGAACAAGATCATCGAGGTCCTCGCCGCCGCGCTTCCGATCGACGCGATCTTCCTCGGCAAATTGGTGTCGATGCTCGCAATCTCGCTGGTCGGGATCGCGGTCTGGGTGAGCGGCGCCCTCGTCGCTCTGGCGCTATGGCCCGGCCAGGCGCCGGCCTTGCCCGAGCCGGCCGTCGGCTGGCCGCTCTTCATCCTCCTCGTCCTCCTTTATTACAGCGCCAATTATCTCCTCCTCGGAGCGCTGTTCCTCGGCATCGGAAGCCAGGCCAATTCGGTGCGCGAGGTCCAGACCCTGTCGATGCCGGTCACGGTCGGGCAGATGCTGATCTTCCTCCTCGCCTCCTTCGCCGTCGGCGCCTTCAACAGCCCGCTCGGCCTCGGCGCCGCCATCTTTCCGTTCAGCTCGCCGCTGACCATGGTGGCGAGAGCGGCGCAGACTCCGGAACTCTGGCCGCACCTGCTGGCGCTGGCCTGGCAGGCTCTGTGGGTGTGGCTGACGGTGATGCTCGGCGCGAAGCTGTTCCGCAGGAACGTGCTCAAGTCGGGCGGAGGCCAGGGTGGGATGTTTACGCGGCGAAAGGCCTGAAATCCTCCCCGCGCGAAGCGGGGGGAGGGGGACCATGCGAAGCATGGTGGAGGGGTAACTGGCGCTGACCTAAGCGGCTCATGTGCGAACCTCTTACATCCGAGCCTTCTACCCCTCCACCACACTTCGTGTGGTCCCCCTCCCCATCTGCGATGGGAAGGATTTCGTTATTCCGGCGCCTCTCCCACCTGTTGCCACAGCTCCACCTTGATTCCGTCGCAATCGACGATCCAGGCGAACTTGCCATATTCCTCGTCCTGGCGGCCGAGGATCTCGATCCCTTTCGACTCCAGCTCCGCGACCGTCCCGTCCAGATCGTCGACCCTCAGGTTGATCATGAACGCGGCCTCGCTCGGCGCGAAATAGTCGCTGGACGATTTGAAGGGGGAGAGCAGGGCATAACCGCCCGGATCGCCGGCGAACGGGAACATCGCCCCCCATTCGCCGCCCACTCCGAGAGTCTCCTTGTACCAGCGCGCCGTCGCCTCCGGATCCTCCACCTTGTAGAAGACACCGCCCAATCCGGTTACCTTAGCCATAGATCGCCTCCGCCGAGTCTTTCAGGGCCTTCATGGCCAGCTTGTAGGGAAAGGGGCCGTGGCTGATCCGGGCCACTCCGGTCCCTGCGACCGCCGCGGCTTCCGGAGCGCCGGGAAATGCCATGAAATTGACCGGCAGCGGCGAGGCCGCGCAGATCCGGCCAAGCTGGTCGAGATCGACGAGGCCCGGAACGAAAAAGCCGCTTGCACCGGCCTGCGCATAAGCCCGGGCCCGGAGGATCGCCTCTTCGATCGCCGCCGGCTCGTGCGTTGAAGCCCTGGTCTTGAGGAAGAGGTCGGTGCGCGCATTGATGAAGAAATCCGGCCCCACCGCCGCCCGGGCGGCCCGGATTCGGGCGGCCTGCATCTCCATCGGGTGCAAGCCCTCGCCGCCGATGACCTGATCCTCGAAATTGCAGCCGACTGCCCCGGTATCCGCGAGACGCCTGATGTGCCCGGCCGCGACCTCCGGCTCGACTCCATAGGCCCCTTCGAAATCGATCGTGACCGGAAGGGCGACCGCCGCCGCCACCCGCGCGGCATTGGCCAAAGCGAGCTCGAGCGGCAGAGCTTCGGCATCTTCGAAGCCGTGCGCCGCCGCGACCGAAGCGCTTCCGGTCGCGACCGCTTTGGCGCCGGCTTCCGCCACCGCCCGAGCGCTGCCTGCATCCCAGACATTGTAGAGGACGACCGGATCGCCCGGCCGGTGAAGCGAGGCGAAGGCCCGCGCCTTGTCGCTCGATGTCGCCATTCCTACCCCCGTCATTCCCGCGAATGCGGGAATCCATACCAGCCCTGGAGATCGCCTCCAACTCAGCCTGGATTCCCGTTTTCGCGGGAATGACGAGAGCGCCCTATCGCGGCGCCCGCCTCGAGCTGACGATCCGGCCGGCGCTGTCGGTCACGACCTCGAGCAGCTGCCCGGCCCGGTCGCGCACGGTGCGTACCGTCTGGCCGGTCGAATTCACGGTCTGCGATACGGCGGTGAGCCCCGAACCGGCGAGGTCGAGCAATTGCCCGTTCCTGAGGGCGTTGCCGGCGATCCCGCCCACGGTGCCGACCGTGTTGTTCGCGACTCCACCGACCGTGTCGACCGTATTGTCGACCGTCGAGAGCAATTGGGTGACGAGCTGCGGGTTGTTGTCGAGGGTCTGCAAGGTGCGCTCGATGATCGCCCGGACATTGTCCAGCCGGACGACCAGGGTCGCCGTGGCCTGTACGCCTTTGATTCCGATCTTGACCTGGTCGATGCTGGCGTCGGCCCCCGCCGTCAGCTTGAGCAAATTGGCGAGCCGCGCGTCGAGCGCGATATGGACCTGGAGGTTGTTCACCTCGAGGTTGATCTCGTCGACCGAGAGATTGGGGATGTCGAGGAGGACGTCGGGCTGGTCGTGGCCCTGCGACACCTGCTGGGCGAGGGCCGTCGACGGGGTGCCGCGAGAGGGGGCGTTGCGGCGGTCCTGCCGGTCCTGGGCGGCGGCGGGCGAAGCGGTGACGGCAAGCGCGGCGGCCGCCGCGAGCAACGGATAAAGACGCATTGGATACTCCCTGTTGATGGGAGCGAAACGTTACTGCGGCGTCCCGGTTTCGGCCTCGGCATCTATTTCGACGCCTTCCTGCACCGAAGCCTCGGCATGGACGTCGACGGCGACGTCGCGAAGCTCCGTGCGCCCTTCGGCCCTGGGCTCGACCCTGACGTCCACCCGGTTGCCGGCGCCTTGCCCGCGCACTTCGAGGCGGGCCTCGCCCTTCCGCTCGATCCGCACGGATTGGGCGCGCAGGTTGAGGTTGAGCTCGATGTCGGGCGCCTGGGCGGCTGCGGCCTGGAGGAGGATGAGGAGGATCATGATGGGCTCAACGGGAGCGGAGATTTCATGTTCCCCGGCGAAGGCCGGGGT
>JBAWCC010000020.1:0-12106 GCA_049590095.1 Allosphingosinicella sp. | reverse complement strand
GCGCCTCGCTGGCCCGCGACCTGGCCCGCGCCGGGCTGATGACCGAGGGCGGCGGCGGCTATGCGCCGTCGGAGGCCCTGCTTACCTCCCTCGCCGCGGCGGAGCCGGGGGCCGGCCGGGAGGTGCGCACCCTCCGTCTCGTCACCGACCGGGCCGAAGCCGATCGGAAGCTGGAGGGACCTCCGCTCTGGCGCCGGGCCGAACCTCAGAATTCGTCTGAGCTCGCCGAGGCAATGGCCCTGGACATCTCGCAATGGGTGCGCTCGTGCGGCGTCTGCTGAGCTTCGACTGCGAAGGCCTCGCGCTGGGCGCAAGCCTCGATTCCGGGGGCGGGACCACCGGCCTCCTCTTCGTCACCGGAGGCACCCAGACCCGGATCGGATCGCACCGCATGTACGAGCGGCTGGCTCTGGCGCTGGCCCAAGCGGGATGGCCCTGCTTCCGCTACGACCGGCGCGGGGTCGGCGACAGCGAGGGCGAGGATCCGGACTTCAAGGACAGCGGGCCCGACCTCGCCGCGGCCGCCGCCGCCTTCCGCCGCGAGCAGCCGCAGCTGAAACGGCTGATCGGCTTCGGCCTGTGCGACGGCGCCTCCACCCTGGCTCTCCACGGCGGCGGCGCCGGGCTCGACGGCTACATCCTCGTCAATCCCTGGTTCGTCGAGGCCGTGGCCGGAGAGCCGGCCGCGGCGGCGATCAAGTCGCGCTACAAGGACCAGTTGCTGAGCCTCGACGGCTGGAAGCGTTTGCTTTCGGGAGCAATATCTTACCGGAAAGTCCTGAAAGGACTTGGCAGGATCGTCTCGAGCCGGCCGTCGAGCCTTGCCGGCGAGATCGCCGAGGCGCTCGGCAAGGCGCGGGTCCCCGCCCAGCTCATCCTGGCGACCGGCGACGGAACGGCGATCGCCGCCCAGGCGGAGTGGGCCTCCCCCGCCTTCAAGAGTCTCCGCCGGACCAATCCGGCGCCGATGCGGATCGACAGCGATTCGCACACTTTCTCCAGGCCGGGCGATGAGAAGGCGTTGCTGAACGCGGTGCGGGAGGCCCTGGAGCGTCTCTGATCGTCATGCCAGCGAAGGCTGGCATCCCAGCGGGTGAAGGGTGCCGGCGTTTTTCACCCCCTGGGGTCCCAGCCTTCGCTGGGGCGACGAGGTTCAGGCGACTTCGTGTACGCCCGCCGCCGCCGTCTCGAATTCCGCCTCCGCCAGGAACTTCTCCGAGTCCAGGGCCGCCATGCACCCCGTCCCAGCCGCCGTCACCGCCTGGCGGTAGATCTTGTCCATGACGTCGCCGCAGGCGAAGACGCCTTCGACGCTGGTTCGGGTGCTGCCCGGCTCGACCTCGATATAGCCGTCCTTGTCGAGAGTCAGCTTGCCCTTGAACAATTCGGTGGCTGGCGAATGGCCGATGGCGACGAAGCCGCCCTCGACGTCGATCCGTGACGTCTCGCCGGTCTTCGTGTCGCGAAGCTCAAGCCCGACCAGCCCCTCCGGCTCGCCGCCGGCGACGAAGCGGTCGACCGCCTTGTCCCAAAGCACCTTGATCTTCGGGTTGGCGAACAGCCGGTCCTGAAGAATTTTCTCTGCGCGCAGGCTGTCGCGGCGGTGAATCAAAGTGACGTCGTGGCTGTGGTTGGTCATGTAGAGCGCTTCCTCGACGGCGGTGTTGCCGCCGCCGATCACGGCGACCTTGCGGCCGCGATAGAAGAAGCCGTCGCAGGTCGCGCAAGCGGAAACTCCCTTTCCCTTCAGATGCTCCTCGCTCGGAAGGTTAAGCCATTTGGCCTGGGCGCCGGTGGCGATGACAAGGACGTCGCCGGTATAGACGGTGCCGCCGTCGCCGACGAGCCGGAACGGGCGGCGGGTGAGGTCGACCTCGACGATATGGTCCCACATCATCTGCGCCCCGACATGCTCGGCCTGGGCTTGCATCTCCTCCATCAGCCAGGGGCCCTGGATGACGTCGCGGAAGCCGGGATAATTCTCGACGTCGGTGGTGGTGGTGAGCTGGCCGCCGGGCTGGATGCCCTGGACGACGATCGGCGCGAGGCCGGCGCGGGCGCCGTAGATCGCTGCGGAGAGCCCGGCCGGGCCTGAGCCGAGGATGAGCATTCGGGTGGAGTGGGTCGCTGGCATGGCTCGCGAGATATGGCCGGCGGGGGACCGGCGCAAGGCGCATTTGCCGCCCGGCGGGGGGCTTGATAGAGAGCCGCAAGCCTCAGGAGGTCTAGAAATGCCCCACGACAATCCGCTCGGCCTCGACGGCTTCGAGTTCGTCGAGTTCACCAGCCCCGATCCCGAGGCGCTGGGCGACCTCTTCCGCCGCCTCGGCTTCGCGCATCGAAGCGACCACAAGGCGAAGAAGGTTCGCCATTACGCCCAGGGCGACATCAACTTCCTGCTCAACATGGAGGCCTCGGGACATGCCGAGGATTTCCGGGGCGCCCACGGCCCCTCGGCCAGCGCCATGGCCTTCCGGGTCGCCGATTCGGAGCGGGCGCTGGCGCTCGCCGTCGATCGCGGAGCGACCCGGGTCGAAGGCGAATACGGCCTGCCCGCGATCGAGGGCATCGGCGGCTCCTACCTCTACCTCGTCGACCGCTACGGCGCGCAGACCATCTACGACCGCGACTTCACGCCCGCCGAGGGGGTGGAGGCGACGGCCGAATCGGGCCTGCACACGCTCGATCACCTCACCCACAATGTCCATCGCGGCCGGATGGACCATTGGGCGCAATATTACGAAACCATCTTCAACTTCCGCCAGATCCGCTATTTCGACATCGAGGGCCAGCAGACCGCCCTCCTCTCGAAGGCGATGACCGCGCCCGACGACAAGATCCGGATCCCGCTCAACGAGAGCCAGGACGAACACAGCCAGATCGAGGAGTTCCTGAGGGAGTATAGAGGCGAGGGAATCCAGCACCTCGCCCTTGCCACGGACGACATCTTCGCCACCGTCGACCAGCTTCGAGCCAACGGAATCCGGTTCCAGGACAGCCCCGACACCTATTACGACATGATCGACAAAAGGGTCCCCGGCCACGGCCACTCGATCGCCGAGATGCGCAAGCGCCGGATCCTGATCGACGGCTCGCCGGAGACGGGCGAAGGCCTGCTGCTCCAGATCTTCACCGAGAACATGATCGGCCCGATCTTCTTCGAGATCATCCAGCGCAAGGGCAATGAGGGCTTCGGCGAGGGCAATTTCAAGGCCCTGTTCGAATCGATCGAGCTCGACCAGATCCGCCGCGGAGTCATCCCCGCCGCGAGCGAGGTTGCTTGAATTCCTCTCCGTCCAGGGGAGAGGGACAGGCGCGAAGCGCCGGGGTGAAGGCGGTGGCAGACGAGGTCAGGCCCTCACCCTCGCCGCTTCGCTGCGTTTCCCTCTCCCCGACAGGGAGAGGGAAGTAACGACGTCAGCTTGAGCGCATCCCCCGTTGCCGCGGCGCGATGCGAGCGGTGGAAGGAGGAATTGATCTCGGCGCAATCGAAGCGGGCCGAATAGCGCCCGAGGCTGCTCCCCTCGTGGGGAAAGGAATCGGACACGGCGGCGGGGATCGTCCAGCCGGCGGTGCCGATTCGCGAAACGGGTTCGACCATGAGCCGCGAACGCGCGACTCCTAGTCCGGCTCCTCCGCCCGATAGTCCTGGCGGCCGGAATGGACGGTTCGGCCTGCCGAAGCGCAATGCCGGTGGAGCTGGCCGACGAACTGGAGCACCGCTTCCTGCAAATCGTCGGGCAAGGCGAGATAGGCCGAGAGGAGCTGGCTGGCCTCCTCGCCGAGCCAGGCGCCCTCGCTCCGCTTGGCGGTGAGGACGTAGACCACGTCCACCTTCGCCGCGGCGAGGCGCGACAGATAATCGGCGCGCAATTCCCGCCGATCGTTTTCATAGAGGCTCTGCTTGGGAACGTCGGTTCCAACAAGCGATGCGAATTCGGCCTGCTTCAGGCCGAGCCGCTTCCTCTCCTCCGCAAGCCTAGCGCCGAAACCCATGGAAACTGACGATCCCCCATCGACTGACCCTCGCAATACGACGGCCTACCACGAAATTAATCCGAATCGGTTCATTGCATAGCCGATTTCAATCTGTCTCCTGCATTTTTTCCGTTAAGCAATTCATGATGCCCGGAATCGTCCCGATCCGACAACCCAGTCTCGTCATTCCGAGCCGGCCGGGACCCATGACCTAACGGCATGGAGACGTCCTTCGGATTCGTGCGTATCGAGGGTTTGGTCCATAATGGCGGCATCGGGCTCGCCGGCCGCAAAATCGCGCGAGGGCGCCGCGACGAGAATATCCGGAATTTGGAATATGGTAGCGGAGGAGGGACTTGAACCCCCGACACGCGGATTATGATTCCGCTGCTCTAACCAGCTGAGCTACTCCGCCCCATCGGGCTCCGGCCGCGGCCGGGCGTGCGCGCTATAGGAAGGGGCGCGCAGCCGGTCAACTGGAGCGGGGCACCGGCCTTTTCAACCCTGCCTGCCGGCGTTTCGGCTCTGGAACCCGCTTGCCCCTCCTGTCGTTTGCGGGCCGACTGGAGAGAAGAACATGGAATTGCTGACCCCTCTTGAAACCCTGTGCAGGATCATCATCCGCGCCAAGGAGAACGAGGCGCAGGTCCCCGCCCAGGACCCGGACGAGGATCCCGAGAATGTCGACGATTTCGACGACGAGGGCGGCGAGGCGCTTTCGGTCCTCGAGGACGAGCTCAACAGCGGAGTCGAGGAGGAGCTTCGGGCCATCCTCGACGATCTCGCCGACGACCAGCTCGCCGAAACCCTGGCGCTCGCCTGGGTCGGGCGCGGCACCTACGACGTGACCGAGTGGGACGACGCCTGCGCCGAAGCCAATGACGAGGATTCGGAGAGCCGGATAGACGAGCTGATGGACATGCCCCTGCTCGCCTCGCATCTCGAGGCTGGCTTGGCGGCGTTCGATTTCAGCTGCGACGGCGTGGGCCAGCTGGACTGACCTTCCTCCCCTCCCAGGAAGGGAGGGGCGGGGGTGGGTTCGCCGCAGGCGGCCGAAACTCCGAGCCTCCAAGAAGTCTCGCTTCGCTCGCCTACCCACCCCTGACCCCTCCCTTCCAGGGAGGGGGCGCTACCCCCTGAAGGTCCAGCTCTTCACCGGCTCCCAGGGGCCGTCCAGATAGCGCCACAGCGCCAGGCCCCTGATCGCCAGCGGCCGCCGCTCGAACCCGGCGCGAAGGCGTGACTGAAGCGCCTTGGCCTCCTTCGGCTCCACCTTGTTCTGGATCGTGACGTGAGGCCGCCAGGGCGCCATGTCCTGCGGAGTCAGCAGGCCGCGCATGGCGAGGGCGAGGTCGTAGCGAATGTCTTCCAGCCCTTCGCTCTCGACGCGCAGCGCGGTCCCTGCTCCGAGATCCATGATGCCCGCGATCGCCGCGACCGGAGCCGGAGTCGCCGCATAATCCGCCAGCCGCCGGACGAGCTCGTCCCGGGCGCCGGGCGGCAGATGGTGGAACAGGGTCAGATGCGCGGACACCCGGTTGCGCTCGGGCGGATAATGGACCCGCCGCAATTGCTGCAGCCATCCATTGTCGCCGTCGCCGAACAAGGCGGTGACGATGAGGGGCACGGAGCCGCTCAGATTTCCACCTGGCTTCCAAGCTCGACCACCCGGTTGGGCGGGAGCTTGAAGAATTCCATGGCGCTCTCGGCGTTGCGAAGCATCCATCCGAACAGATGCTCGCGCCAGAACGGCATCCCCCGCCTGCGCGCCGCGATCAGGGTCTGGCGGGAGAGGAAGAAGCTCGTCTCCATCATCTTGATGTCGCGCCCGCAGCTCACGGTCGCGAGCGCCTCGGGGAGGTCGCTGTCCTCCATGAAGCCGAAGCGAAGGATCAGCCGGAAGAAGCCCTCGCCGAGATCCGTGAGGTCGCAGCGCCGGTGCTCCTCGACATAGGGCATGTCCTCGATGACGACGGTAAGCAGCATCACCCGCTCGTGAAGGCAGCGATTATGCTTGAGATTGTGGAGCAGGGAGGGCGGGACGCCCTGCGCCGACGTGGTCAGGAAGACCGCCGTTCCGGCGACCCGAACGACGCTGCTCGCGGCGGACTTGATGAAAATCTCGGTCGGCATCGCCGAATCGGCGAGGTTGGCGCGCATCAATTGCCGCCCCTTCGCCCAGGTGGTGAGCAGGATGAAGGCGACCATTCCGACCAGGAGCGGGAACCAGCCGCCGTCGGGCACCTTGGTCAAAGTGGCCCCGAAGAAGGCGAGATCGACGGCGAGGAACAGGACGAGCAGAGGCACCCGGCGGGACGGCTTCCAGGTCCAGAGCGACGAGATCAAGGCGGCGAGCAGGAAGGTGTCGATCAGCATCGCGCCGGTGACCGCGACTCCGTAGGCCGAAGCGAGCTCGGATGAGCCGCGGAAGGTGAGGACGAGAAGAAGCGCCGCCACCATCAGGGTCCAGTTGACGACCGGGATGTAGATTTCGCGATTCTCCGTGGTGTGGACGATCCTCAGGCGCGGCATGAAGCCGAGCTGGATCGCCTGCTGGGTCACCGAGAAGGCGCCGGTGACCACGGCCTGGGTGGCTATGGTCGCGGCGAGGATGGTGAGAAGCACCAGCGGAAGCTCGAAGCCGCTCGGCGCGAGACTGAAGAAGGGGCTGGCCGTGGCCGCCGGGTCCGCGAGGATGAGGGCCCCCTGCCCCAGATAGTTGAGCATCAACGCGGGCAGGACGAAGAAGAACCAGCCGTAGCGGATCGGGCGGCGCCCGAAGCGGCCCATTTCCGCGTAGAGGGCCTCCGCCCCGGTCACCGCCAGAACGACCGAGCCCAGAGCCAGAAAGGCCAGCCAGGGATGGTCGGCGAAGAAGCGGAAGGCGTGCCTCGGGTCGACGGCCAGTGCGACTTCCGGATGCCGCGCCAGGGCGAGCGCTCCGAGCAGGCCGATGGTCAGGAGGTAGACCGAGATGATCGGCCCGAACCAGCGGCCGAGCCGCGCCGTGCCTCCCTTGCGGCCGACGAACAGGCCGACGATGATCCCGCAGGAGAGCGGCAGGACCAGTGGCCCCAGGCGCGGATCGACGACGGCGAGCCCCTCGACCGAGGCGAGCACCGAAATGGCCGGAGTCACCATCGAATCGCCATAGAACAGGGCGCAGGCCAGGACTCCGAGCAGGACGATTCCGCCGCTCCAGCGCGCCTTGCCCCCGCTCATTCGCGAAATGAGCGCCAGCAGTGCGAGGCTGCCCCCCTCCCCCTTGTTGTCGGCCCGGATCAGGATGACGACATATTTGAGGGTGACGACGATCACCATCGCCCAGAAGATCAGGCTGAGCACGCCGAAGACGTTGAGCGAGTTGACCTCGAGCGGGTGGTGCCCGGTGAACGCCTCGCGGAAGGCGTAGATCGGGCTGGTGCCGATGTCGCCGAAGACGACCCCGATCGCGCCCAAAGCGAGCCGCGCCTGCGAGCGCCCACGCTCGACGGGCGCGGGCGGTGGGGCCGCGTTGAAATCGGAGGCGGAAGGAGCGTCGGTCATTGGGGAAAGGCTGCGGCGTCTAGCATGGCGGCGGGCGCTTCGGCAACGGCGACAAAGCGGATTCGCGCCGCTATAGGCCCGCCGACAATATCATCAGGAGTCGGATATGCGCGTCGGCGTCCCCAAGGAAATCAAGAATCACGAATATCGGGTCGGGTTGACCCCCGCCTCGGTCGCCGAGCTGGTCAATGCCGGCCATGAGGTGCTCGTCGAGACCAGCGCCGGGCTCGGAATCGATTTCGACGACCAGGATTATATCGACGCCGGCGCGAGCATCGCCCCCGACGCCGCCTCGACCTTCGCGGGCGCCGACATGATCGTGAAGGTGAAGGAGCCCCAGGCCCAGGAAATCGCCCTGCTGGAGCCGAGGCATCTGCTGTTCACCTATCTCCACCTCGCGCCCGATCCCGAGCAGGCGAAGGGCCTGATGAAGTCGGGCGCGACCTGCATCGCCTATGAGACGGTGACCGCGAACGACCGCTCGCTGCCGCTCCTCAAGCCGATGAGCGAGGTCGCCGGCCGGATGTCGATCCAGGTCGGAGCCCATTATCTCGAGAAGGAACAGGGCGGCCGCGGAGTCCTGCTCGGGGGCGTTCCGGGAGTGGCCCCGGCCAAGGTCGCGATTCTCGGCGGCGGAGTCTCCGGGGTCAACGCCGCGCAGATGGCCGTCGGGATGCGCGCCGACGTCACCATCTACGACATCTCCAACGCCCGCCTCGCCGAGCTCGACATGTTCTTCGGAAGCCAGATCAAGACCGCTTACGCCTCGAGGGCGGCGATCGCCAACGCCGTGACCAAGTGCGAGCTGGTGATCGGCGCCGTGCTCGTTCCGGGCGCAGCCGCGCCCAAGCTCGTCACCCGAGACATGCTCAAGACGATGAAGCGCGGGTCGGTGCTGGTCGACATCTCGATTGACCAGGGCGGCTGCTTCGAGACCTCGCGGGCCACCACCCACGCCGATCCGGTCTACGAGATCGACGGGGTCATCCATTATTGCGTCGCCAACATGCCGGGCGCGGTCGCCCGCACCTCCGCCTTCGCGCTCAACAACGCCACCCTGCCGTTCGTTCTGAAGCTTGCTGGCCAAGGAGCTGAAGCAGCAATGAAATCCGATTCGCATCTGGCTAACGGACTGAATGTCTCCGACGGCAAGATCCGCCACCAGGCGGTCGCGGAGGCGCTGGGGCTGCCTTTCGAGGCGGCCTAGGCCTCATCCGGTCAGCGTTGCTGCGCCCTCGCCTGCCCGACCATCTCGATCTGCCGCTCCAGCCCCTCCCGCCAGGGCGCGTCGGCGGGGCTGAGGGCCAGCGCCTGCCGCCAGCGCAGCTCCGCTTCCTCGAACCGCCCGTTCTGGGCGAGCGCGATGCCGTGGAAGATTCGCGGTCCCGGATGCTTCGGAGCGAGCGAAACCGCCCTTCGAAACGCGAGGTCCGCCGCCGGGCTGAGCATTCCGTCGCCGTGGAGGACGAGCGCATCGGCATAGCCGGTCCACAGGGTGGCATTTACCGGATGGGCGCGAATGGCGGAGCGGATCACGCCCGCCGCCTGCCGCGTGTCCCCACGGCCGTGGTAGCGCTCGGCGATCATCAGCCACCGGTCGGCGGTGTCGAACCGGCCGAACATGTCCTTGCGGAGCAAGGCGAAAGCGGTTTCCGGCGCCGGCTGCCTCTGTGCGGCGGCGCGCGGGCTTCCGGACCGGCCCGGGCTGCCCTGCCAGGCGTAGCCGGCGCAGGCGAGGAGCAGAGCGGCGGCGAGGAGCTGGCTTCCGGCGCGATCGAGACCGCCGAAGCGCCGGATCGCCGCGAACGCCGCCAGGGCCAGGATGAGGAGAGGGAGCAGGCCCATCAGCGCGGCTTCCTGCGGAATCGCCCGCGAGCCAGGAACAGGCCGAGCGCGACCAGCAGGACGGGCGCGGCCCAGAGCGGCCAGGTGACCGGCTCGACCGGCGGCTTGTAGCTCACCCAGGCGCCGTAGCGATCGACCAGCCAGGTTCGAATCGCCTCCGGCTTCTCGCCCGCCGCGATCCGCTCCCGCACGAGAGAGCGCATGTCTCCGGCCATTTCGGCATCGCTGTCGGCGATCGACTGCCCCTGGCAGACGAGGCAGCGCAACGTCTCCATCAATGCCCTGGCCTGGGCCTCCTGGCGCGGGTCCTCGAGCTGCGCATAAGCGTAGGGCGCCGGCGGAAGCGCGGACTGGGCGAAGGCCGGGGCGGAAGTGAGGAGGAAGGCAAGCGCCATCATGCTCCCCGGCGAAGGCCGCGGGCCAGCACGACGGTCCAAATGGGCCCCGGCCTTCGCCGGGGAGCCCCTAGTCCCGCTCCATCTCATTTCGCCGCCTCATACGCCGCCAGTATCTCCGGAACATTCTCCGGCCTGATGTCGCCGATATGCTGGTGGCGGATCACGCCCTTGCCGTCGACGACGAAAGTCTCGGGGACTCCCGAGGAGCCCAGAGCGAACTGGAAACGGCTGGCCGGATCGGCGCCGATCCGCTCGAACGGGTCGCCCCATTCGGCGAGGAAACGGGCGACGTCCTTGCTCTTGTCGCGGATGGCGACCCCGTCGATCGGCACTCCTTCCCGCTTCAACGCCATCAATTGGGGCGCCTCGGCCTTGCAGGGGACGCACCAGCTGGCGAAGACGTTGACGAGGCGCGGCTTGCCGGCGCGCAGATCGGCCGCGGCCAGCGCCGGATGGCCCGCGACGGCGGGCTCGAGCGCGAAATCTGGCATCGCCTTGCCGATCATCCGGGACCGGATCTCGGTCTCGGCCGGATTGCGCAGGCCGATCGCGACGGTGATCAGGAACGCAGCGAAGACCGCCAGCGGCAGCCAGAGGAACAACCGCTTCATGTCCAGACCTCCTGCCGGCCGGAGCGGCGCTCGCGGCGGACCCGGCCGACGAGGGCGAGAAGGCCGCCCAGAGCGACGAGGGCCCCGCCAAGCCAGATCAGGGTGACGAACGGCTTCCACCACAAGCGAAGCTGCCAGCGCCCTTGCGAGTCGGGCTTGCCGATTACGGTATAGAGCTGGCCGCCGAGACGCGTGGCGATCGCGGCCTCGTTGGTTTCGGTCGGCGGCGAGCTGAACATCCGCGATTGCGGGCGAAGGACGAAGGGGTCGCCGGCGCCACTTCTCACGACCAGCTTCGCCTCGACCGCGGTCCAATTGGGTCCGGCGAGCGGATCCACCGACTCGAAGCGCAGGTTGTAGGGACCGATTCCGACGGTGTCGCCCACTCGCGCCGCCACAAGGGTCTCCCTGGTAAAGGCAGCCTCGCTCGCCATTCCGCCGAGGGCGACGGCGATTCCAAAGTGGGAGACGACCATTCCCCAGGTGAAGAGCGGGGTTCGAAGCAGGTTGCGTTTCCACAGGGGCGCAAGGCTGGCTGCGCCGACGCCCAGCGCCAGGACCAGCCCGAGCAAAGGCAGGATGCCCAGGCCCGGAACGAGCAGGGCCCGCGCCAGCAAGGCGAGCGCCGTCAGCAGAATCGGCAGTGCGATCCGCTTCGCCACCTCGCGCAGCCGGTCGCGGCGCCAGCGCAACAGCGGCCCCGCCGCCATCGCCGCGACCAGAACGAGCGCGAGCGGGCCGGCGGCGGTGTTGAAATAAGGCGGGCCGACGGAGAGCTTCTCGCCCGTCGCCGCTTCGGCGAACAGCGGATAGAGGGTTCCGACGAGGACGATACCGAGGATCGCGGAGAGCAGGAGGTTGTTGAGCACCAGCGCGCCCTCCCGGCTTACCGGCTCGAAGGTGGAGCCCTCCTTCACCGTCCCGACCCGAAGGCCGAACAGGGTGAGCGCGCCGCCGATGTAGAGCGCGAGCAGAATGAGGATGAAGGCGCCGCGCTTGGGGTCGACGGCGAAGCTGTGGACGCTGGTGAGGATCCCCGAGCGGACCAGGAACGTGCCGACCATCGACATCGAGAAAGCGACGACCGCCAGCATCACCGTCCAGGCGCGAAGCCCGTCGCGGGTGGCGAGCACGGTGACGGAATGGAGCAGGGCCGTCGCCGCCAGCCAGGGCATGAGCGAGGCGTTCTCGACCGGATCCCAGAACCACCAGCCGCCCCAGCCGAGCTCGTAATAGGCCCAATAGGAACCGGCCGTGATTCCGAGGGTGAGGAAGATCCAGGCGCCGAGCACCCAGGGCCGCATCGCCCGGGCGAAGGCTGGGCCGACGTCGCGGGTGATGAGGGCGCCGACGGCGAAGGAGAAAGCGACCGAGATCCCGACATAGCCGAAATAGAGGGTCGGCGGATGGAAGGCGAGGCCGGGATCCTGGAGCAGGGGATTGAGGCCGTTGCCCTCGATCGGCGCCGGCGCGATCCGCTCGAAGGGATTGGAGGAGAAGAGCAGGAAGGCGTAGAAGCCGAGGCCGATCGCCGCCTGGGCGGCCAGGGTCGCGATCGCGGTCCGCTCGGGCAGCCGCCGCTCGAACAGGGCGATCGCGGCGCCGGCGAGAGCGAGCACCGTCACCCAGAGCAGCATCGAGCCCTCGTGATTGCCCCACGCACCGGCGAATTTGTACAGCCAGGGTTTCAGCGAATGACTGTTCGCCGCGACCAGCTTTACCGAAAGG
>JBAWCC010000019.1:0-1757 GCA_049590095.1 Allosphingosinicella sp. | reverse complement strand
CCCGAAGGCCGAACCCGTCCGACGGCGCGGGCCGCCCCGCGCCCCGCCCTCGAAATCCCCCGCTTGACTCCGTACCATGGTACGGCAGCTAGAGAGCGATTCGCGGCCGGCGCATCTCGCCCGGCCGGGACTGGAGAAAGACCATGACGACCAGAGCCGAAGCCGCCCGCGGCGGCTGCCGCTGCAACCCCTGCGCCTGCAAGACCTGCGGCCGCGATTGAGCCGGGCCCCTCTCCCGCCCGAGCGGCGGGGGAGGGCCCGTCTTTTCCCGAAAGACGCCCGCAATGCCTGAAATGACCATCGCCAGGCTCGCCGCCGCCGGCTCGGTCGGGGTCGAGACGATCCGCTATTATCAGCGCCGCGGCCTCCTTGGCCTGCCGCCCAGGGCAGGCTCGGTCCGCCGCTACGCACCGTCGGACCTTCGTCGGCTGCTCTTCATCCGCCGGGCCCAGGCGGCCGGCTTCACCCTCGACGAGATCAAGGAGCTCCTCGCCCTCGATTCGAGCAACGACCGCGCCCGGGTCCGCGCCCTCGCCGCCGAACGCCTCGCCGCGCTGGAGGCGAAGATCGCCGAGCTCGAAGCGGCGCGCGGGGCCCTGACCCGGCTGAGCAAGGCCTGCGCCTCGGGTACCAAGGGGCCGTGCCCGATCCTCGAAGCCTTTGAAGCCTGACCCTCCTCCCGGCCCCCCATCGAAATACCATTTCGACGGGATCGGTCAGACCTCGTCGAAATACAAATGCCTCGGCCAGACGTCGCGGTCCCGGGCCGCCGCGATCTCCGCCTCGACCGCCTCCAGCTCGGCCTGCTCCGGCGGGTCGACCAGCAAGGGCAGGTCGCGATCGTCCGGCTCCTCGAGGTCGATTTCGGGATGCGCGTCGGCGAAGTCGGCCCAGTAGCGGCCGAGCAAATTCCAGAGCTGAGTCATCCGCTCGAACCGCCCCCGAAGCCATTCGAGCCTCGCCCGGGTGCGGACCTCCGCCCGCTCCGCCGCCGCCGCCGCGGCTTCCCTCGGAAGCCCGAGCGCGACATGGTCCGCGATCCGCGCGCGCCGGAACTCGGCCCAGTCCGATTCCGTCAACCGGCTTTCGATGGTCATCCGTCGCCTCCCATCCGCCGGTTGAAGTCGGAAAGCAGCCGGTCGAACTCCTTTCGAAGCGCCGGACCGTCGATCCGGTTCTTCTGCCTGAGCTCGGCCCGCACCTCCGCCTCGATCTTCGGGCGAAGCTCCTTTTCGATCCGCGCCTTCAGCGCCTTGATCTGCGGCCCGTGCGGCCCGCTATCGCCCCCCTCGAGCAGCATCTTGAACACGGCGTCGGAGCGCTTGCGCCTTTTGCCGACCACCTTGCCGCCCTGGACGACCTCCTCCTCCACTCCGGTCACCCCGCGCTCCCAGGCCAGGGTCTCGAGGCTCGCCGTCCCGCCGGACCGGGCCCGCGCCGCCCGGCACAAGGATTGGAATTCCGGATCCTTCTTTTCGTGCCTGTAGAAGGTCGTCGGCGAAATCCCCGCCTCCCGGGCCGCCTCCTCCACCGAAGCTCCGCGCGCCAGAGCCTCGAGGCAGGCCGCCTTCTTCGCCGGCGTGAAGCCGCCCCTCTTCCATCCCAGCGCCATTTCCTTGTCTCCTTTCCAGGCCGGCCGGGGCCCCACCCCGACCGACTCGATTCGCCACGGCGGCGATTGTCCCAGAGCTTTTCCTACATTGAAAGTTCTTTTTTTGTTCCGCCCAGGGCGAGCCTCGCGCAGCGCCGCCGGCGCG
>JBAWCC010000018.1:0-1954 GCA_049590095.1 Allosphingosinicella sp. | reverse complement strand
GGTCGATGCGATCGAGGCGGAGGCGTTCGGCCCGATACGCCACATCCTCCACATCGGGATCGGCGGCTCGGCGCTCGGACCGGATTTCGTCATCGACGCGCTCGGCCGCGATTCGGGACGCTACGATACCGCCGTGGTCTCCAACGTCGACGGAGCGGCGCTCGAGGAAGCGGTGGCCGGCTTCGACCCGCACTCCACCCTCCTCGTCCTGGCCTCGAAGACGTTCACCACCCTCGAGACGCTTCTCAACGCCCGCTCCGCTTTGGCGTGGATGGAGCAGGGCGGAGTCGCCGATCCCTACGGCCGGATCGTCGCCTTGACCGCCGCGCCGGACAAGGCGATCGAGTTCGGAGTGGACGAAACGCGGATCCTGCCATTCGCGGAGAGCGTCGGCGGCCGCTACTCGCTCTGGTCCTCGATCGGCTTCCCGATCGCCCTCGCCCTCGGCTGGGAGGCTTTCGAGACCCTGCTCGAAGGCGCGGCGGCGATGGACCGCCATTTCCGCCTCGCGCCGCTCGAAGAAAACGCCCCCGCTCTCGCCGCCTTCGCCGACCGCTATTACGCCAATTTCCGCGGCAGCCAGACCCGCGCGATCTTCGCTTATGACGAGCGCCTGCGCCTCCTGCCCTCCTATCTCCAGCAGCTCGAGATGGAATCGAACGGCAAGTCGACGAAGCTCGACGGCAGCGCCGCCGGGCGGGCGACCGCGCTCGTCACCTGGGGCGGTACCGGCACCGACGCCCAGCATGCCGTCTTCCAGCTTCTCCACCAGGGCACCCATCTGGTGCCGGTGGAGTTCGTCGCCTGCATCGAGCCCGACCATTTGCTGGACGAGGAGCATCACCGCCAGTTGCTCATCAACTGCTTCGCCCAGGGCGCGGCCTTGATGTCCGGCAAGGGAAGCGAGGATCCGCATCGCCATTATCCCGGCGACCGCCCCTCGACGACGATCCTCCTCGACCGGCTCGATCCGGCCACGCTCGGAGCGCTGATCGCCTTTTACGAGCACCGCACTTTCGTCAATGCGGTGCTGCTCGGGATCAACCCGTTCGACCAGTTCGGGGTCGAGCTGGGCAAATCGATGGCCAAGGCGATCGACAATGGCGACGAGCTCGATTTCGACCCCTCAACCCGGGCTCTGATCGAACGGGCTTTGGGGGAGATGGACTGATTCGCGGCCGCTCCCCGGCGAAAGCCGGGGTCCAGCGGCGCGAGCGCAGGAACTGGGCCCCGGCCTTCGCCGGGGAGCGAATTGATCGGAGAAGACCATGCGAATCCTCATCTATCTCTACGACGGGATCACCGCGCTCGACGCCATCGGGCCCTACGAGTCGCTGAGCCGGCTGCCGGGCGTGGAGATCCGCTTCGTCGGCAAGCGCGCCGGGCCCGTGCGCACCGGCGACGGCTTCCTTGGCCTCATCGCCGACACCGGCATCAACGACGAGATCGAAGCGGACATGCTGATCGTCCCGGGCGGCAGGCGCGCCGGGGTCCAGCGCGAGGCGAACGACGACAGGGTGCTGGGCTGGATGGCCGTGCTCGACGAGAAGACCAGCCGGACCTGCTCGGTCTGCACCGGCTCGCTCATTCTCGGCGCGGCCGGGCTGCTGGAAGGCCGCCGCGCCTCGACCCATTGGGGCGCCCGCAATAACCTGCAGCTCTTCAATGCCACTTATTCCGACGAGCGGGTCACCGAGGACGGCAAATATCTGACCAGCGCCGGAGTCTCGGCCGGGATCGACCTCGGCCTGCGCCTCTGCGCAGAGATCGCCGGCCGCGAGATGGCGGAAGCGGTTCAGCTCAGCATGGAATACGACCCCGCGCCCCCCTTCGACGCCGGCAATTTCAAGAATGCGACCCCGGAGCGGCTGGCGATGGTGGCGAAGCTGAGCATCTAAATCCTCCCCATGCGGAGCATGGGGAGGGGGACCACCCGAAGGGTGGTGGAGGGGTA
>JBAWCC010000017.1:0-7765 GCA_049590095.1 Allosphingosinicella sp. | reverse complement strand
CTGGACCGGAGCCGTCGCCGCGGCCGGCACCCGCGCCATTCCGGACGGGCCGCTTCCGGAAGTTCCGGGCTGGACCCGGCTTCCGGCCGGACCGGAATGGCAGCCTCATTATACCGGCGCCGACCGGGTTCGGCTGGCCCGCTATCGCAACGAGGCGGGGCAGCAGGTCGATCTCGCCATAATCGTCTTCGCCCGGCAGAGCGAAGGGCGCGAGCTGGTCGGCTACGGCCAGGGCGCCGCCGACGAGGACGGCGCCTGGTCGTGGACCGGCGATTCGGCGCCGCCGCCGGGCGGCAAGGCCGAGACGATCGGCGGCAACGGCAAGGTGCGCGAGGTTACGAGCTTCTACCGGGTCGGCGACATCGTCACCGGCAGCACGGCCCGGGTCAAGCTCGAGACGGTCAAGGTCCGGCTGCTCGGCGGGCCGCAGCGGGCGGTGGCGGTCCTGGTCGCGGCCGAAGCTCCGGCCGACGGCCTGAGCCCGCGCCCGGCGATCGACGCCTTCCTCCAGGACCTCGGGCCCGTCGCGCCCCTTGCCGACCGGGCCGCCGGGCTGGCAGGAGACTGAGCGATGTGCGGAATCGCCGGCCTTTTCCATGTGCCCACCCCCAAGCCCGTCGACCCGAAGCGGGTAAGGGCGATGACGGACGTGCTCGCCCATCGCGGGCCCGACGGAAGCGGGGTGTGGACCGCCCCCGGCGTCGGCCTCGGCCACCGCCGGCTCTCGATCATCGACCTCGCCACCGGCGACCAGCCGATGCGCTCCGCCGACGATAAGCTCGCGCTCAGCTACAATGGCGAGATCTACAATTTTCGCGAGGTGAGGGGGGAGCTCGAGGCCTTCGGTCACGCCTTCCGGACGACAAGCGACACCGAGGTGGTCCTGGCGGCATGGCGGCAATGGGGCCCCGGCTGCCTTGCCCGCTTCAACGGCATGTTCGCCTTCGCTCTCTACGACAAGGACCAGGACTGCCTGTTCCTCGCCCGCGACCGGCTCGGGGTGAAGCCGCTCTACTGGGCGACCCTTCCCGACGAGGCCCTGGTCTTCGCGTCCGAGCTGAAGGGCCTGCTCGCCCACCCCTTGCTCCGGCGCTCGCCGAGCCACCGCGCTGTCGAGGATTATCTCGCTCTGGGCTACGTCCCGGACGACGCCTGCATGGTCGAGGGGGTGAGAAAGCTCGCCGCGGGCCATTATTTGCTGGTCCGCCGCGGCCGGGCCGTTCCCGAGCCGGTCCAATGGTGGGACGTCGATTTCTCCAATCCCTCGAGCGCATCGGCGAAGGCGCTGGAAGAGGAGCTTGTCGAGCGTCTCCAGACCGCGGTCCGCTCGCGGATGGTCGCCGACGTCCCGCTCGGCGCCTTCCTTTCCGGCGGAGTCGACAGCTCGGCGGTGGTCGCCCTGATGGCGGAGGCCAGCCGATCGGCGGTCGAGACCTGCTCGATCGGCTTCGGCGAGGCCGATCATGACGAGACGAAATGGGCCAGGCTGGTCGCCGACCGCTTCGCCACCAATCACCGAAGCCGGATCGTCGCCGCCGACGATTTCGGACTCATCGACACTCTCGCCGACTCGTTCGACGAGCCTTTCGCCGACGCCTCCGCACTCGCCACCTACCGGGTTTCCGAGCTTGCCCGCGAGTCCGTCAAGGTCGCGCTCTCCGGAGACGGCGCCGACGAGGCATTCGCCGGCTACCGCCGCTACCGGATGTTCGCGGCGGAGGAGCGGGTGAGGGGCCTACTGCCCGGCCCGGCGCGCGGCATGCTGGGCGCCGTCGGCAATCTCTATCCCAAGCTCGACTGGGCGCCCCGCTTCCTTCGCGCCAAGACGACCCTTCAGGCGATCGGGCAGGAGGGCGGCGAAGCCTATGCCGCCGCCGTCGGCGTGACGCCTCAAACCATAAGATCAAGCATTTACAGCGCGAGCTTCAGAGGCGTTCTCGGCGGCTATCGGGCCGAGCGGCGCTATGTCGAGGCGATGGCGGGCGCCCCGGCCCCGGATTCGCTCTCCAGGGCCCAATATGCCGACCTCAAGATCTGGCTCCCCGGCGACATCCTCACCAAGGTCGACCGGACCAGCATGGCCGTGAGCCTCGAGGCGCGCGAGCCTTTGCTCGACCACCGCCTGGTCGAGTTCGCCGCCCGGGTCCCCGCCGGGATGCGCCTTCGCGGAGGCTCGGGCAAATGGCTGATGAAGAAGGCGCTCGGCCGCTATCTGCCCGACGAAGTGCTCCACCGGACCAAGATGGGTTTCGTCACCCCGGTCAGCGCCTGGTTCCGGGGGCCGCTCGCCGGAGAGGCGGCCGGAATCGCCCGCAGCCCGGCTTTGGCCGAGCTCGGCTGGTTCGAACCGGCGGCCGTCGCCCGCCTCGCTGCCGCCCACCGCTCGGGTCGCGAGGAGCATGGCCGGCTGATCTGGCAGTTGCTGATGCTGGACAAGTCGCTCCAGCGGCTGTTCGGCTTCGGGGCGGCGGTGAGGAAGGCGGGGTAGCTTCCCCTCCCTGCAAGGGAGGGGTCAGGGGTGGGTAGGCGAGCGCAGCGAGACTTCCTCTGACTCGGAGTTCGGCCGCCTTCGGCGGACCCACCCCCGGCCCCTCCCTTCCAGGGAGGGGGGTTAAGGGGAATAGACCGCCTCTACGAAATACAAACCCTGCGGCGGCGCATTCAGCCCCAGGGCCGCCCGGTCCCGCGCCTCCAGCGCCTCCCGCAGGTCCGCCGCGCTCCACTTGCCCCGCCCGACCAGCTGAAGGCACCCCACCATCGATCGCACCTGGTGGTGGAGGAAGGAGCGCGCCGCCGCCTCGATCGAGATGACGTCGCCTTCGCGCCGGACGTCGAGCCGGTCGAGGGTCTTGACCGGGCTTTCCGACTGGCAATGGGCCGAGCGGAAGGTGGTGAAATCGTGGTGCCCGACGAGTTCCTGCGCGGCCGCGTGCATCGCCTCGGCGTTCAGAGGCACCGCCACCTGCCACGCCCGCCCGGCGTCAAGCGCCAGCGGCGCGCGGCGGTTGACGATCCGGTAGAGATAGCGCCGCCCGACGCAGCTGAAGCGAGCGTGCCAGTCGTCCGCAACCGCTTCCGCCCCGAGCACCGCGACCGGAAGCGGCCTCAGCCTCGCGTTCAGGCCCTCGGCCAGTCGGAAAGGCGCGATCGGCCGCGCGATGTCGACATGGGCCGACATCGCCAAGGCATGGACTCCGGCGTCGGTCCGGCCGGCGGCATGGAAAGTCGCGGATTCGCCCGTGATCGCCACGGCGGCCTCCTCCAGCGCCTGCTGGACCGACGGCCCGTGCGCCTGGCGCTGCCAGCCCATGAACGGTCCGCCGTCATATTCCACGATGAGCCGGAAGCGGGTCACCTAAAGCTTCGTTCCGGGCGGAATCGGGAAGCCGCGGAGCAATTCGGCTCCGCTCATCGGGGCGCGTCCGGGGCGCTGGATCGAAGTGGGCACGATCCCGCCCTCGCCGCAGGCGATGGTGAGCCATTCGTCGAGTACCGTCCCGGGCTCGCCGGCCACCTGGACCGGGTCGGCGGCGAGCAGCTTGAGCCGCTCCCCGGCAAATTCGAACCAGGCGCCGGGCACCGGGTTGAACGCCCTGATCCGGCGATCGACCTCGAGGGCGTGGAGAGCGAAATCGAGCCGCGCCTCCTCCTTGCGGATCTTGGGGGCGTAGGTCGCCTGCTCCTCGGGCTGGGCCCTGGGGCCGATCCGGTGCCATTGGTCGAGCACCTCGATCATCCATTGGGCGCCGAGCCGGGCAAGCTCCTCGGTCAGCTCCCCGGCGGTCTTGCGGCCGACGGGCGTTCCCATCACCGCCATCATCGGCCCTGTGTCGAGCCCTTCTTCCATCTTCATGATCGTCACCCCGGTCATCCGGTCGCCGGCGAGGATCGCGCGCTGGATCGGAGCCGCTCCGCGCCAGCGGGGGAGGATCGAGGCGTGGACGTTGAGGCAGCCCCGGCGGGGGGCGTCGAGGATGGGCCGGGGCAGGATCAGTCCGTAGGCGGCGACCACCGCCACGTCGAGGTGGAGGGCGGCGAAGTCGGCTTGGGCCTTCGGGTCCTTGAGCGAGAGCGGAGTGCGGACCTCGATCCCGAGCGCTTCGGCACGTTTCTGGACCGGGGACGGCCGAAGCGCCTTTCCGCGCCCCGCGGGCCGCGGCGGCTGCGAATAGACGGCGACGACGTCGTGACCCGCGGCGACGAGGGCGTCGAGCGTCGGAACGGCGAATTCGGGGGTACCCATGAAAGCGATGCGCATGGCTTCGTCATTGCGAGGAGCGAAGCGACGAAGCAATCCAGTTCTGCCTCGACCGCCCGACTGGATTGCTTCCCCCGGCTTTCGCTGGGGTCGCAATGACGGGTTTGCGCCCGACCGGCGCAAACCCTACCTACCCCCCATGGCTTCTCCCGAGATCGACGCTTTGACCCAGGCGCTCGCCCGCCTCCCCGGGCTCGGGCCGCGCTCGGCGCGCCGGGCGGTGCTTCATCTGATGAAGAAGCGCGACACCGCGTTGACCCCGCTCCTGAAGGCGCTGGAGCGGGTGAACGACAATCTCTCGGTCTGCTCGTCCTGCTTCAACGTCGACACCAATGACCCCTGCAGCGTCTGCACCGATTCCCGGCGCGACGACCGGCTGCTCTGCGTGGTCGAAGAGGTGTCCGACCTCTGGGCGCTCGACCGCTCCCGCCTTTTCCCGGGCCGCTTCCACGTCCTCGGCGGCCGGCTCTCGGCGCTGGAAGGGGTCCGGCCCGAGGATCTCAACATCGACACCTTGCTCGGCCGGGTGGCCAAGGGCGGGATCGACGAGGTCGTGCTGGCGATGAACGCGACCCTGGAAGGCCAGACCACCGCCCATTATCTCGCCGAGCGCCTCGAAGGCTTCCCGATCCGCCTGACCCAGCTCGCCCACGGCCTGCCGGTCGGCGGCGAGCTCGACTATCTCGACGAAGGCACTTTGGCCCAGGCATTGAGGGCGCGGCGGCCGGTTTCCTAGCGTGCGGCGAATCGTAACAGCGGGGAAACAAAGGACTTTTTTTCTTCGATCGAAGCAACCAACATAGATCAGGTTGGTTTATGCCGTTCGTCGGGTTGTTCCTGGTCCCGCCGCCGTCGAGTTCAAGACCAAGAGAAGATGATGCGCGCTCTGATCATCGAGCCACAGATTTTTACGTCCTTCATGATCGAGGACGCGCTGAGGGATGCCGGCTTCACCTCGATCGTCCTGGCGACGACGGAGGAGGAGGCGGTGGCCTGCGCCGAGGCCGAGCCGCCGGATCTCGTCACCTCCGCGGTCGAGCTCGACGGCGGCAGCGGCATAAGCGCGGTCGAGAGAATCCGCTCGAAGCTCCGAGTGCCGGTATTGTTCATCACCCAGCATATCGGCCGGGTCCAGGCCCGCGACCCCAAGGCCCCGGTGGTGAAAAAACCGTTCGCCGCCGCCCACCTCCCCCCCGCCATCGCCGCGGCGACGGCGGCCGGTTGAAACCGTCATCCCGGCGGGTGAAGGACGCAGCGCCTTTCGCCCACCGGGGCCCGGCCTGCGCTGGGGCGACGTGCTCACCGGTAGCTCACCACCTCATATTCGATCCCGTCGGGATCGAGGAAATAGAAGCGCCGGCCCGGCTCATAGTCGCCGTGGGAGAAGGGGGTGAGGCCGGCGGCGATCACGCGCTGTTCGGTTTCGTCCAGCGCGTCGACCTCGACCCCGATATGGTTGAGCGGGCGGCCCTTGACGAAATCCTCGGCCGAATAGGCTTTGTCTCTCGCCGTGTAGAGGGCGACGTAATGATCGCCGGTGCCGACATGAATGGTCCGCCCGCCCGCCATCGACGGCCCCTGCCAGCGGATCCGCCAGCCGAACACCGATTCCATCAGCTTCGCGGCCCGCTCCGGGTCGCTCACCGTCACGTTCACATGCTCTATCCTGGGCAATGCCATTTCGCTCTCCTTGCTCTTCCGGCCCCTTCGATTTGCGAGTCGTACGACCTCAAGCTAAGTTGAGGTCAAGCTTCATTTCGAAGGCGTTTGTCATGGCATCCTCGACCCTCCTCACCATCGGCGAGCTGGCCCGGCGGACCGGCCTCTCGGTCTCGGCGATCCGCTTCTACGAGGCGCGCGGCCTGGTCGCCGCGATCCGGACAAGCGGCAACCAGCGCCGCTTCATGCGCTCCGATATAAGGCGACTGTCCTTCGCCCTGATCGCCCAGCGCTGCGGGCTCACTCTCGGCGAGATCGAGAAGGAGATGGCCTCGCTTCCGGACGGCCGGGCACCCAATAAGGCGGACTGGCAGTCGATCAGCGAGCGCCTCCGGGCCAATCTCGACGAGCGTATCGCCCTTCTCGAGCGGACCCGCGACCGGCTCGGCGGCTGCATCGGCTGCGGCTGCCTGTCGCTCGACACTTGCGCGCTCTACAATCCCGGCGACCGTGCCGCCCGGGCCGGGGCGGGGCCACGGTTCCTGCTCGGGGATCCGTCCGCCCCGTCATTGCGAGTGTAGCGAAGCAATCCAGTGCTGCGTCTCCGGCGACTGGATTGCTTCGTCGCTACGCTCCTCGCAATGACGGCTTAGGTCTTCCGGCTCAGCGCCCGCATCGCATCGTCCAGCCCTTCGAGCGTGAGCGGGTACATGCGCTCGTGAATCAGCTGCCGGATCATCTGCGTCGACTGGCTGTATCCCCAATATTTCTCGGGCGTGGGGTTGAGCCAGACCGAGCTCGGATAGGTGTCGGTGAGGCGCTTCATCCAGACCGCGCCCGCTTCCTCGTTATAATGCTCGACCGAGCCGCCGGGATGACTGACCTCGTAGGGGCTCATCGAGGCGTCGCCGACGAGCACGATCTTCCAGTCGTGGCCGAATTTGTGGAGCACGTCCCAGGTCGGGGTGCGCTCGGCGAAGCGGCGGCGATTGTCCTTCCACAAACTCTCGTAGGGGCAATTGTGGAAGTAGAAGAATTCGAGATTCTTGAACTCCGTGTGGGCGGCGGAGAAGAGCTCCTCGCAGACCTTGATATGGGGATCCATCGATCCCCCGACGTCGAGCAGGAGAAGCAATTTCACCGCATTGTGCCGCTCGGGCCGCATCCTGATGTCGAGCCAGCCCTTCCTCGCCGTGCCGTCGATCGTCTCGTCGAGGTCGAGCTCGTCGGCCGCGCCTTCGCGAGCGAAGCGTCTCAGGCGGCGAAGAGCGACCTTGATGTTGCGGGTGCCGAGCTCGACCTGATTGTCGAGGTTCCTGAACTCCCTCTTGTCCCAGACCTTGATCGCGCTCCGGTTGCGGCCGCCGTCCTGGCCGATCCTTATCCCTTCGGGATTGTAGCCATAGGCGCCGAACGGGGAGGTGCCGGCGGTGCCGATCCATTTCGAGCCGCCCTGGTGGCGGCCCTGCTGCTCCTCGAGCCGCTTCTTCAGGGCCTCCATGATCTCTTCCCACGAGCCGAGCGCCTGGATCTTCGCCATCTCGTCGGGAGAGAGATAGAGCTCGGCGACCTTCTTCAGCCAATCCTCGGGAATCGGAACGGCGTCGGGGCCGTAATCGGCTTCAAGGCCCTTGAAGACCTTGCCGAACACCTGGTCGAAGCGGTCGAGCAGCCCTTCGTCCTTCACGAACGTCGCCCGGGCCAGATAGTAGAATTCCTCCGGGCTGGTCCGGATGATGTCGGCGTCCAGCGCCTCGAGGAGCACGAGATGCTCCTTCATCGAGGCTGGGATGCCCGCGGCTCGAAGCTCGTCGACGAAGGAGAAGAACATGGCGTCGCGGGCTGTAC
>JBAWCC010000016.1:0-31477 GCA_049590095.1 Allosphingosinicella sp. | reverse complement strand
GGGCCGAGATCAGCGGCAGGAGCACTTCTTCGACATGGCCCGCAACCGACAGCGCCGAGCGAGCGCCGACTTCCCAGCCCCAGTCGAGCAGAAGCGGCCGGACCCCGCCTTCCGAGGCGAGCCAGCGGAGCAGCGAGTGCTCCGGCAGATCGAGGATCGAGGGCGGGTTGATCAAGGAGGGGACGAACAGGACCGGCGGGCCGGCGCCGCCATAGTCGCGCACCTTGGCCCCGAGCCGCTCCGCCACCGCCGGGAACGGCTCGGCCGGAGCGGCGCGCGGCGCCTCCTGATAGCGTCTGAGCCCGGCCAGGGCCCGGGCCAGCCGTTCCGGCGAGCCCTCCGTCTCGCGGCGCAGCATGGCGAGGAACAGAGGCAAGGGGCGCGGCCCGTGTTGCGGCGCGTCAAGCTTCGGTGCTAGAGCGCTCTCCTCCATTGAGGGATCATTCATGGCGGCCTCGGGATCCGGCGACGACGTCGTCATCATCAAGAAATACGCGAACCGGCGCCTCTATGACACCGAAAGCTCGTCCTACATCACGCTCGAGCGCCTCGCCGAGATGGTCCGTCAGAAGCGCGAGTTCAAAGTCGTCGACGCCCGCTCGGGCGAGGACATCACCCACAACGTCCTAACCCAGATCATCATGGACGAGGAAAGCCGGGGCCAGACCGTTCTCCCGGTCAGCTTCCTGCGCCAGCTGATCGGCCTCTACGGCGGCGGCCAGGTGCCCTCGATGCTTCCCCAATATCTCGAAGCCAGCCTCGAGGCCTTCCAGCAGGGCCAGAGCCAGGTGCGCGACGCGCTCGCCGGCGCCTTCACCGCCAATCCCTTCGCCGAGCTCGCCCGCCGCAACATGGAGATGTTCCAGGCCGCCGCCGGCGCCCGCCCCCCCGCCCCGGGAGCCACCGCGCCCGCTTCCGACGGTCCCGACGAGGACGAGCTCGAACGCCTTCGCGCCCAGCTCGCCGACCTCCAGGCCAAGGTCGAGAAGCTCAAACGGTGACACCTTCGTCATTCCAGCGAAGGCTGGAATCCATCCGGCATCCACGCCTGGGACGGCCTCGGCATGGATTCCCGCCGTCGCGGGAATGACGAAGGAGCGCTGGAATGACGAAGGAGAATGAATTGACTGCAGTCCGAATCCTCGCCGCAGCCCTCCTCGCCCCAGCCCTCCTCGCCGCCGCGCCCGTCGCGGACCAGCCGGGGCCGCCTCCGCTCACGGGAGTCACCTACATCCACGCCGGCCGGCTGCTCGACCGCCCGGGCAAGCCGCCGCGCGGCCCTTCCACCGTCATGGTCGCCGGCGGCCGGATCATCGACGTCACCGACGGACTCGTTGCGCCCCCCGCCGGCGCGACCTTCGTCGACCTCTCGACCCGCTTCGTCCTCCCCGGCCTGATCGACAGCCACGTCCATCTCGAATCCGATTCCGGCGGGGTCGCCGGGCTGGTCGAGGATCTGACCGAGAACGCGCCCCGCAAGACCCTTCGAACCCTCGCCAACGCGCGCAAGACCCTCGAGGCCGGCTTCACCACCGTCCGCAACCTCGGCGACGGCTCCGGCGCCACGCTCGCCATCCGCGACGCCGCCGCCCGGGGCGAGATCGAGGCCCCCCGGATCGTCGACGCCGGCCGCTCCATCTCGACCACCTCGGGCCATATGGACTCGACGCTCGGCCTCGCCGACGATCTCCACTCCGCCATCCCCCAGGACAATCTGTGCGACGGCGCCGACAGCTGCCGCCGGGCGGTCCGGACCCAGGTCCGCCGCGGGGTCGACGTCGTCAAGATCGCCACCACCGGCGGGGTCAACAGCCGGATCGGCGCCGGCCTCGGCCGCCAGATCTTCGACGACGAGGTCAAGGCGCTGGTCGACACCGCCCATCTCTACGGCAAGAAGATCGCGGTCCACGCCCACGGCGCCGACGGGATCAACGCCGCGCTGGCCGCCGGCGCCGATTCGATCGAGCACGGCACCTTGATGGACTCCGAAAGCCTGCGCCTGTTCCGCTCGAGCCGGGCCTATTACGTGCCCACGCTGTCGACCGTGAACGGCTATATCGAGCGGATCGCCGCCGATCCGCACGCCTACGCCCCCGACGTCCGGGCCAAGATCGACTGGCGCATCTCGATCACCGGCGACGCGCTGCGTCGCGCCGTTCCCGCCGGAGTGAGGATCGCCTTCGGGACCGACGCCGGAGTGTCGAAGCACGGCCGCAACGCCGACGAGTTCGAGCTGATGGTGAAGCACGGGATGACCCCGGCCTCGGCGATCCACGCCGCCACCGTCAACGCCGCCGATCTTCTCGGCCTTGGGGACGAGGTCGGGACGATCGAGCCCGGCAAGAGCGCCGATCTCATCGCCGTCCGCGGCGATCCGCTCGCCGACGTGACGGTGCTGAAGCGGGTCCCCTTCGTCATGGCGCGGGGCAGGGTGGTGAAGGACGAGCGGTAGGTCAGGGTGCCGGCGTTCAATGCCGGCCTACGCCTCGGTCCGCTTCCCGTGCGACCTTGGCTGCCCCCCTGTCGCGCGAGCGGGCCTGACGTACATAATAAGAGAGCATGAGCAGCCCGCTACCGGCGGCCACGCCAGCGACGATGAGTGGAGCAAGGTCGCTAACGGTCGGCATCGCCTGTTTCCTTATCCTCGGGCTCGAGCAGATACAGCAAACCCGATCCCAGCAAAAGCAAACCGATTGCGCCCAGGAGCCAGGCCAGCGCGACGAGGTCGAGGCCGCCTATCCACGCCCGAGCCGCAGTCGCGGCCATCAGCGCCGCCGACAGGTTGAAGAAGAAGTTGGAAAACCCCTTTACCCGCTCGTTCAGAGTCAGGATCTGCGACTCGGTCATCGGAGCGAACTAGCGCGCCGATCCCGACACCCAAAATCCGGATATGCCCCGCCCCGTCATCCCGGCATCCGCCGGGATGACGGCCGTTCACCCGCCTATCGAGGCTTGACGAACCTCAAGGTCATCCGGTCGCTCTCCCCGATGGCGAGGAAGCGGTCGCGGCCCTCGTCCTTGCCTCGAAGGCTCGGCGGGAGCGACCAGACGCCGCCCGGATGGTCCTTGGTGTCGGCCGGATTGGCGTTGATCTCGCTCGATTCGACGAGCCGGAAGCCCGCGCCTTCCGCGAGCCGCCGAACGGTGGAGACCTTCACATAGCCGCTGCTGCGCTCCCGGGCCGGATCCGCGCTCTCGGGCAGCCGGTGCTCGACCACCCCCAGGGTCCCGCCCGGCTTCAGCATCGCGTACATCTGCCGGAAGGCCTCGTCCGCGAACGGAGTTTCGCCCATCATCCAGTTGTGCACGTTGCGGAAGGTGAGGACGACGTCCGCGCTGCCCGCCGGAACCGCCGGCTCGTTCGCGCCGGGACGGCCCGTCGGGAAGGCGGCGAGCCGCACCCTGCCGTAGGTGCCCGGATCCTTCTGGACCAGCGCCTTGGCCCCATTGAGCCCGTTGCCGTTCGCCGCCGCATGATAAGTGCCGCGCTCCATCAGCAAGGGCGCGAGGATCTCGGTATACCAGCCCCCGCCCGGCCAGATCTCGACGATCGTGTCGTCCGGCTCGACTCCGAAGAAGCCCAGGGTCTCGCGCGGGTGCCGGTAGCGGTCCCGGGCCCGGTTCGCCTCCGTCCGGCTCGCCGCCCCCACCGCCGCCGCGATCGCGGTGTCGGAATGGAGATCCGCCTCCGCCGCGGCCACCGCCCGGGGCGAAGGCGCGCAGCCGGCGACGGCGAGGAGCCCGAAGGCGAGAGCGGCGGTGCCGAGGGATCGGACGGTCATCGGGCTGTCTCCAATTGCTTCGCGAACGTTTCGGATCGCTAATGGCGGAGCGCAGTTGCCGGCGCAACCTGTGCGAAGGGCGGTAGGCCGCCCTTCCGTCATTGCGAGCGAAGCGAAGCAATCCAGCGGGCTGGGCGTTCGAAGCTGGATTGCTTCGTCGCTTCGCTCCTCGCAATGACGGTTCGCTGCATCGATCCGCCTCTTTCCCTCCCCGGCGCAAAGTACCACTTTGCGCCGATGTCTCCCTCCACCCCCCTCTGGCTCGCCGCCGCAGCCTTCGCGGCCCTCGCCCTCCTCGCCGGCTGGGCCGACCACCGCCGGGGCAGGCGCCGGGACCTCGACAGGCCCGGCTGGATTCCGTGGCAGCTTATCCTCGTTCTGGCGATGATGGCGAGCGTGGTGTGCGTCGCGCTCGCTATCCTGTTGTGATCGCCCGATCGGTCCATTTCGGAGCAGATCGCCCTCATTAACCGCGCCGGAAAGGCGTATTATCGGTGAGTCGAATTACCGGGAAGCCGGCGCCCTGGCGCCGCCCCGGCGGCTGGCGCGGAGACGTACGGCATGGACCATCTGGGAATTGCGGGCGGGCGAATCGAGCAGGGAGAGGAACAGGCCATGGGCGAACCCAAAGCAACCACCGGCGGGCGCGCGGCGAGCGTCGGAATCGCCGATTTCAGCGAGCAATTGTCGAGCGGCGTCCTTCGCGCCCTCGATTCCCATGCCCGCCAGGCGCAGGGCGGCTCCAAGCTCTACAAGCCCTGGATCTGGGCCGGGATCTGGATCGGCCCCAACGACGGCGGCGGACCGCTCGGCGGCGGCGGCCCGCTCGAGGGCGGGCGTCCGGGCGGCATCTGACGTGAGCGCGCCGGATCGCTCCGGCGCCCCCGGCTCCTCCTCCCCCGGCGCACGCTCGGGCTCGCTGTGTCCGAGCGCCTCGGCCGGGGCGCAGGGCGCGGTCGTGATCGGGATCGTGCTCGGCGATCCCGATGCGCCCCGGGTGGCCTATCTGGAGCAGGCGGTTCCGGTCACTCCACAGGTCCTGGCGAAGACCGCTCCGGTGCCGCCCAACCAGGTGCTTCGAACCGCCGCCCGCTGCGCCGAGGGCGCCTGCGGTCATTTCGACGGCACCGACTGCACCCTCGCGAAGCGCCTCGTCGCCGCCCTCGACCCCGCCGTCGACCGCCCGCCCCCCTGCGCCATCCGCCCCTCCTGCCGCTGGTGGCGCCAGGAAGGCAAGGCGGCCTGCCTCAGATGCCCCGAAGTCGCGACGGAAAGCCGCGGCGGAGGCGCGGCGTTCGAGGCGGCGGCGAGGGTGCCGGCGGGGTAGGGGGGCGCAAAACCCCTCTCCCGCAAGGACGGGAGAGGAGAACCCGCGCCCCATCCGGAACGAATCCCGAATAGGCCGGTTGCCGCACCGTCACTCGTCGAACGGAGGATGTGATGAGCGAGCGCGAACTCAACGAGCCGCACAAGGGCGACAAGCGCTACCAGCGGCGAAACGAAGACGGCAGCTTCGCGGAGTCGGACGACCAGTCCAGGTCCCTGGGCCAGGACGTCAGGCAGCACGCGAACACGAAGAAGCCGAAGAACGAGGGGGACAAGGGGGACTGACTGAAGCGTCAGCTGGTTCAGTTCGCGCCCCGCTCCACGAGTGACCTTTCCTCGTCCGTCAGGTTGAACAGCAGGCACGTCAATTCGTGAAGCTGATTTTCGTCGTCGCGCAGGACGGCGGTCAGTTTCGCGAGTTCCTGCCCGATGGCGATGATCTGTTCGGCAACGGCCTGCTCCGCGGTTGTGGCTACCCGGCGCAATCGCTCCATCAGGCGCTTGGCATCGCCCTTTCCGCTTGGCTGAAAATCGAGCCCCACGGAGCGCCATTGCGCTTCGACCAGCGGCGCCTCGGCGTCCGTGACGAACACGCGCGCCACCTCCTGTTCGTCGACCAGGAATGAAAGCTTGCCTGCGTCGAGCACAGCCGACGCTTCGGAATCGAGATGAATAAGGCCGTCGATGCGAGCTAACGAGGATTCTTCCTCCGCTCTGCGTTGCTCGTCCACCCACCTTTTGCGCTGCGAAGGAAGGATGCTCCTCGGCGCTTCATCCTCAATCTGCGGAACGGATCGGACATCGGACAAAAGCTTTTCGAGTGGCCAGACGGCACAGGCCGTTGCGGAAAGCCGTTCATCCAACCGACCGCGAAGTTGAAGGCGCAACGTTCGCCGTTGCTGCATTCCCATGGCGAGCGCGGAGAGCGCCGCCCGATCTTTTCGGTTCGGCCTAGGAATCGGCAGGGGTGCGATGAACTGCTTGTTGGCCGACTTGTAGTCCCCGCGGAATGGCTTCGACAGCCAGCCGAATATCGTGTTCGTCACAGGGGCGTTCAGCACGCCGGCGAGAAACCAGATATCGTCGGTCCTCCGCGGTACGACCCCTCCCACATCGACATTGTCGCAATAATAGCGGCCCCGCTCATCTACGAAGCAGGCAAGTCTGGCAACAAGCCGAGGCACTAAGAGCTTCGGGACCTCCTGTTTGTCCAAGTTCTGAGTGCGCCCCATTCTGTACCATTTATCGTCGTTAAACTTACCTCCTTCTCGCCCCCGAAGCTCCGCCTCGAATAACTTCAAGTATTTCCAAGCGTCAGGAAATTCGCGTGTGAGGTCAGCCTCGCTAAGTAACGTCACACCATCCGATTGAACACGATAGGGAAACAGCAGATAGATGTCGGTAATAGGCTCGACAAATCGTTTGGCCTCAGCGCCGGAGACGAGAGGCTTCATGATATCGTCTTCGATTCGTACGGCCACCGGTGCAAGTTTCTTGCCGTTCTGAATTGGTTTGTAGCTATACCGGTTAGCACCTACTCGTTTGAGATGGTATATGTGATCGGCACTCGTTTGAATGCCGACGATAATTCCTTTCGAATTGTCTGCGTGACCCAACGGAAGTACTTCGTGTCCTAACCTTTCGATCATGGATCGCACTGAAGCGGGAGCGATCAGCCAGGGTTTGAGGGGCGCGTTGATTTCACCATAAGGCAACATACCTTCCGGATCAGCCCAGTCGATCCGACTGATGTCGCCTCCCGGCGCAAACGCGATACGAAGAGTTTCAACCGGCGCTTTCGAATAAATCTGGATCGCGGTATAGACCGTAGCTTCTTCAAAAACCTGGAACGAACGGAAATCGAGCCACTTCTCCAAGTGCCGGCCGGCATGAACCAGCCCGCGCAAGCCCTCTCCATATTCGAGTGTGGGCCATAAGTTGGGCGCGATATAACCCATTCGCCCACTCTCATTGAGCAGCGACAGGCCTTTTTCGATGAATGGCAGATAAAGGTCGAAGTTCCCGGTACCGGTTGACCGGTATGGCGCCTCGCCGCTGGATCCCCTCATGAGCCAATCCGCCATGTCGGCGTGGACCTGGCGGAAGTTCTGCAGCTTCACGTAGGGGGGGTTGCCGATGACGGCGTCGAAACTGCCCGGGGCGAAAGCACCTTCCCATTCGAACGTATTGACTCGGTCGCGCTCCTCGGCGTCGAGGATATTGCGCTTGTTGTAGAAGCGTTTGTCGACGAGGCTGTTGCCGCATTTGATCGTGTCGTCGAGCCCCGAAAGTGGCTTGTTGGGCAGCGCGGTGTGCAGCCAGAGCGACAGCTTGGTGATCTCGACCGAAGCCGGATTGATGTCGACGCCGAACAAGTTGTTGGCGAGGATCATCTTCGTGATTTCTGCCTCGTCCGGCGCCGACGGGATCGCGCCGGCGCGATGCGCGGCCAGCACTGCCGCCGCGAATTCCTTTTCGAGATGTCTCAAGGCCACGATCAGGAAGGCGCCCGAGCCGCAGGCGGGATCGATGATGCGAATGCGCCGCAAGCGATCCCAATAGGCGCCAGCGGCCTCGCGGGATGGTTCGCCGACGCGGGGCCAGCCGGCCTCCGTTTTCCAGAAAGCGAACAAAGGGTCGATCGTCTCTTCGATGATCCGGCGGATCACCCATTCCGGCGTGTAGTAGACGCCGTCGCGCTTCCTCTTCGTAATTTCGGTCAGCGAGGGACGCTCTTCGACATCCGCCTCGAGCTTCTCCAACTCGACGATGGATTGCTCGAAAATGTGGCCGAGCGTGTAGAGCCCGATGCTGTTCTTGGAATCCCCCTCGCGAGCAAAATTGTAAGTCGCTGCGAGGTAGAAGAGTGTGTTCTTATGTTCTGCGATCGAGGCTTCGTTTTGCGCCTGCCCGAACCGTACGAAAATGCGATTGGGCAGGTTGAGCGCGTCGATTGCCGGATCGTCCTCGAACAGTCCGCCATTGAACTTGTGGATCTGGGCTGCGCCCAGGGCGCCGCCGATGTTCATGATCCGAAATATCTGCTTCAGCCGCCGCCAGACCTCGTCGCCGTTCGGTTCTAGAAATTGGTCGAGGCTCTGGCGTCTCAGTTCCTCCTGCAACGCTCCCGCCGGGAAGCCCACACGTCCGCCCATATCCTCCGCGAACATGATGAAGATCAGCCGGTCCAGCAGCTTTTGAGCCAGCCGCACCGCGCCCCCGCGGGTAACGCCTTCCGGCCGTCGGTCTAGAATCTCCCGGATCAGGGTCTCCCGATACGCCCGGTAGTCCTTGTAAAAATCCCCTTCGAGCCGTCTCTCGGCTTTTCCCTGTTTCTCGATAAGCCGTTCGAACCGCGTTCGGCCAGCTTCGCTGAGAAGCATGTCAGGGCGGAACAAACGCCAGAAAAGGAAGCGATCGAACCGGGCCTCGTCGTCGTTACCGAGCAGCGTGGTCGGACTGAACAGGTCGCCATTGCTGATCTTGAAGCGCAGGTACCGATCCGGGAAATGATCCCACCAGTACAGGCGGAACTCGTCCATGTCGGTGACGATGGCGAACCGAGGCTGGACCGGCTCGTTGCCGAACAGCCCGCGCCGGGCGTTCCAGAGATAGTCGCGCGCCTGATAGACCGGTGAGCGGACGTTCCCCTTCCGATTCTGAGGTTTGTCGAGAGCGCTCCTGATATCCTTGAACTCGCACACGACTTGGGGGATCATTCGCTGATCTTGAGCGAAATTGCCGATTGCGAGGTCGGCTTCGCCCATATTGCCGCTCTGACCCGCGCCTGCGACCGGGAATTTCGGATGGAGCTGGAACCGGTCTGCGCCCGTGCCGGCTTCACGATAGCTCCACGTCTCGACGAAGAAGCGCTGGATGAACGAGGCTTCGGCTTGGGTTTCGCGTCTCAGCTCCCGCTTGCTCCAGTGGGTGAGGCGGGTTAGCAGCTCGGGATCGAGGGGCCCTCCGCAATAGTCGATATATTCGTAGTGGAGCTCGGCCTTCAGGAATTCGCGGTCGAGAAGCGGCTTGAAGCGGTCCGGGGTCATTGTGTCGCCTTCCTGCCCGGCGCGGCCGAAAAAAGCCACCGCCCACAGGTTCCCCACAGATTTCTGCGCCGGCTTGCTTGCACTGCCCCTGTGGGACGGTACGGTCGGTTTGGATATTTTCACCTTAGCTCTGGTGACCGCCGATGATCGACTCTCCCGCCGAAGCCGAGAATCAGCTGGGATTCGACCTCGGCGACGAACCCGTCGGCACGTCCTATCAGCCCGATCTCACCGAAATCCGGGAGGACCTCCAGGAGATACTCGCATCCGCGCGCGGCGTGACGGCGGAGGCTCCCTGGGACGAGCGAACCTTTCGTTACAACAAGGTCGTTTTCCCCCAGATGACCCGGTGGCTGCCCGACGACGAGGCGGCTCAGCTTTGCTTTGAATTCTCCAGAGAGATCGAGCGGATCGAGCAGCTATTGGCGGCGTGAGCGCCGACCGGCATCACTCTGCCGTCGATCTCGGTCTTCACGAGGTGGCGCATGATACATAGTTGTTCGCCGCCATGTCCGACTGCGTTGCCCGAGGTCGCTGAAGGCCGAGGAGCTCGCAAAGGTCGTTGATGAACGTCCGGGGTGTTCGCCCGTGCGTTGCCGCCCGACTTCTTCCACACAATGGCCGCAGAAGCTGGTGCGGAAAAGGGAAAGACAAACAATTCTGCCGAGGGCCCTGTGCTCAGGTACGGGCTCGGGAACCATGAAGCCCAAAGGCCCCCTCAAGTCCCCCTATCGCCGCGCCTGGCGCGACGCCGGCCTCGTGCTGGCGCTCATGGTCGCGGCGGTGCCGGCCGTTGCGCTGCTCGGCCTGGCCATCGGCGAGGCTGCATATCCGGTCGTCTTCCTGCTCTGGCTCGCGCTCGCCTTCCGGCTGGGGCGGCGGGTGAAATGTCCCGGATGCGGCACCTCGCTTTTCGTCTTCGGCTTCGGGCTGGCGTTCTCGAAGCCCTGGCCGAACGCGCGCTGCGCCCGATGCGGGTACGACCTCAAACGTTCGTAGGATTTATGCAGGAGCGTGCATATTTCATTGCCGGGCTTGGCCTGGGCGTCGATCGCCCGGCTGCAATCGCTGAAAAATCATGCATCGGCTCGCCCTTGTCGGGACGCAATGGCGTCTCGGGAGCCGGGGCCGGGGGAAAACGTGCGAAGTGTAGCGATCCGTGGCGATCCCTCGCGATTCCCGGCGAAAAACGGCACGGAAAATGGCGGAATTCCGCGGTTTCTTGAAGGATGGCGGGTTGGAGGAGGCGTTTTACCGATCCTCCTCCACTTTCCTGAACTTCCGCCGCTCCGAAATCCTACAGACAGGCTTCCAGATAGGGCTGGTCGAAGCCGAACTGCTTGGCCTTTTCCAGCGTATAGGGTCTCAGCCCCATGCTCCGATATTCGCCGATGATCTTGCCGTCGGCGGTTTCGTCCAGATATTCGAACTTGAACAATTCCTGGGTGACGATGACGTCGCCTTCCATCCCGATCACCTCGGTGACGTTGGTGGTCCGGCGGCTTCCGTCCCTGAGGCGCTTGACCTGGACGATGAGGTCGACCGAGTCCGCGATCTGCCTCGAGATCGCCTCCTTGGGCACCTTGATGTCGCTCATCATCACCATATTCTCCATTCGCGCCAGGCATTCGCGAGGGGAGTTGGAGTGGAGGGTGGCCATCGAGCCGTCGTGGCCGGTGTTCATCGCGGCGAGAAGGTCGAAACATTCGCTGCCCCTGATCTCGCCCAGGATGATCCGGTCGGGTCGCATGCGCAGCGCGTTGATGACGAGGTCGCGGATCGAGATCGCGCCCTGGCCCTCGAGGTTGGGCGGGCGGGTTTCGAGCGGGAGCCAGTGCGGCTGCTGGAGGCGAAGCTCGGCGGCGTCCTCGATGGTGATGACTCGCTCGCCCGGGTCGATCAGCTTGGACAAGGCGTTGAGCATCGTCGTCTTGCCCGAGCCGGTGCCGCCCGAGATGATGATGTTGAATCGGCTGGCGCCGGCGATCTTCAGGACCGTCGCCATCTTGTCCGACATCGAACCGAAATTCTTCATCATGTCGACGGTGATCGGCTTCTCGGAGAATTTCCGGATCGAGATGGCCGTCCCGCGCAAGGAGAGCGGCGGGATGATGACGTTGACTCGGGAGCCGTCCTGGAGTCGGGCGTCGGCGAGCGGCGTGGTCTGGTCGACGCGTCGGCCGACCTTGTTGACGATGCGCTGGGCGATCTGGAACAGATGCTCCTCGTCGCGGAACTGGATCTGGGCGATCTCGAGCTTGCCGCGCTTCTCGATGAAGGTCTGGTTGGGCCCGTTGACCATGATGTCGGAGATGTCGGGATCGCTGAGCAGCTCCTCGAGCGGCCCGAGGCCGAGAAGCTCGTCGACCAGCACCTTCTCGAGCGCGAACTGCTCGCGGCGGTTGAGGTTGATCTTCAGCTCGGCGAGCACCTCGCCGATGATCGGCCGGAATTCCTCGGCGAGCTCGTCCTTGGAGAGGGTCGCCGCCGCTTCCGGGTCGACCCGCTCGAGCAGCCGGGGCAGGACCTGCTCCTTGATCCGGTGGATCGAGGCTTCGAACCCCTCGTTCTTGCTGCTCGGCGCTTCGGCGGAGGCGGCCTGGCGGTCGGCGAGCCGGGACATGGCGTCGGCGCCGCGGTCGCCGTTCGGCGGAGTGAAGCTGTCGGTGTCCGCATCGGCGAAAGCGATCGTCTCGATCGGCGGGAACTGGTCGCCGCCCTCGGGAGCCAGCGGCGCCATCGGCGCGGACGAGCCCCCGGCAAGGCCCTTCATCGGCCTCGCGACTCCGAAGCTGGGCCGTCCGCCGCTCGCGCCGCCATGTCCTGGTCGCCGTCCAAAAGCACTCATTGCGCTCAGATCCTCACCGGTGAAGCATAACCGTTCGAACTGGTGAATAAGGCGGAAACTTTGACAATTGCCTAACCGCCCCCGATGGCCCGCCCGGTGATCGCCCAACATGCCCGGAACGCCCTGATCCTCGCCCTTGCCGGCTTCCTCAGCCTGGCGGCCGGCGATGCCGTCGTGAAGTCCATGGCCGGGCAGTGGCCCGCTCCGGCGGTTGCGGCGCTTCGCTATTGCTTCGGAGCGGCGGGGCTGACCTTGTACGTGGCGCTTCGCTTCGGGCGCGGCGGATTCGTCATGCCAAGGCCCTGGCTTCACGTCGGGCGCGGAGCGGCGGTCGCCTTGGCCACCTTGTGCTTCTTCCTTGGGGTGATGGCGATGCCGCTCGCCGACGCCACCGCGATCCAGTTCACAAGCCCGATCCTCACCGCACTGATGGCGCCTCTGGTGCTTGGGGAAAGAACCCGGCCGGCGACCTGGGCTGCGACCCTGCTCGCCTTCCTGGGAGTCCTGATCGTGCTCCGGCCCAATCTGATCGAGATCGGGCCCGCCGCCTTTTTCCCGCTCGGGGCGGCGTTCGGGATGAGCTGGCTGATGATGCTCAACCGCAAGGCGGCGGGGGACGCGCCGGTGATGGTGATGCAGTTCCTGGTGGCGGCGGTCGCGGCGCCGCTGCTCGTTGCGGCCGCCGTCGCCCTGAACGCGGCGGGAGTCGCGATCGGCTGGCCATCCGCTTTGGTCGTCCTGAAATGCCTGGTGGTCGCCGTCCTCGCCACCGCCGGTCACAGCCTGATCTTCGCCGCGGTCGAGCGCGCCAGCGCGTCGACTGTCGCCCCGATGACCTATGTCCAGCTGCTCGTCGCCGCCGGCCTCGGCTGGCTCTGGTTCGGCGACCCGCCCGACGCCGCCACCTTCGCCGGCGCGGCTCTCATTATCGGCGGAGGCCTGCTATTGTGGGGGGCGCAGAGACCGAAGGAGGGCAGGGGATGAAGATGCGGATCCTCGCGGCCGGGGCCTTGCTGGGCGCGGCCCCGCCGGACGTAAGGGATCTCGGCTGGATGACAGGCTGCTGGGAGCAGCGCGACGGCGACCGCTGGACCGAGGAATGCTGGACCGCCCCGCGCGGCGGCCTCATGCTCGGAAGCAGCCGCACCGGCCGGGGCGATACCATCCTCGAATGGGAAACGCTGCGGATCGAGCGCGACGTCCCGAATGGCGAGGGTCCCGTCGTGCGGCTCGCTTATTTCGCGGCGCCGGGAGGCCGGGCCTGGACGCGCTTCGCCTGGTCTTCGAACAAGGGGCCGGGCGTGACCTTCTACAATGTCGCCAACGTTTACCCGCAGCGCATCCGCTATTGGCGCGACGGCGACGAGCTGATGGCCGAGATCGCGCTGGAGGACGGCAGCAAGCCTCGGCGCTGGCGCTATCGCAAAGTCCGCGGCTAGGCCGGAAGGTCGGCCTTCTCGGCCAGAACCGTCAGGCCGCGCTCGCTGACCTCGGCGAAGCCGCCCTCGACGGCGATCTTCTCCGGAGTATCGCCGAAGCCGCTTCGGTAGACGGCGATGTCGCCGTTCCTCAGCGTGGACATGAAGGGCGCGTGGCCGGCGAGGACTCCGAAATCGCCCTCTGTGCCCGGGACCACGACCATGAAGACCTGCTCGGAGCGGACCTGCCGCTCCGGGGTGACGAGCTCGAAGTGAAGGTCTGCCATTGTCTCGATCCTTAGCCCCTTCCCTCCAGGGGAGGGGTTGGGGTGGGGTTTGTCCTTTAATTCCGGCGGGGAGCTTTTCGACAGGCCCCACCCCCGGCCCCTGCCCTGAAGGGGAGGGGGGAAACCTTACGCCGCCTCGGCCGCCAGGCGCTGGGCCTTCTCGACCGCCTCCTCGATACCGCCGACCATGTAGAAGGCGTTCTCCGGAAGATGGTCATATTCGCCGTCGACCACCGCCTTGAACGAGCGGACGGTGTCCTCGACCTGCACGAACTTGCCCGGGATTCCGGTGAAGACCTCGGCGACGTGGAAGGGCTGGGAGAGGAAGCGCTGGATCTTGCGGGCGCGCGAGACGGTCAGCTTATCCTCTTCCGAAAGCTCGTCCATTCCGAGGATGGCGATGATGTCCTGAAGCGACTTGTAGCGCTGGAGGATCTCCTGGACGGCGCGGGCGGTATCGTAATGCTCCTGGCCGACCGTGCGGGCGGTGAGGACTCGCGACGTGGAGTCGAGCGGATCGACCGCCGGGTAGATGCCCAGCTCCGAAATGGCGCGCGACAGAACGGTGGTGGCGTCGAGGTGGGCGAAGCTGGTGGCCGGCGCCGGATCGGTGAGATCGTCGGCGGGGACGTAGATCGCCTGGACAGAGGTGATCGGGCCCTTGTTGGTCGAGGTGATCCGCTCCTGGAGAGCGCCCATGTCGGTCGACAAGGTCGGCTGGTAGCCCACGGCCGAAGGGATACGGCCGAGGAGGGCCGACACTTCCGAGCCCGCCTGGGTGAAGCGAAAGATGTTGTCGACGAAGAAGAGCACGTCCTGGCCCTCGACGTCTCGGAAATATTCCGCCTGGGTGAGGCCCGAAAGGGCGACACGGGCCCGGGCGCCCGGCGGCTCGTTCATCTGGCCGAAGACCAGGGCGACCTTGGAGCCTTCCGGAGTCGGATTGCCGTCGGCGTCGGTGGCGATGACCCCGGCCTCGAGGAATTCGTGATAGAGGTCGTTGCCCTCGCGGGTGCGCTCGCCCACTCCGGCGAACACCGAGGTTCCACCATGGCCCTTGGCGATGTTGTTGATCAGCTCCTGGATGAGCACGGTCTTGCCGACCCCGGCGCCGCCGAACAGGCCGATCTTGCCGCCCTTCGCATAAGGCGCGAGCAGGTCGATGACCTTGATGCCCGTGACGAGGATGCTGGTCTCGGTCGACTGGTCGACGAAGAGGGGGGCGTCGCGGTGGATCGGCGAGGTGTCGGTGTGGCCGATCGGGCCGCGCTCGTCGATCGGCTCGCCGACGACGTTCATAATCCGCCCGAGCGTCATCGGACCGACCGGGACCCGGATCTGGGAGCCGGTGTCGGTAACCGGCTGGCCGCGGGTGAGGCCGTCGGTCGAGTCCATGGCGATCGTTCGAACGGTCGACTCGCCGAGATGCTGGGCGACCTCGAGGACGAGCTTGTTGCCGTTATTGTCGGTCGTCAAAGCCGACAGGATCTCGGGCAGGTCGCTGTCGAACGTCACGTCGACGACGGCGCCGATCACCTGGCTGACTCGGCCGATATTGTTGGTCTGGGTTGCGGCGGTGGCCATGATATTCTCCGAATGCAAAACTTGGCGTGTAGTTGAAACTAAGAGCGGTCGGATACGACCTCGGTCGCGACCATCAGTTTCTGACCGATATGTGAGCCTTCAATTTTCCAGAAGATGTGTTCAACGTATGTCACCTTCAGGGCCGCTCCAGCTGCGACACTGACGGGAAGTTGGTCGAAGCTGCGGTGGTCGAGGTAGTCACCTGCAGCCACCTTCATAAAAGGCGTCGATGAAGTTGCGTGGAAGTACGGATCGCCCCCGAGGGAGACGAGGTAGATTTCCAGGTGATACTGGGTTGGAAGCAGGCTTTCAGCCATAATCAGTACCTTCCTTAAAGCGCCTCGGCGCCCGAAATAATCTCCACCAGCTCCGTCGTGATCGCCGCCTGGCGCTGCCGGTTGTAGGCGATCGAGAGGCGCTGGATCATGTCGCCGGCGTTGCGGGTGGCATTGTCCATCGCGGTCATCCGGCTGCCCTGCTCGGACGCGGCGTTTTCGAGAAGGGCTCGGAAGATCTGCACGGCGACGTTTCGCGGCAGAAGCGAGGCGAGGATCTCCTCCTCGTCGGGCTCATATTCGATCGCGGCTCTGGCGCCGGCCGTCTTGTCGCCGCCGGCCGGAAGGGTCACCGGGATGATCTGCTGCGCCACCGGCTCCTGGACCAGGGCCGACTGGAAGCGGGCGTAGAAGAGATGGACGACGTCGATATCGCCGGTCCGATAGCGCCCGATCAGATCCTCGGCGATCGCCTGCGCGTCGGCGAAGCCCGCATATTTCATCGCGCTGGTGTCGTGCTGGTGGATGATCTGCTTGGGATAGAGGCGCTGGATCACCGCCCGGCCCTTGCGGCCGACCAGGTAGAAGAGGACCTGCTTGCCTTCGCGGGTGAGCTCGTCGGCTTTCTTGCGGGCGGCGCGGACGATGTTCGAGTTGAACGCTCCGGCGAGGCCGCGGTCGGAGGTGGCGACGACGAGCAAATGGGTCTGGTCTCGCCCCGTCCCGGCGAGAAGCTTCGGGCTCTGCGGGCTGATCGTGACCTTGGCGGCGAGGCTCGCCATCACGCTTTCCATGCGCTCCGCATAGGGTCGGCCGGCCTCCGCCGCCTGCTGCGCTCGGCGCAGCTTGGCGGCGGCGACCATCTTCATCGCCTTGGTGATCTTCTGCGTCGACTTGACCGACGCGATCCGCCCTTTGAGCGCCTTGAGGCTGGCCATGGTTCTCTGCTTCGTCCTTAGCTCGTCATCCCAGCGAAGGCTGGGATCCCGTGGGGTGAAAAGCGGTGGCGCCCTTCACCCGCCGGGGCCCCAGCCTTCGCTGGGGCGACGTGTCGTTACGCAAAACTCTTCGCGAAATCGCCGATGATCGACTTGAGCTGCCCGGCGGTCTCGTCGTCGAGCGCCTTGGTCTCGCGGATCTTGCCGAGCACGTCGGCATGATCGCTCCGGAAGTGGCTCAGCAGAGCGCTCTCGAAGCGGGTGACCGCATTGACCGGCACATTGTCGATGAAGCCGTTGACGCCCGCATAAATGGAGACGACCTGCTCCTCGACCGGCATCGGCTGGAACTGCGGCTGCTTGAGCAGCTCCGTCAGCCGGGCGCCACGGTTGAGGAGGCGCTGGGTCGAGGCGTCGAGGTCGGAGCCGAACTGGGCGAAGGCGGCCATCTCGCGATATTGGGCGAGCTCCAGCTTGATCGAGCCGGCGACCTTCTTCATCGCCTTGGTCTGGGCTGCCGAGCCGACCCGGCTGACCGAGAGGCCGACGTTGATGGCCGGACGGATGCCCTGGTAGAAAAGCTCGGTCTCGAGGAAGATCTGGCCGTCGGTGATCGAGATGACGTTGGTCGGGATATAGGCCGAAACGTCGCCCGCCTGGGTCTCGATGATCGGCAGAGCGGTCAGCGAGCCGGAGCCGTTGGCTTCGTTCATCTTCGCGGCTCGCTCGAGCAGCCTCGAGTGGAGATAGAAGACGTCGCCCGGATAGGCCTCGCGGCCCGGCGGACGGCGCAGAAGCAGCGACATCTGGCGGTAGGCGACGGCCTGCTTTGAGAGATCGTCATAGACGATGACGGCGTGCATTCCGTTGTCGCGGAAATATTCGCCCATCGTGCAGCCGGTATAGGGCGCCAGGAACTGGAGCGGGGCCGGTTCGGAGGCGGTGGCGGCGACGACGATGCTGTACTCCATCGCGCCATTCTCTTCGAGCGCACGCACGATCTGGGCGACCGTGGAGCGCTTCTGGCCGATGGCGACGTAGATGCAGTAGAGCTTCTCGCTCTCGGCGCCGGCCTTGTTGATCTCGCGCTGGTTGATGAAGGTGTCGAGCGCGACCGCCGACTTGCCGGTCTGGCGGTCGCCGATGATCAGCTCGCGCTGGCCGCGGCCGACGGGGACGAGCGCGTCGAGCGCCTTGAGGCCGGTCTGGACCGGCTCGTGGACCGATTTGCGCGGGATGATGCCGGGAGCCTTCACCTCCACGCGGCGGCGCTCCGTCGCCTCGATCGGGCCCTTGCCGTCGATCGGATTGCCGAGGCCGTCGACGACCCGGCCGAGCAGGCCCTTGCCGACCGGAACGTCGACGATGGTGCCGGTGCGGCGGCAGGTGTCGCCCTCGCGGATGGCGCTGTCGTTCCCGAAGATGACGACTCCGACGTTGTCGGCTTCGAGGTTCAGAGCCATGCCTTTGATGTCGCCGTCGAACTGCACCATCTCGCCGGCCTGGACGTTGTCGAGCCCGTGGATTCGCGCGATTCCGTCGCCGACGGAGAGCACGGTCCCGACCTCGGAAACTTCGGCGTCGGTGCCGAAGCTCGCGATCTGCTCGCGGATGACCTTGGAGATTTCAGCGGCGCGGATGTCCATTTTCAGCCTTTCATCGCCTGCGCGAGATTATTGAGTTTGGTTCGGATGGAGCCGTCGATCATCTGGGAGCCGATCTTGACGACCAGCCCGCCCAGGATGGCGGGATCGATGTTCAGATCGACCGCGACATCGCGGCCGAGCCGGCTCTTGAGATTGGACTTGAGGGCCGCGACCTGGGCGTCGTCGAGCGGATAAGCGGAAACCACCTCCGCGGTGACCTCGCCGCGGTGGAGCGCCGCGAGCAGGTTGAAGTTGCGGATGATCGCTCCGAGCTGGCCGAGCCGCCGGTTCTGGGCGAGCACTCCGAGGAAGTTGGTCGTGATCGGATCGAGCCGCATCGCCTCGGCGAGCCCCGCAACGCCCTTCAGGGCATCGTCTCGCCGGGTCAGCGGGCTGGTGGTCAGAGTCCGAAGATCGTCCGATTCGGCGAGCGCCTGCTTCAGCGAGGCGAGGTTCGCGCCGACCGCCTCCAGCTGCCGCTCGTCCCGCGCCAGCTCGAACAGGGCCATCGCATAGCGGCCCGCGAGACTTGCCTGAATGCCGCCGGAATTCTCCACGCGCGCCTCTACTCCCAGATCGGAATTTGACCCATGATATGAGACGCGCTCGGCGCCCCGGGTCAGGTCGCGGGCGCCCTAGCAGGGGCTTTGCTGCGATGCAAGGCGGCGTCCGTCATTCGGACCGGCTTTCACCGGGAAGACGTGCCGGCCTTTGACCGCAAGGCTCGGGATGCAGGTCTCCGCGAATCGGGATTATACGGGGTTTATGGAACAGACGCTCTTATTCGATGCCGACTCCGCCTGGGCGGCGGTCCTCCGCCGCGACCGCGCGTGGGACGGCCGTTTCGTCACCGGAGTGCTCACCACCGGAATCTACTGCCGCCCGTCCTGCGCCGCCCGGCATCCGAAGCGAGAGAACGTCCGCTTCTTCGCCGACGGCGCCGAAGCGGCGGCGGCGGGTCTGAGATCCTGCCTGAGGTGCAGGCCCGACGAGGTCAGCCGCGAGAGTGCCGCGGTCGAGGCGGCGCTGACGCTGATGGAGACGGCCGAGGAGCCGCCCTCCCTTGAGCAGCTCGCCGCCAGCGCCGGCTATTCCCCCTTCCACTTCCACCGCCTGTTCAAGCGCGCGACCGGGGTGACCCCGGCCGCTTTCGCCCGAGGAAAGAGAGCCCGAGCAATGACCGAGACACTTGCGGCCGACGGCCGAGTCACCGACGCCATCTACACATCCGGCTATTCCGGGCCCGGCCGCTTCTATGCCGACGTGTCCGACCGGCTCGGAATGACCCCCACCCGCTGGCGCGACGGCGGTCGCGGCGAGTCGATACGCTGGGCAACGGCCGAAACCTCGCTCGGAACGATGCTGGTCGCCGCCACCGGGCGCGGCATCTGCCGGCTCTCGTTCGACGAGGGCGAGGCGGAGCTCAGGGAGCGTTTCCCCAAGGCCTCGATCGAGCGCGGCGGCGCTGCGATGGCGGAGCTGGTGGAGCGGGCCGTCGCCGCGGTCGAGTCTCCCGAACGCCCGCACGATCTGCCCCTCGACGTTCGAGGCACCGCCTTCCAGGAAGCCGTCTGGCGCGAGCTCGCCCGGATCCCGGCCGGCGAGAGGCTGTCCTACGCGGCGCTGGCAGCCCGTGCCGGGCGTCCGCGGGCGGTGCGCGCTGCCGGAACCGCCTGCGGCTCGAACGGAATCGCGATCCTCATCCCCTGCCACCGCGCCCGCCGCGGCGACGGCTCGCCCGGCGGCTACGCTTATGGGCTCGAGCGCAAGGCGAAGCTGCTCGAGCGGGAAGGCTGGAGGGGCTGAGGCGCCTCCCGGCGCAGGCGGGCCGGTCGGGGGGGGGGGGGCGGAGCTCAGCCGCCCTTCTTCGCGGCCAGCCTGCTCTCGAGGCGGGCCAGCATTTCGCGCGCCGTTTCCCGCTTCACCTCGCCGGCGCCGCGATATTTCTCCTCCCGCTCCTCGCGCCGCTTCTTGTCCCTGGCGCTCTCGTCCTTGCGGTGGGGGAGGACGAAGGCGACGGGCCGGATGATCGCGACCGCTTCCCGGATCATGTCGCGCTTCTCGAAATCGGCGGCGAGCTTGTAGCGAAGATCGCCGTCGCTCGGCGCCAGCTCGTGCGCCCTGTAGAGCGCGGCCTGGGCCGGCTCGGGCGGCACGATTCCGTGGCCGGCATAGCTGTCGTAAAAGGCTTCGAGGACCAGAGGATCGTTCGGAGCCAGCCGGCTCGCCCGGATCAGATGCTGTCGTGCTGCGGCCCAGGTCTTCGGGTCCTTCGAGGAAGCGGCCTTCAGCCGATCCATCTCCGCAAGCGCCTTTTGTAGAAGTCCGCGCGGATCGTCGGGAGCGGCTGCGACGAGCCGGTCCGCGGCGGCCACGGCGGCGTCGCGATTGCCGGCGAGCCGCTCCGCCTCCGACAGCAGGGCGAGAGCGAACGGATCGTTCGGGAAGGGCCTGGCTGCGCCCCGCACCTTGCCGGCGAAGTCCGCCGCCTCGCGCTTCAATATCCCCTGGTTGAGCTCGATCGCGAGCTCCATCATCATATTCTCGGCGGGAGCGACGGAGCGGATGGCGATCGGACCGACGTCGATCTTCTTGAAGGGCAGGCGAAGCACCTGGAACCTGCTCTTGCCGGCATAGCTGTAAAGCTTGCTGTTGAGGGCGTCGACGTCCTGGAACGAGTCCTTCATCGCCTTTTCATAGGAGGCGCCGCCGTTGATCGCCCTCAGATAGGCCTGGAGCTGCTTGTTTTGCAGCGGATTTTCAAAGGCGTAGCGGACCAGAAGCCAGCCCTCGGCGTAGAGCAGGTCGAGATCGGGAACGTCGGCATAGCTCTGGGCGGTGAGCAGCTTCCTGGCCGGCAGCCAGCGGTTCATCTGGAACGAGCCGTAGCGGTAATTGACCGGATGACCGACCTCGACGACGTCGTTCTCGAGGATGTTGGTGGCGCCCCAGAATTCCGCGAAGCCCTCGCTGTACCAGGTCGGATAGGAGGCCGGGAAATATTGGTACATGAAATGATGGGTATATTCGTGGAGCAGGATGCTCTCCGAATCGATGTCGACATATTGCGAGCCGCTGCGCGAGTTCGCGATCCCGGGACGGTTGCGCGTCCCCACCATCATCAGGCCTCGGGCGCGGGGGATGTAATAGCCTGCGACCCCGTCGCCCCCGGCCATCTTGCCGACCGCCGCGATGTTGGGGAACAGGTAGACCTTGAGCCTGACCGGGCTCGGCGGCGCGGCGACCGAGTGATAGGTGCGAAGGACGTAGTTGAATTTCTCGAGCTTGGCCGCGAACTCGCGCAGCTGCGCCTCGCCGCCTTCGGAATAGACGACGAAGTTGGAGCTGGTCGCCTCCTTCCACTCGGCGAGCGCTGCCCCCGGCAGGCACATGAGCATCGCCAGCATTGCCGGCATCGCCAGCTTCGTCACCCGGTTCATTCGTCCCCACCCCCGAAACTTCTTCAGTGTCAGACGTTTAGCCCAGCCCCGCAAAAATGCAAAATCGCGATTACCGCTCTACAGGAAGGAATAGGGGTCGACGTCGACCGTCACCCTTACCCCGCGCGGCCAGCTCAGCTTGCCGAGCCAGTCGCGGATCACGTCCTGCATGTCGACCGAGCGGGCGGCGTGGACGAGCAGGCGCTGGCGGTGGCGGCCCCGAAGCATCGCGAGCGGGGCGGGGGCGGGGCCGAACACGGCCATATTCTCCACCCTCGGCGCCGCCCGGCCGATCAGCTTCGCCGCCTCGGTCGCCTCGTTCATATCCTCGGACGAGATGACGATCCCGGCCAGTCGGCCGAAGGGCGGCATCGCCGCCTCGCGCCGCGACTGGGTCTCGGCGGCGTAGAAGCTTTCGGAATCGCCGCTGACCAAAGCCTCGATCACCGCTGCGCCGGGCTCGTGGGTCTGGACCAGCACCCGGCCCGGCTTTTCGCCGCGGCCCGCCCGTCCGGCGACCTGGGCGATCTGCTGGAAGGTGCGTTCGGCCGCGCGCAGGTCGCCGCCCTGAAGCCCGAGATCGGCGTCGACCACTCCGACCAGAGTGAGGTTGGGGAAATGATAGCCCTTGGTGACGAGCTGGGTTCCGACGACGATGTCGATCTCGCCCGCCTCCATCCGCCCGACGAACTCCGCCGCCTTGGCCGGCGACCAGATCGTGTCCGAGGTGACGACGGCGGTGCGCGCGTCGGGGAACAGGGCCTCCACCTCGTCGGCGATCCGCTCAACGCCGGGGCCGACCGGAACCAGGCTCCCTTCCTCGCCGCATTCCGGGCAGGCGTCGGGGGGCGGCATCATATGGCCGCAATGGTGGCAGGCGAGGCGGTGGACGAGCCGGTGCTCGACCATCCAGGCGGTGCAATTGGGGCATTGGAAGCGATGCCCGCAATGGCGGCACAGGGTCAGCGGCGCATAGCCCCGCCGGTTGAGGAAGAGCAAAGCCTGCTCGCCCCGCTGCAAAGTCTCCTCCAGCTCCCTGACCAGCCGGGGCGCGAGCCAGCGCCCGCGCGGCGGCGGGTCTGCGGTCAGGTCGAGCGCCTCGATCTCGGGAAGCTCCGCCACTCCGTAGCGCTCGGGAAGCTTCACCTCGGTATAGACCCCGATCTCGGCCATCTGCCGGGATTCGATCGCCGGAGTGGCGGAAGCCAGAACGATCGGAATGTGCTCGAGCTTGGCCCGCATCACCGCCACGTCGCGGGCGTGATACTGGACTCCTTCCTCCTGCTTGAAGCTGGTCTCGTGCGCCTCGTCGACGACGATCAGCCCGAGCTTGGGATAAGGCAGGAACAGCGACGATCGAGCCCCGACCACCACCTTGGCGTCGCCGCTTGCGATCGCCCGCCAGGCCCGGCGCCGCTGCGACTGCCTCAGCCCCGAATGCCAGGCCACCGGCTCATGGCCGAAGCGGGCGGCGAAGCGCTTCAGGAACGGCTCGGTCAGGGCGATCTCGGGCAGAAGCACCAGGGTCTGCCGCCCAAGCCGGAGGGCTTCGGCCACCGCCTCGAAATAGACTTCGGTCTTGCCCGATCCGGTGACCCCGTCGAGCAGGAAGGGCGCGAAGTCGGGCCCCCGGACCGCCTCGACGAACAGCTGCGCCGCCGCCTCCTGCGCCGGCTCCAGCTCGGGCGGCTCATGGTCCGGATCGGGGAGAGGGAAGGGGTCGTCCACCGACACCTCCACGGCCTCGATCGCCTCCGCCTTGACCAGCCCCCGTATCACCCCGTCCGAGACCCCGGCCGCGATCGCCAGCTCGCGCACCAGCCCCTGCCGCTCGCCGATCCGCTCCAGCGCCTGAGTCCTTTGCGCCGTAATCCGCTCCGGAACGAAGCCGGTCGCCCGATATTCGGTCACCGTCCGCCCGCCTTCCAGAGCGCTCGCCGAGGCCAAAGCCATTCGAAGCACCGAGGCGAGCGGTGCGAGATAATAATCGGCGGTCCACTCGATCAGCCGCCTCAGCGACTCGGCCAGAGGCGGCAGATCGTAGGCCTGGAGCAAAGGCCGCAGGCGATTGTCCCCCACCGACTCCGCCTCGAGCCGCTCCGGCTCCCACACCACCCCCGTGAGCTGCCTCGGCCCCAGCGGCGCCAGCACGATCGAGCCGGGCGCCACCTCCATGCCGTGGGGCACCCGGTAGTCGAGCGGGCCGAGCGCGGCGTTGAGAAGGAGGACTCGGCATCGGTTCATCCACGCCTAGATCGAGTCGCGGGAAGGGAAACGCAACCGGGACGAAGGCCGCATGCGGATTTCGCTTCTCCAACCCCTCTCCCTGCAGGGGAGAGGAGGGGCCCGCCGCGAAGCGGTGGGAGGTGAGGGGTTACTGAGACCGCAGGCCCTCACCCTCCCGCTTCGCGGGCCCCTCCCTCTCCCCTGCAGGGAGAGGGGTCTGATTGACCGCGATTGCGAAGCTGCCCATCCGACTTGCGGGGACACATGCTTTTCGCCGAAAACCCTCCCGTCCCCATTCGAGGAGCAGGGCATGAGCGATCTCGACCCCGAAGGCCGCCGTCTTCCGATCAAGCTCGACTCCACGTCCAACGGGGAGTTCGTGCCCATCCCCCTCGATCAAAGCCTGCTTCGTGCCAGGGCCCTCGCCTCGGAACGCGCCTCGACCCTCTCGAGACGTCTCGGCCTCGGCCGGCGCGAGTTCCTCGTCTCCTCCTGCGGCGCCGTCGCGACCCTGCTCGCCTATAACGAGGCCCATGCCGCGGCCGGTCGCACCGGCGGCTTCTTCAACCTCAGCGCCGACGCCGCTCTGGAGCCGCAGCTCGCCGCCGCCGAGCTCGGCAAGAAGGAATGGATTTTCGACGTCCAGGGCCATTTCGTGAACCCCACCGGCGCCTGGCTGAAGAACGTCCCGGCCGGAGCGAAGCCGCTCTCGAATTTCGAGAAAGCGAAATGCGCCCTCTCCGACAAGCCCGGCGACCGCTCCTATCTCGACTGTCTCGGCCCGTCGGAGTTCATCAAGGACGTCTTCCTCGATTCCGACACCGACCTCATGGTCCTCTCCTTCGTCCCCTCGACCCGCGAGGGCGAGCCGCTGACCATCGAGGAGGCCGCCGCGACCCGGGCCATCGTCGAGAAGATGGAAGGCAGCAAGCGCCTGATGCTCCACGGCCGGGTCAATCCCAACCAGCCCGGCGACGTCGAGGACATGGACCGGCTCGCCGGCTTCGGGGTCGCCGCCTTCAAGACCTACACCCAATGGGGCCCGGGCGGAGAGGGCTTCTGGATGACCGACGATGTCGGAATCGCCTTCGTCGAGAAAGCCCGCAAGCTCGGAATCCGCAACATCGCCATCCACAAGGGCCTGCCCTTCGGCCCGAAGAGCTACGAGCATTCGACCTGCCGCGACATTGGCCCGATCGCCAAACGCTTCCCCGATATGAACTTCCTCATCTACCATTCGGGCTATGTCGCCGGGCAGAAGGAGGGCCCCTACGATCCGAAGCGGACCGACGGAGTCGATTCGCTGATCACCTCGCTCAGGCAGGCGGGGGTCAAGCGCAATGCCAACGTCTATGCCGAATTGGGCTCGACCTGGCGCTTCGTCTCCACCCGCGACCCGGAAAGCGCCGCCCACCTGCTCGGCAAATTGTTCAAATATGTCGGCGAGGACAATGTGCTCTGGGGCACCGACTCCATCTGGTACGGCTCGCCCCAGGACCAGATCCAGGCCTTCCGCGCCTTCCAGATTTCGGAAGGCCTCCGCGACGCTCACGGCTATCCCGAGATCACGCCCAGGCTCAGGCGCAAGGTGTTCGGCCTCAACGCGGCCAAACCCTACCGACTCGACGCTCCCAGGCTCGCCGCCGAAGCCACGACCGACGCGGTCGCGAGCAGCCGGGCCGAATATGCCGAACGCCCCAACCCCAGCTTTGCCACTTACGGCCCCCGAACCCGCCGGGAGTTCGCCAATCTGCTGAAGGCGAGCGGGGGACAGCCCTAAATCGTCATTCCCGCGAAAGCGGGAATCCATGCTGAGTCCGAATGGATTCCCGCTTTCGCGGGAATGACGGAGGGCGCCCTCTTCATGCAACAACCCCCGCGACTCGTCGTTACCCCTCGCATGATCCCCTCGCTCTCCCGCCGCACTCTCCTCGCCACCGGCCTCGCCTTGCCGCTGCTCGCGCTCCCCGGCTGCGTCACCCGCCTCGGCGACCTCCCCAATCTCGAGGGCGCGATCAGGCGGCTTCTCACCCTCTCCTCGCAGCGCGCCTTCGCCCGACTGCTTACCGACGAGGGCTTCTTCCGCGACGATCTCGCCCGGATTCAGCCTCCGCCTCAGCTCGGCGGGAAGGCGATAACGGCCACCCTGGCGGTGGCGCTCGGAACCCGGGCGGTCCAGGACCGGCTGCTCCGGGTCGTCAACTCGGCGGCCGAGGAAGGGGCGGAGCGGGCGGCGCCGATGGTCTACGATTCGATCCGCGACATGACGATCACCGACGCGCTCGGAATCGTCCGCGGCGGCCCGACCGCGGCGACCGACTATCTGGCCCGGTCGACGGGCGAACGGATCTTCGACGCCATCTTCCCTGGTGTGGGCCAGGCGCTGCGCGAGGCGGAGAATGGAGTGATCCAGCGGGTCCTCGAGCTGGCGACCGGGATCAATTTCCCCGGCCTCCAGGCCGACGTTACCCGCAAGACCTCCGCCGCCCTCTACCGCGCCATCGGCCGGGAGGAAGCCGCCATCCGCGCCGACCCCGATTCGGCCGGCGATCCGGTGCTGGCGACGGTGTTCCGGACGCTTCGCTAACCCGTCATCCCAGCGAAGGCTGGGATCCATGCAGCCTCGGCGCCTCGCACAGACTCAGAATGGATTCCCGCCTTCGCGGGAATGACGGTGCTCAGCCGAAAGTTCTCCGCCTCAGCCCCGGAAGCATCGCCGCCTGAGCCGCCGCCCGGGCGACCAGGAACAGGGTGAAGGCCAGCCACAGACCATGGTTGCCCATGCTTCCGGCGGCGAACAGCAAGGCCGCGTAGACCGCGCAGGCAGCTCCCATCGTGACCAGCAGGGCCCGGGTCCACGTCGCCCCGATATAGATTCCGTCGAGCACGTAGGAGCTCACTCCGAGCACCGGCAGAAGCACCGCCCAGGGCACATAGGCCAGAGTCGTCGCGACCACCTCCGGATCGGTGCTGAAGGTTGCGGCGAAGCTCGCTCCGGCCGCGGCGTAGACGAGGCTGAACAGGGCTCCGCCGGCCAGGCCCCACAGCAGAAGCGCCTTGACCAGGGCGTCGAATCGGCGGCGGTCCCTTGCCCCCACCGCCTCGCCGCACAGCACCTGGGCCGAGCTCTCGAAGCCGTCGAGGACCAGCGCGGAAAGGATGAACAGCTGGTAGAGGATTCCGTTCGCCGCCAGCACGAGCGGCCCCTGCTGCGCCCCCTGGCGGGTGAGCAGGAGGATGGCGGCGGTGAGCAGAAGGGTGCGAAGGAAGAGGTCGCGGTTGAGCCTGAACAGGGCGCCCATGCTCTCAGCGCCCCAGGTCTCCCGCCGCACCGCCGCGGCCAGCGCCGCCCGCGCCGGCCCCTGGCGGGCGGTCACCGCGAGCAAAACGAGGGTCTTGCCGCCCTCGGACAACAGGGTCGCTGCCGCCACGCCCGCGACGCCCCAGCCGAAGCCCAACACGAACAGCAGGTCGAGCGCGATGTGGATGATATTGGCGAATATCTCGGTCCAGAGCACCGCGCGAACCTTCCGCCGCCCGATCAGCCAGCCCGTCAGTGCGACGTTGGCCAGCCACAGCAGCCCGCCCCAATAGCGGATCCCGACATAGATTCCGGCTTCGCGAGCCACCCCGCCGCCGGCCTGGAGCATCTCCATCCCCCAGGGCACGATCACCGGCTTCAGCGCCAGGAGGACGAGCCCGATCGCCAGCGACAGCCCCAGCGCCCGGGCCAGGGTCGCCGCCTGAGCTTCCTCGTCGCCCCGCCCCGCCGCCTGGGCGGTGAGAGCGACCGTCCCCGTCCTCAGGAAATTGAACACGATGAGCAGCCCCATCATGAACTTGGCGCCGAGCTCGACCCCGGCCTGGGGCTCCGCCTGCCCGAGCTGGCCGATCACCCAGAGGTCGGCGATCCCGAACAGGGCGGTGGCGACGTTGGTCAGCATCGAGGGCAGGGCGATCGCCCAGATCGCCCGGTTCAGCTGCCGCCTTTCATCTGAGGTCGCCAAGGGAGCCCCCGCTACGCTAAAGGAGGGCGAATCCCTCTCGGAAAGGCATGGCGCAAATGAAATTCTTCGTCGACACCGCCGACACGAACGAGATCCGCGATCTCGCTGAAACCGGCCTTCTCGACGGAGTGACCACGAACCCGTCGCTCATCCACAAGGCGGGCCGCGATTTCCTTGAGGTGGTGCGCGAGATTTGCGGAATCGTCCCCGGCCCGGTCTCGGCCGAGGTCGTCGCCACCGATCATGAGGAGATGCTCCGCGAGGCCGAGGTGCTCCGCAAGATCGCCGACAATATCGCGATCAAGGTGCCGCTCACCCTCGACGGCCTCAAGACCTGCAAGGCGCTGACCGGCGAGGGGACGATGGTCAACGTCACCTTGTGCTTCACCGCCAACCAGGCCCTTCTCGCCGCCAAGGCCGGAGCCAGTTTCATCTCGCCCTTCGTCGGCCGCCACGACGACACCGGCTTCGACGGCATGCAGATCATCTCCGAGATCCGGACCATCTACGACAATTACGATTTCGAGACGCAGATCCTGGTGGCGAGCATCCGCCACCCGATCCACGTCCTCCAGTCCGCGATGATCGGCGCCGACGTCATGACGGCCCCCCCCGCCGTCATCCGCCAGCTGTTCAAGCACCCCCTCACCGACAAGGGCCTCGAAGGCTTCGCCGCCGACTGGGCCAAGACCGGCCAGAAGATCGGGTAGCGCCTAACAAAGCTGAGCCTCATTGAGAGGCAGGGCGCCTCGCCCCCGATAGGGGGACAGCGTTAGCTGGTAATCACCTTTGCACCTAACCAGTACTGCCCAAATCTAACGATCATATGTTAGACCAGAAACAGCGAACACCGAGGGCAGTGGTCTTAGGCTTCAACGTATTTGACGCGGGCCAAGATGTCGCCAACTCTCTTTGGCTTGAGGGTGCCTTCCGCATCGTTGCAGAAATGCACCTCCCCATCAGAGACCTCGGCCACGCAACGAAATCGCTGGGGACGCTGTCCATTATCGAGTTCGGCATCCATGATCACGACGTCACCAGGCCTTAGATCATGGTTATCGTCTGATACCTTATCACCAATCACCACCGCGCCGTCAGGGATGCCATATTGGACGCAAGATGCACCTGCGACGACACCGACGACCGCATTGGTGAGGTCAATACGCTGACCATCTTCATCGCGATAAAGCGGTGCCAGTGGGAAAACACGGCGGCGAAAAAGCACATCTCGCGAACGAGCCGCGTGGATCAGCTGGCCCGCCGGAGCAACGAGATAAAGCGCCAAAAGCGCAAACAGCGATACGGCTGCTAGAATCATCATCATGGACCGTTACCTCCTTCCGAGGTAAATTCTCCTGTATCTTCAGAACGCTTCATGAGAACGAACGAACGTGGTTTCACAAACGTTGCCATTCTCACGGTAGACAAGCACAAAAATGCGACCAAAAATAGACCTGCGTGATTCGCTGCGGTATGAGAATCTGCATAGAATGGAGCGACTCCAGCGACAACGCCATACAGGAGGCCTGCCAGAAGGCAAAGCGGAACCGCCTTTGGCGACGGGCGGAAATGGCCCAAAAACCACGAGATTACGATATCGACGAAAAGCAATAATGGTATGAAAAGCCGCTCAAGCCCCAGTGAGTCCGGTCCTTCCCCGTCGAAAAAGACCTGAAACAATCGCGCGAAATCCATAGTCATCGTCTCTTTAGGAAACGCGACCATGAATGCGAAAGCGAGCCACAGAGTCGTACAGAAGAAGCCCGTGCCCCAAGCTCCCCATCGGCTTCCCATGAATTCCCCCGACCACGTGGAATATGGTGTTTGGCGAGCCTCTCGCGTGTTTGCAAGGCCGAAAAAAGCAAGGAACGTGCTTAGGTCCGGGGCCATACCATTCTAAAAAGCTCGCTTCAGGCTTCAACGGCGGTGGGTGCGTAGTGACGGATTGCATATGGCCTTACCTTCGCCAGGTATTTTCATTCAGCATCGAGAGGACATGCTTTCGACACGAAACCACAAAGGGCAATAGCGACTCGCCCACCAAACCTATCTAGTAGGAAAAGTCCTACAACGCAAGAACAAAAGCGGAAAACATTTTCGCAGGCAAAAAATGCCCATCGCTTCTTAACCTTATCCGGTTTAGCTTCCTCGCCATGGGAAAGGTGATCAACTTCGAGGACCGGGCGGTCGCCAATCTCCGGGCCCGGGTCGCGGCGGCGGAGGAGGCCAATCAGGATCTCATCGCCTTCGCCCGCGGCCATTCGGGCGCCGTCGCCTCGATCCACGAGGCGGTTCTCGCCGCGATCGAGGCGGAGGGCTTCGATCATCTCATCCACATCGTCACTCAGGAATGGCCCCAGATTCTCGGCCTCGACGCCGTCGCCGTCGCCCTGTTCGCGGGCGACAAGGGCGTCCGCGCCGACGCCTCCGGTCTCCAGTTCGTCGACGTCCGGGTCATCCGCCGCTCGCTCGAAGGGCTCGACGGAGTCGTTCTTCGCGGGGTCGGCCGGGGCCATCCGCTGTTCGGCCCGGCCTGCGAGCTGATCAAGGCCGAGGCCCTCGTCAGGCTCGACAGCGAGCCGCCTCTGCCGAGCGGCCTGCTCGCCCTCGGCCAGCGCGAGGCTCAGGGCTTCGAGACCCGCCACGGCTCGGAGCTGCTCATGTTCCTCGGCCGGGTTCTCACCCGCTCGATGGGGCGGTGGCTGATCCCCTGAGCCATCCCGCCGCCGCGACCGCCCTCGGCTGGCAGCGCCATCTCGCCCAGGACCGCCGCCGCTCTCCCCACACGGTGCGCGCCTACGCCGCAACGGCCCATCGCCTGATCGCCTTTCTCGCCGGCCACCTCGGCGGCGCCGTCGACAATTCCGCTCTGGCCTCCCTCGAGGCGAAGGATCTTCGCGCCTTCCTCGCCCATCGGCGCGGCGAGGGGCTCGGCAACAGCTCGGCGGCGCGCGAGCTTTCCGCCGTCCGCTCCTTCCTGGCCTTCGCTTCGGCCGAGCGAGGCGGGGAGTCGACCCTGCCGCGCCTGAAGGGCCCCAAGCGCCCGCGAAGCGTTCCCCGGCCGGTCGCTCCCGACGACGTCGTCGCGCTCGCCGAAGAAGCCGGAGAGGATGCGAGCGAGCCCTGGATCGCGGCCCGCGACGGGGCGGTGCTCCTCCTCCTCTACGGCTCCGGCCTCCGGGTCGCCGAGGCGCTCGGCCTCACCGGCGCCGCCCTTCCGCTCGGCGAGGCCCTGAGCGTCACCGGCAAGCGCTCGAAGACCCGGATCGTCCCTTTGCTCGCCCCGGTCCGCGACGCGATCGAGCAGTATCTCGCGCTCTGCCCCTACCGGCCGTCGAGCGACGGGCCCCTGTTCCGGGGCGCCCGCGGCGGGCCTTTGAACGGAGAGATGATCCGCCGCGCCGTCCGCAAGGCCCGGGTCCGGCTCGGTCTCTCCGACCGGACCACGCCCCACGCCTTGCGCCACAGCTTCGCGACCCACCTGCTCGGCCGGGGCGCCGACCTTCGCTCGCTTCAGGAGCTGCTCGGCCACTCCAGCCTCTCCTCGACCCAGATCTACACCGCCGTCGACGCCGCCCACCTCCTCGACGTCTACCGAAACGCCCATCCGAGGGCCTGACCGTCGCCCCAGCGAAGGCCGGACCTTTGCAT
>JBAWCC010000015.1:0-5421 GCA_049590095.1 Allosphingosinicella sp. | reverse complement strand
GACCGGCGCCGCCGGGCTCGCCGACGCGGAAGCGATGGCGGCGGCCGCGGCGGAGGCGCTCGGGGTCGCGGCCGAAGACGTCCTGGTCTGCTCGACCGGGATCATCGGAACGCCGCTGCCGATGGAGGCCATTCTCGCGGGGGCTCCCAAGCTGGCGAAGAAGCTGTCCGCGGGCGGAGCGAATGACGCGGCACGCGGAATCCTGACCACGGACCACCGGGCGAAGGAAGCGCTGGTGGAGGGCTCGACCTTCACCTTGGGCGGAATGGCCAAGGGCTGCGGGATGATCGCCCCGGACATGGCGACGATGCTCGCTTTCCTGACCACCGACGCCGACGTCTCCGCCGAGGAGATGACGAAGGTACTGCGCGACGCCTCCGACCGGACCTTCAATACCCTGAACGTCGACGGCGCGACCTCGACCAACGACACCGCCATGCTGCTCGCCTCGGCCCGGCGGGGACGGCCCGACATGGACGAGTTCGCCGACGCGGTGCACAGGGCCTGCGAGGACCTCACCCTTCAGATGGCCCGCGACGCCGAGGGGATGACCAGGATGGTGGCGCTCTCGGTGACCGGGGCCGCCTCGGACGCCGAAGCGCGGATCGCCGCCAAGAGGATCGCCGAGAACAATCTCGTCAAATGCAGCTGGTACGGCGGCGATCCCTATTGGGGCCGGCTTCTGGCCGCGGCGGGATCGGCCGGGATCGCCTTCGAGACGGAGAAGGCGACCGTCGCCTACGGGGGGACGATCGTCTCGAGGGGCGGCACCGGTGCCGATCACGATTCCGACGCGGTCGCCGCCCACATGAAGCAGGAGCGGATCGAGATCGAGGTCGCCCTCGGCCTCGGCACGGGACGGGCGCAGGCGATCGGGATCGACCTGGGTCCGGGCTACATCAAAGAGAATTCGAGGACGTCATGAAGTTCGCCGTCATGCCAGCGAAGGCTGGCATCCATGCCGAGTCAGAATGGACCCCAGCTTTCGCTGGGGTGACGGGAGTGGGCCATATGAAGCCTCTATCCGTCGTCCCAGCGACGGGCCTGTCATGAGATCCCCCACCGAAACCGCCTCCATCCTCGTCCAGGCCTTGCCCTATATCCAGCGCTTCCACGGTCGCTCGGTGGTGGTGAAGCTGGGCGGGGCGGCGATCGACGAGGCGCTCGACCGGGCGCTTGCCCAAGACGTGCTTCTGCTCAGAAGCGTGGGGGTGCGCTGCGTCCTCGTTCACGGCGGCGGCCCGCAGGTGGACAAGATGATGCGGCGGGTCGGCAAGGAGCCCGAGTTTCGCGACGGCCTGCGGGTGACCGACGCCGAGACCCTGGAGATCGTCCGGATGGTCCTCGTCGGAAAGATCAACCGCGACCTCGTGGCGACGATCAACCGCGAGGCGCCCCTGGAACCGGTCGCGGTCGGCGTGTCAGGCGAGGACGCGGGGCTTCTCACCGTCACTCCGCGCGACCCGGCCCTGGGCTATGTCGGGGACGTCAGCCGGGTCCGGGCCTCGGTGCTCGAGCGGCTGCTCGACGAGGGACTGAGCCCGGTCGTCTCGACGATCGGCGCGGACGAGACCGGCCAGCCCTTCAACGTCAACGCGGACGAAGCGGCCCGGGCGATCGCGGTGGCGATGAAGGCCGAGAAGATCGTCTATCTGACCGCCGCGCCGGGGCTCCTGGAAGACGTCGACGACGAGGCCAGTCTCGTGCCCCGCCTCACCTCGGCCGAGCTTCGCGACCGGATCGAGCATGACAGCGTCAGCGCCGGGATGATCCCCAAGCTTCGCGCCTGCGCCGACGCAGTGGATGCCGGCGTCGGCACGGCGCACATCATCGACGGCCGGGTGCCGCACGCTTTGCTGATCGAGCTGCTCACCGACGAAGGGATCGGGACCATGGTCAAGAGCGAGAAGAGCTGGTGACCCGCCTGCTCACGATCGCCGAGCTCGGCCGCGAGGGGCTGGACGAGATCCTCGCTCTGTCCGAGCTTCCCGACCTCGGCCTGCCGCTGGCCGGCAAGGGCGTCGCTTTGGTCTTCCAGAAGCCTTCCGCCCGGACCCGCAATTCGATGGAGATCGCCACCGTCCAGCTCGGCGGCCATCCGGTCTACATCCAGAAGGAGGAAGTCGGCCTGGGCACCCGCGAGAGCGCACAGGACGTCGCCCGGACCCTGGCCTGCTACCACGCCGTCATCGCGGCCCGGGTGATGGACCATCGGGATCTCGACGCGATGGCCGCGGCGACCGGAAAGCCGTTGCTCAACATGCTGTCCGACCGCGACCATCCGCTTCAGGCGCTGGCCGATCTGCTGACGGTCAGGCAGCTGCTCGGCCGGCTGGAGGGGGTGCGGATCGCCTATGTCGGCGACGGCGACAACAATGTCTGCCGCTCGCTCGCCGAGGCCTGCTCGCTGCTTGGAGCGGAGCTTCGGATCGCAAGCCCCGAAGGCTATGGGCTGGGCAGCGCGCCGGAAGGCGTGACCCAGCTTTCGGATCCGGCCGAGGCGGTCGAGGGCGCGGACGTCGTCTACACGGACGTCTGGGTCTCGATGGGGCAGGACGAAGAGACGGAGGCGCGGGTGAAGGCCTTCGAGCCCTATCGAGTCGACGAGACTCTGATGAAACGCTGCCCGGACGCCCGATTCCTCCACTGTCTCCCCGCCCGCCGCGGCGAGGAGGTCAGCGCCGGAGTGATCGACGGGCCGATGAGCGCGGTGTGGCTGCAGGCGGAGAACCGGATGCACACCGCGCGTGGCGCTTTGGCGTGGCTGATGGGGGTGAGGTTGTGAGTTGCGCCGTCATGCCAGCGAAGGCTGGCATCCTTTCGGACTCGGCTTGGACCCCAGCCTTCGCTGGGGTGACGGGAGTTGCCGGGGCGACGAGCCCATGACCGAATCCCGCCTGCGCCGGCAGAAGGCGATCGCCGACCTCATCGGCTCCGAGCCGCTCGCAAGCCAGGAAGAGGTGACGGCTCGGCTCGGGGCGATGGGTTTCCCGGTCACCCAGGCGACGGTGTCGCGCGACCTCGACCAGATGGGCGCGGTCAAGGTGAAGCGCGGCGGAGCGCTCAGCTACGCGCTCCCCGACCAGATCGGCGACAACGGATGGGCGGCCGCCCGGCTTCAGCGCATCTTCGCGGAATGGGTGATGTCGATCGAGGCGGCCGGCAATCTGCTCGTCGTTCGAACCCCGCCCGGCTCGGCCCACCTCGTCGGCCTCGCGCTCGATCAGGCCAGGCTTGACGAAATCGCCGGCACCATCTCGGGCGACGACACCTTGTTCGTCGCTCTGAAGGACGGCGTGGAGGCGGGAATCATGGCTGGCCGCTTCCGGAAGCTTTCGAAGGACGGGGCGTGATCCCGTCATTCCAGCGAAGGCTGGAATCCATCGGGCGATCGAGCCTGCACGGACTCAGCATGGACCCCAGCCTTCGCTGGGGTGACGAAGGACGGACGAACGAATGAACCTCCCCGCCCCCAAGAAGGTCGTGCTCGCTTATTCGGGCGGGCTCGACACCTCGATCATCCTCAAATGGCTGCAGACCGAATATCGGGCCGAGGTCGTCACCTTCACCGCCGATCTCGGCCAGGGCGAGGAGGTCGAGCCGGCGCGGGCCAAGGCGGAGCTGCTCGGCATAAGGCCCGAAAACATCTTCATCGAGGACCTGCGCGAGGAGTTCGTCCGCGACTACGTCTTCCCGATGTTCCGGGCGAACACGGTCTACGAGGGGCAATATCTGCTCGGCACCTCGATCGCCCGGCCGCTCATCGCCAAGCGCCAGATCGAGATCGCGCGGGCGGTCGGCGCCGACGCGGTCTGCCACGGCGCCACCGGCAAGGGCAACGACCAGGTCCGGTTCGAGCTCGGTTACTATGCGCTGGAGCCCGACATCAGGGTCATCGCGCCCTGGCGGGAATGGGATTATGCCAGCCGCGAGCAATTGATCGACTTCGCCGAGAAGCACCAGATCCCGATCAGCAGGGACAGGCGCGGCGAATCGCCCTTCTCGATCGACGCCAACCTCCTCCATTCCTCGTCCGAGGGGAAAGTGCTCGAGGACCCCTCCGTCGAGGCCCCCGAATATGTCCACCAGCGCACCATCTCCCCCGGGGAGGCGCCGGACGTGGCGACGGTGATCGAGATCGGCTTCGAGGCGGGCGATCCCGTGTCGATCGACGGCGAGGCGCTGTCGCCCGCGGAGCTTCTCACCCGATTGAATCAGCTCGGCCACGACAACGGCATCGGCCGGCTCGACCTGGTCGAGAACCGCTTCGTCGGAATGAAGTCGCGCGGGGTCTACGAAACCCCGGGCGGCACCATCCTGCTCGCCGCCCATCGCGGAATCGAATCGATCACGCTCGACGGCGCCGCCGCCCATCTCAAGGACGAGATCATGCCGCGCTACGCCAGCCTCATCTACAACGGCTTCTGGTTCTCGCCCGAGCGCGAGATGCTCCAGGCGCTGATCGACAAGAGCCAGGAACATGTCACGGGCACGGTCCGGATGAAGCTCTACAAGGGCAATTCGACGGTGATCGGCCGGGAGAGCGAGCTCGCACTCTACGACCAGGACCTCGTCACCTTCGAGGAAGGCTCGTCGAGCTACAGCCAGCGCGACGCCGCGGGCTTCATCCGCCTGAACGCGCTGAGGCTGAGGATCGCGGCGAAACGGGCGCGGAAGGCGGAGGGCTAACCTTCCCTCCCTGGAAGGGAGGGGCCGGGGGTGGGTCCGCCGAAGGCGGCCGAAACTCCGACGCCGTAATAGTCTCGCTTCGCTCGCCTAACCCACCCCCGACCCCTCCCTTGCAGGGAGGGGAGTTGACTTCGATCAGTGCCGGTGGGATTCTGTCGCCGTGGGGGCGTGGCCGCAGGGCCGCGCCGAGAGGATTCGGCGAAATCACAAGCCAGCGCGGTTCGGGCCCAGGCGCCCGGGCCGTCCGCTCGGCGAGCGAAGGAGCGTCCAATGATCACCGCCTTGAACATGACCGTGCCGCTGAAGCAGGATCCGGAATCGCAGGCCAAGCTGCAGAAGCTGAAGGAAGTGTTCGCCGACCATATCCAGCCCGAGATCGACCGCGCCCTGCGCAAGTCCAGGATGGTCCATTTCGCCCGAGTGCTGGTGATCCACGACCGGTTCCTGCAGGTGATCACGGAGTTCGACGGCGATCCCGAGGAATATACGGAATTCTTCCGGCGCGAATTGCCGCATGTCTTCAAGCCGATCTTCGAGCTCGCCGAAGGCGCCCCGCCCTGGGACGAGCTGAACGACCAGGACAGCTTCTTCGAGGCGAGCAAGCATCTCAACGTGAAGGCTCTCGGCCGGTCCGAGGACGGCCGCGAGGAGCAGGGCTGGCTGTTCAGCCATTTTCCGAAGACGGTGCGCGAGATCGAGCAATCGCTGGCGGGAAGCGGCGGTGGCGAGAAG
>JBAWCC010000014.1:0-1698 GCA_049590095.1 Allosphingosinicella sp. | reverse complement strand
CCGCGGGAGCCTGCGGACGGTGGCCGGCCCCGGCGTGCCCGACGACGCCGGCCCTGGGGCCGCATCGTGCTGCTCGTGCTCGTGGCGTGGCTGGTGTTCCTGGTCGCGGTGCCGATCTGGGCGGTGGGCCGCATCGACAAGGTCGACATCTCCCCGGACGCCGAGCGCCCCGGGCAGCAGCCGGGACGCACCTACCTGCTGGTGGGCTCCGACAGCCGCAAGGGCCTCAGCGAGGCCGAGAACCGACGGCTCGGCACTGGCGGCGTCGGCGACGTCGGCCAGCGCACCGACACGATCATGCTGCTCCACACCGGCGCCGGCCCCTCGATGCTGCTCTCCATCCCCCGCGACTCGCTGGTCGACGTGCCGGGCAGCGGCCGGACCAAGATCAACTCCGCCTTCGCCCGCGGCGGCCCGGAGCTGCTCGTGCAGACCATCGAGCAGAACACCGGCGTCCGCGTCGACGACTACGTCGAGATCGGCTTCGGCGGGTTCGTCAACGCGGTCGACGCCGTCGGCGGCATCACGGTGTGCCCGCGCGAGCGGATGGTCGACCCCAAGGCCAACCTGCGCATCCGCAAGGGCTGCCAGGAGGTCGACGGCGTCACGGCGCTGGGCTACTCACGCTCGCGCTACGTCAGCCGGTACGGCGACCTCGACCGGGCGCGACGCCAGCGCGAGGTGGTCAGCGCCATCGGGGCCGAGGTGAAGTCGCCGTGGACCTTCCTCAACCCGGTGCGCTACTTCCGCGTCAACCAGGCGGCCACCTCCTCGCTGCGCATCAGCGAGGGCACCGGCCCGGTCGCCCTGGCCCGGTTCGGCCTGGCGATGACGCGCGTCAACGGCACCGACGGCCTCACCTGCGGCATGCCGATCGCCGACCAGGAGGTCAACTGGGACCGCGAGCGGGCGCTGGCGCTGCTGGCGTACGTCAAGGAGGACCGGACGGCGGACATCCCGGAGCAGCTGTGCACCCCGACCGGGCTGGCCGGGGTCGACTAGGGGACGCTGTCGGCATGAGCGGTTTCGAGACCCTGTCCTGGTCGCTGGACGACGACGGGGTGGGCACGCTCACCCTCGACCGTCCCGACGCACTGAACTCCTTCACGGTCACCATGGCCCGCGAGCTCGAGGAGTTCTTCCGGGTCACCGCCGTCGACGACGCGGTCCGCGCAGTCGTGGTCACCGGCGCGGGCCGGGCCTTCTGCGCCGGCATGGACCTCTCCGCCGAGGGCAACGTCTTCGGCCTCGACGAGTCCGTCACCCCCACCCCCGCCGACCTGCGCGAGCACCTGACCGAGGAGCCCTACCAGTCCGGCGTGCGCGACACCGGCGGCAAGGTGACCCTGGCGATCCACGAGCTGCCCAAGCCGGTGATCGCCGCGATCAACGGCCCCGCGGTGGGCATCGGCGCCACGATGACGCTGGCGATGGACATCCGGATGGCCGCGACCACGGCCCGGATCGGCTTCGTCTTCGGTCGGCTCGGCATCGTCCCCGAGGCCGCGTCCTCGTGGTTCCTGCCCCGCATCGTCGGTCTCCAGCAGGCGCTGGAGTGGGTGTACGCCGCGGACGTGCTCACCGCCGAGCAGGCGCTCGCCGGCCGGCTGCTGCGCTCGGTCCACGAGCCCGACGAGCTGCTCGGCGCCGCGCAGGACCTCGCCCGCTCCTTCGTGGTCGGCCGCTCCCCCGTCGCCC
>JBAWCC010000013.1:0-13557 GCA_049590095.1 Allosphingosinicella sp. | reverse complement strand
TCCGCCCCGTCATGGCCGTTGCCGGTATTGAGTACGGACCCTAGATCGCTTCCCCGGCGGCCCGGGCCCGATCGACCCGGGTCGCCTCGAGTTCGGCGATCCGGCGGCTGCCCAGCCACAGGCCGAGGAGGGTCAGGGGGGCGATCAGGTAGAGCGCGAAGATGCCGATCCGAAGGCTGTCGGCGACATCGGCGACTTTGCCGGCGAAATAGGGGCCGAGCGCCAGGCCGACCATGGTGGTGCCGAGGATATACGTGGCCCCGGCCGTGCCGCGCATTCGCGGCAGGACGAGATCCTGGAGGGTCGCCACCGCGGCCCCCACCCAGGCTGCGCCGCACATATGGGCGATCGGGAACACCCAGTAGAAAGTGGTCAGGGAGTCGGTGGTGAACAGATACCAGGTGAGCGGCGCCGACGAGATGAGCGAGGCCATGTTGACGAAGATCCGTCCGCGCGCGTCGCGCCGCCGCCACAGGTCGGAAATGACTCCGCCCGCAATGACTCCGACGGCGGCCGAGATCGCGGAACCCCAGCCCATGATGAAGGCGACCTCCTCGGCCACGGTCATTCCGCCGATATAGGCGCCCGGACCGAGCGGATCGGGATAGAATGTGCGCAGGACGTAAGGCGGGCCCCAGAAGCTGACCGCGTAAGTGATGAACGCGATGCTCCCGAACGCGAGGGCCAGGATGATCGTTGCGGGCGTTCCCCAGATCAGCCGGTGGGTCGGTGGATCGCGCTGCCTGAGCGACTGCACCCAGGAGAAGACCGCATAGATTCCGAGCCCGTAGGCGGACCATTGCGGCAGGTCCCCGGTCAGCCGGATCAGGCCGAAGGCGCAGAGCGCGACAACCGCCAGAGCAATCAAATTGACCTTGAGCGCGCCCGGAATTCGCGAGACGGTGAAAAGGGTAAGCGGAGGAAGGATCGCCGCCAGCTCGCGGCCGAAATCGCGCCACGCATTGGGTCGGACGATGGGCTGCGGCAGGCCGTCCGACGCGCCCCTCTGCGGTTCCCTCAGCGAAAGCACCCACAAGGCTATAAGCAGGCCCGGAATGCCGACCGCGAGGAAGGCGGCCTGCCAACCGACGAGGCCGAGGGGGGCCTCGACCGGGTCGGGATAGGCCATGTTCCAGCGGCTCAGAACGAAGCCGCCGATCGGAAGGCTGAGCGCTCCGCCGATGTAGAGGCCGCTCGAATAGATGGACAGAGCGGTCGCTCGTTTCTCCTTGGGAAACCAGTCGGAGATCATCGAATAAGCGGCGGGCGACGCGCTCGCCTCGCCGATGCCCACTCCGATCCGGGCGACCGCGAGCATCGCGAAGCTGTTGGCGAAACCCGACAGCGCCGTCATCGACGACCATAAGGCGAGGCCGATCGCCATCAGCCGGCCGCGGTACCAGCTGTCCGCAAGCCGTCCGAGGGGTATCCCGAAAAGCGCGTAGAAGACGGCGAAGGCGGTGCCGTAGAGGAAGCCGATCTGGGCGTCCTCGAGCCCGAGATCGCGCTTGATGTCCTGAGCCAGGATCGACAGGATCTGCCTGTCGATGAAGTTGATCATATAGACGATGACGAGGACGAAGAGGGCGTACCAGGCATAGGCGCCGATGCGGACCGGAGCGGCGGGGACGGCTGCAGCGGGATCGGACGCCATGAACCCTCTCATTGTGCTTTACGTTTGCATGTGGCTAGCAGAGCGGCGCGCTTTGGCAACCAGGGAACCCGGGGATCGCCCATGAAGAGCTCGGTCCTGTTCGTCTGCCTCGGCAACATCTGCCGCTCGCCTTTGGCCGAGGCGGCCTTCCGGCGCGAGGCCGTGCGGCTCGGCCTCGACGTCGAGATCGACTCCGCGGGGACCGGGGACTGGCATATCGGCTACCCTCCGGACCCAAGGGCGGCGGCGGTCGCATCCCGCAACGGCATCGACATTTCCCACCTCAGAGCGCGGCTGGTGACCGCGGACGACTTTCGACGCTTCGACCATGTCGTCGCTCTCGATTCCAAGAACCTGGCAGACCTCCAGGCGCTTCGGCCGGCCGAGGGCAAGGCCAGGCTGTCGCTGCTGCTCGACCATGTCGAGGGCCGGGAGGGGCAGGCGGTGGCCGATCCTTATCATGGCGACGACAGTCATTTCGACACGGCCTGGGACGAGGTCAGCGCCGGCGCCGAGGGACTGGCGCGCAGGATCGCCGCCGGCGGATGACCGCCTTCGCCCGGCGAGTCACGGCCCTCACCGGCGTCAGCGAGGACCGGCTCGAACGGCTGGCCGGGGGCGATCTTTCAGAGGCCCTGCTGGTTCGGCGCCCGGACGGGCGCTCGTCGGTCGCCAAGCGCGACCTCAGCGCCGGCGCGGAAGCATCGATGCTCCGGACTATCGCCGCGGCGGGACTTCCCGCCCCGCTTGTCGAGGGGCAGCACGAGGGCGTGCTCCTGCTCGAGCATGTCCCCAACGACCGGGTGTTCAGCCCCGCCGCCTGGGCCGATACCGGAGCGGCGCTTCGGCGGCTGCACGATCAGTGCGGGGAGCAATATGGATGGCCGGTCGATTACCAGATCGGCACCGTCGTCCTCGACAATCGCGAGGGCCGGGACTGGCCGGGCTTCTGGGCGGAGCAAAGGCTGGTCGCGACCGCCGGAGTGCTCGACCGTCCCTGGCGGGATCGGGTCGGCCGCCTCGCCTCCCGGATCGGCCAGATCGCGCCCGACTCGCCCCGGCCCTCGCTCCTGCACGGCGACTTGTGGAGCGGCAACCTCCTCGTTTCCGACGGGCGCCTGGCCGCTCTGATCGACCCCGCCTGCTATCGTGGCGACGCGGAAGTCGATCTGGCCATGCTGACCCTGTTCGATTCGCCGGGGGAGAGCTTCTGGGAGGCCTACGGCGCGCTCGAGCCGGGCTGGGAAGAGCGGCGGCCCCTCTACCAGCTCTTTCCGGCCCTGCTCCACATGCGGCTGTTCGGCGATACCTATGCCGGGATGGTCGACCGCTTGTTGTCGCGCCTCGGCGCCTGATCAGCGGAGCGGGTAACGCTCCACCACGTCGTAGACCGGACCCTCGGGCGTGAGCCGACTTTCGTAGAGGCCGAATTGATCGACCTCGAAGGGCGGGCTGGCGACTCCGCCCGAAGCTTCGATCAGACCTTCCAGCGGCCCGGCGCCCCGGGGCAGGCGGGCGAGGGTGACGTGCGGCATGTAGGCACGCCGATCGGGCTCGACTCCGACTCTAACCAGCGCCTGGTCGACCTTCTTGTGGAGCGCGCGCAGGGGCTCGTGCGGGGCGAGTCCGGCCCAGAGAGTCACCGGCTCGCCGCGCCGGTCAAAGACTCCCAGGCCGTTCACCGCGATCGAGAATCGGGGGTGGTGGACGCTGCTCAGCGCGGCGTCGACGTCGCGCGCCAGATGCCGGTCCACCTCGCCGATGAAGCGCAGGGTCGCATGCAGCCGGTCGTCGTCCAGCCAGCGGGCTCCCGCCACTCCTCCCATCAGGTCGAGCAACCGGGCTCTAACCGTTGCCGGCGGTCGGATCGCGACGAACAGTCGGTGCATGAACCCTCACCTAGCGGTTCGCGGCCACCCTGCGTACCGGTTTTCCTTGAAGTTGGACGCCTTTCCCACGATATTACGGAGAGCGGCGTCGCCTTTCGCCGCCAAAGGAGAGAGTTTAAAATGGCTAACGGATTTGACCCGCGCGCGACCGCAGCGCCGCACACGGCCGATACGCTCGGCCGGGACAGCGTCGCCTATGACGCGGGCCTGCGGTCCTACATGCTGTCGGTTTACAACTATATGGCGTCGGGCGTGCTGCTCACCGGCGTCGTCGCCTTGCTGTTCGCCCGCTCGGGCGCGGCAGAGACGATCCTGATGGGCCCCGGCATCCTCAAATATGTCATCATGCTGTCCCCGCTGGCGTTCGTGATGGTGCTGAGCTTCGGAATCAACCGGCTGTCGACCGGAATGGCGCAAGTGCTCTTCTGGGCCTTCGCCACCGTGATGGGCCTGTCCATGGCCTCGATCTTCCTGGTCTATACCGGATCGTCGATCGCGATGACATTCTTCGCGACCTCGGCCGCCTTCCTGTCGCTCAGCCTCTACGGCTACACGACCAAGCGCGACCTCGCGCCTCTGGGCACGTTCCTGATCATGGGCGTGGTCGGATTGATCGTGGCGATGCTTCTCAACCTGTGGTTCCAGTCGCCCGTGATGACCCTGGCGATCAGCGCCATCGGAGTCCTGATCTTCGCGGGTCTGACCGCCTACGACACGCAGCGGATCAAGAGCATGTACGCCTATGTCGCCGGCACCGACATGATGGGCAAGACGGTGATCATGGGCGCGCTGTCGCTCTATCTCGACTTCGTCAACATGTTCACGTTCCTGCTGCAGTTCATGGGCAGCCGCGACTGAGGTTTGAGACAGTCTGAACGAGGGAGGGCCTGGCGGAAACGCCGGGCCCTTTCTTTTCGGCTCCGTCATTGCGAGCGAAGCGAAGCAATCCAGTGCGGCGTAGGAGGCCCACTGGATTGCTTCGTCGCTCCGCTTCTCGCAATGACGGCCAGGCGGCGGCGGCAGCGCGGCGGCGACGTCCTCAGGGCTGCTGAGGCGGCGGAACGGATTGCTCGGGCATGAGAGCATCGTCCAGCTTGTTGGCACGCTTCGCCGCCGGGCGCTCCTGCAGCCGCTCGAAATAGTCGGTGAAGGCGGGCCTTTTCTCGATCGTGCCGAACATCATTCCCCAGCCGATCTGGGAGCCGACATAGACGTCGGCGGCGGTGAATTGGTCGCCGCAGATATAGGGCCCCGGGCCAATGCAAAGCTCGAGCGCGTCGATCGTCTCCTCGAAGCTGCCATAGCCGGCCATCGCCTTCTTGTCGGCCGGCGCGAGCAGGCCGAGCGCCTTGCCGGTCACCGCCGCCTCGACCGGACCCGCGGCGAAGAACATCCAGCGATAATAAGGGCCGCGCTTCGGGCTGCCCGGCGGCGGCGCCAGCCCGGCGTTCGGAAACGCGTCGGCGAGGTAGGCGCAGATGGCGGCGCCCTCGGTGACTACCGTGTCGCCATGCCTGATCGCCGGCACCTTCCCCATCGGATTGACCGCGAGATATTCGGGCGCCTTCATCGTCGTCCCGTAGTCGAGCAGAACCGTCTCGTAGGGGTGGCCCACCTCCTCAAGCATCCAGCGGACGATGCGGCCCCGGGACATCGGGTTGGTGTAGAAGGTGAGGCTTGAGTCGGACACGTCGGCTTTCCTTTGGGAGGGCGCCACACGTTATCGTCACTCCCGCGAAAGCGGGAGTCCATTCGACGTTTTAAAATGACACGATCGCCGCAGGGATTCCCGTTTTCGCGGGAATGACGGGGGGCGGGAACAAGGGCGAAGCCCCCCGTTAATCTCAAGCCTGTTCGGCCTGGCCTTCCTCGGCCTCGCCGGTTTCGATCGGGCCCTGCTCGCCTTCGGGCTGGCTCTGCCCGCTTTCGGGCTCCGCCGCCTTCTTGCCGCGTCTCTTGCTCGGCTTGGGCGCGGCGGCGACGATCTCGAAGACGGGGGCATCGTCCTTGATCGTGACCTTGACCTCGCCGCCATGGATGAGCTTGCCGAAAAGCAGTTCCTCGGCGAGCGGCTGCTTGATCTTCTCCTGGACGAGCCTGCCCATCGGCCGGGCACCGTAGAGCTTGTCGTAGCCGCGGGCGGTGAGCCACTTCCTCGCCTCGTCGTCGAGGTCGATATGGACGTTGCGGTCCGCCAGCTGAAGCTCGAGCTGAAGGATGAACTTGTCGACGACCCGGGCGACGACTTCGGTCGGCAAATAGGAGAAAGGCACGATCGCATCGAGCCGGTTGCGGAACTCGGGCGTGAACATCCGCTTGATCGCTTCCTCGTCCTCGCCTTCGCGGGTATTGTTGCCGAAGCCGAGACCTTCGCGCGCCATGTCGCTTGCGCCCGCATTGGTGGTCATGATCAGGATGACGTTGCGGAAGTCGACCGTCTTGCCGTGATGGTCGGTCAGCCGCCCGTTGTCCATGATCTGGAGGAGGATGTTGAACAGGTCCGGATGCGCCTTCTCGATCTCGTCGAGCAGTAGGACGCAATGCGGATGCTGGTCGATAGCATCGGTCAGAAGGCCGCCCTGGTCATAGCCGACATAACCCGGAGGAGCGCCGATCAGCCGGCTGACCGAGTGGCGCTCCATATATTCGGACATGTCGAAGCGCTGCAGAGGGATTCCCATGATCGAGGCGAGCTGGCGCGCCACCTCGGTCTTGCCGACGCCTGTGGGGCCGGAGAAGAGGTAATTGCCGATCGGCTTGTCGGGATCGCGAAGGCCGGCGCGCGACAGCTTGATCGCCGAGGAGAGGACCTCGATCGCCTTGTCCTGGCCGAAGACGACCCTTTTCAGGTCGCGGTCGAGATGCTCGAGGGTCTTCTTGTCGTCGGCCGAGACGCTCTTCGCCGGAATCCGGGCGATGGTCGAGATGACCTGTTCGATCTCCTTGGTGGTGATCGTCTTCTTGCGCCTGGAAGGCGGCACCAGCATCTGCATCGCCCCGACCTCGTCGATCACGTCGATCGCCTTGTCGGGCAGCTTGCGGTCGTTGATGTAGCGCGACGACAATTCGACAGCCGCCTTGATCGCGTCGGCGGTGTACTTGACCTTGTGATGCTCCTCGAACGCCGAGCGCAGGCCGGCGAGGATCTTGATCGTGTCCTCGACGGTCGGCTCGTTGACGTCGATCTTCTGGAAGCGCCGGAGCAGGGCCCGGTCCTTCTCGAAATGGTTGCGGAACTCCTTGTAGGTGGTCGATCCGATGCAGCGGATCGTCCCGCCCGAAAGCGCCGGCTTCAAGAGGTTCGACGCGTCCATCGCGCCGCCGGAGGTGGCGCCGGCACCGATCACGGTGTGGATCTCGTCGATGAAGAGGATGGCGTCGGGAAGCTTCTCCAGCTCCGTCACCACCGCCTTCAGCCGCTCCTCGAAATCGCCACGATAGCGGGTGCCGGCGAGAAGCGCGCCCATGTCGAGCGAGTAGATCACCGCGGGCTTCAGCACCTCGGGCACGTCGCCCTCGACGATCTTGCGCGCCAGGCCCTCGGCAATGGCGGTCTTGCCGACTCCGGGATCGCCCACATAGAGCGGATTGTTCTTGGAGCGGCGGCAGAGGATCTGGACTGTCCGGTCGACCTCCGGCCCGCGCCCGATCAACGGGTCGACCCGGCCGCTGATCGCCTTCTCGTTCAAATTGACCGTAAACTGCTTGAGAGCGCTCTCGCTCTTCTTCTTGCCCTCGTCGGGCTTGGATTCCTCGACGCCTTTCACCTCCTGCGGCTCGGTCGAGGTTTCGCCCTTGCCGACTCCGTGGCTGATGTAGCTGACCGCGTCGAGGCGGCTCATATCCTGCTGCTGGAGGAAATAGACGGCGTAGCTTTCGCGCTCGGAGAAGAGAGCGACGAGGACGTTGGCGCCGGTCACCTCGTCGCGGCCCGAGGACTGGACGTGGAGGATGGCGCGCTGGACGACCCGCTGGAACCCGCTGGTCGGTGAGGGATCGGTCTGGCCGTCGACCTTCAGGGCTTCCAATTCGCTGTCGAGATAGGCTCGGACCGCTTCGCGAAGCTCCTTCAGGTCCACTCCGCAGGCGCTCATCACCTTGGAGGCATGGGCGTCTTCGGTGAGCGCGAGCAACAGATGCTCGAGGGTCGCATATTCGTGCCGGCGGCCGCTGGCTTCCGCCAAAGCGGTATGCAGGGTCTGTTCGAGTTCGCGGGCGAAGGAAGGCAAGTCTTTTACTCCTCAAAGCCCGCAAAAATTCACGGACTACATGGCCTTAATGTCGGGCGTCGCACTGCCGTCATCAAGCACGCTTCCAAAAAAGCTGGGGAAAAGGCCGAATGTTCCCTGCCTTTCGTCATTTCTTGAATAGCTGCTCGGCGCTTGCCCGGTGGTTAACCGCGGCGTCGATCTTGGATCGCACCCGCACGATCTCCGCCTCGAGCGCCTCGATCCGGGCGTGCAGCTCGTCGACCGAGAGCGGGTCGAGATCCTGCCGCCCGAGCAGGGCCAGCGGATCGTCCGGCTTGCTTGGGAAGAGCTCGTCCAGGTCCATGGCTCCAGACTCCCCCTTCCCGACCGCCGCGTCAACCCGAAGGGCTTGCGCCGCGGCCCTTTCGGCGCGAGGCGTGACCGCATGGACGCAATCCCCGAGACGATGATCGCAATCGATCCCGCCGCGCCCGGCGGGCCCGAAGTGCTTCGGCCTGTCGAGCGGCAGGTGCCGGAGCCCGGAGCGGACGAAGTGCTGGTCCGGGTCATGGCCGCCGGAGTCAACCGGCCGGACGTCATGCAGCGCCTGGGCCTCTATCCGCCGCCGCCTGGCGCGCCTTCGATACCGGGCCTCGAGATCGCGGGCGTCGTCGTCGACATGGGGCCCGGGGTCGCCATGGAAATGCATGGAATGCCAGTCTGCGCCTTGGTGCCCGGCGGCGGCTATGCCGAATATGCCGTCGCCCATGCGGATCTGTGCCTTCCGGTCCCCGGCGGCTTCTCCATGGTGGAGGCGGCCGCCTTGCCCGAAACCTTTTTCACCGTCTGGACGAACCTCTTCCAGCGCGGCGGCGCCAAGGCGGGCGACACGATTCTCATCCATGGCGGCACCAGCGGAATCGGCACCGCCGCGATCCTGCTCGGCAAGGTCTTCGGCCTGACCGTCGTCGTCACCGCCGGCTCGGCCGGGAAATGCGCCCGGGCGCTTGAGATCGGAGCGGCGCACGCGATCGACTACAAGACGCAGGATTTCGTCGCGGAGGTGAAGCGGATCACCGGCGGCGCCGGAGTCGCGGTCGTGCTCGACATGGTCGGGGGCGATTATGTGCCCAGGAACTTCGCCTGCCTTGCCGAGGAGGGGCGGCATGTGTCGATCGCGGCGCAGCGGGGGGCGAGCGTGGAGATTCCGATCTGGGACGTGATGCGCAAGCGCCTGACCCTTACCGGCTCGACCCTGCGCGCCCGTCCGGTCGAGTTCAAGTCGGCTCTGGCGGACGAGCTGAGGCGCGAGGTCTGGCCCCATCTGGAGGCCGGCCGGATCCGCCCCGTCATCCACTCCACCTTTCCGCTTTCCGACGCGGCGGGAGCCCACCGTCTGATGGACAGCGGCGAGCATGTCGGGAAGATCGTGCTGGAAGTCCCAGTCACTCCCTCGAACGCGGGAATCCCGCTTCTTTCCTGATGCGCGGCGCGCCAGGGCGGCATTCGCCTTGCCCTGCGGCGCCTGCTGGACTAGATCGCTGGGCAACGTAACGGCCGCTCCGGGAAGGGGCGGCCCTTCTTGTTTTTGGAGACGACAAGTGGTTCAGCCGCTCATGCCCCATGCGACCGCCGCCTGGCTGGTCGACAACAGCTCGCTCACCTTCGAGCAGATCGCAGAATTCTGCGGCCTCCACATCCTCGAGGTACAGGCGATCGCCGACGACACTGCGGCGACCAAGCTTACCGGGCGCGATCCCATCCGCGCCGGCGAGCTCAATCAGGAGGAGATCGACCGCGGCCAGGCCGATCCCGATTACAAGCTTCGGATCCAGAAGGAGCCCGACCAGACCCGCCGCACCAAGGGCCCGCGCTATACCCCGGTCTCGAAGCGCCAGGACAAGCCCGACGGAATCGCCTGGATCATCCGCAACCATCCGGAAATCTCGGACGGCCAGATCGGCAAGCTGATCGGAACCACCCGAACCACCATCGCGGCGATCCGCGACCGTAGCCACTGGAACATCGCCAACATCCAGCCCAAGGATCCGGTCACGCTCGGCCTCTGCTCCCAGCGCGAGCTCGACGCGATCGTCGCCAAGGCGGCGAAGGCGGCGGGGATCGAGCCGGCGCCGACCGACCATCGTCTCGCCGGCGACCGCGAGGCCCTGATCGAGGAGCTTCGCCGCGAGCGCGACACCGCCGCCCGCGAGGCCGAAGCCGCCCATGCCGCGGAGGAAGCGGGTGAATATTCCGCGCCGCGCGAGCCGACGGCCGATGACCTCTTCAAGAGCTGAGCCCGCCGGCCCAGACGTCTCACTCACCGACCCGGACGAGGCCCATGGCCAGGCCTATACGCACAAGGGCCTGACCTATCCGCTCGGCCGCCGCGGGCCCGACAAGGGCGAGCTGATCGCTCTGGCCGAAGGCGTCGGCTGGGCGCGGCTTCCGATTCCCGGGTCGCTCAAGCATATCAACGTCTGGGTGCTCGACGACGGCGACGGCGTTGCCCTGGTCGATACCGGCCTCGACATTCCGCCCTGCCGCGAGGCCTGGGAAGCCCTGTTCGAAGGCCCCCTGGCGGGCCGGACGGTCACTCGCGTGATCTGCACCCATTTCCATCCCGACCATCTCGGCCTCGCCGGCTGGCTGACCGAGCGCTTCTCGGTGCGCCTCTGGATGACTCGCGGCGAATGGCTGTTCGGTCGCCTGCTTTCGAGCGACGTGCGCGAGGCGCCGCCGGCCGAGGCGATCGATTACTGGCGCGCCGCCGGCTGGGACGACGCCCGGATCCAGGCGGAGGCGGCCAAAGGCTGGGGCCGCTTCGCCTCGGTAGTCAGTCCGATCCCGGTCAGCTTCGTTCGAATGGAGGATGGGGATCGCCTGGCGATCGGAGCTCGAACGTGGCGAGTCCTCGTCGGCAACGGCCATTGCCCGGAACATGCCTGCCTGATCGACGATGAAGCCGGCCTGATGATCGCGGGCGATCAGGTGCTGCCGAGGATCACCTCCAACGTCTCGCTCAGCCTCAGCGAGCCCGAGGCCGATCCCCTCGGAGACTGGCTCTCATCGATTGAAAAACTGAAGGGTCTTCCCGACAGCCTCCTCGTCCTCCCCTCCCATGGCGAGCCCTTCACCGGCCTCCACGCCCGGCTCGACGCCCTCGCTTCCGGCCACCGCGACCGCCTCGAGGCGCTTCACGCGAAGCTCGGCGAGCCGCGGCGGGCAATCGATTGCTTCGGAACGCTGTTCGCCCGCCAGATCGAGGACAATATGCTCGGCCTCGCCACCGGCGAGGCGCTGGCCCATCTTCGGCGGCTGGAGGTGGAGGGCAGGGCAGTGCGCGAAGTCAGGGACGGAGCCTATTGGTACCGTGCCGCCTGAGCCTTGACCGCGATTGCCTCGCGGCTCATTGCTCCGCCGATGTCCGACGTCCCCGAACCCATCTCCGAACTCTCCTTTGAAGCCGCGCTCAAGCGGCTGGAGGAGATCGTCCGCCGTCTCGAAAGCGGCGATGCGCCGCTCGACGAGTCGATCGAGCTTTACGGCGAGGGCGACCAGCTCCGGCAGCAATGCGAGGCGCGGCTCCAGGCGGCTCAGGCGAAGATCGAGAAGATTCAGCTCGGCCGCGACGGCCAGCCGAGCGGCACCGTTCCGTTCGACGCCGACTGAGCCGCCGCTGGTGGCGGATGCATCGCTCCTCGCGCCCGCGTTCGGCCGGATCCGGGTGGAGGTCGACGACTTTTTCTCGGCCTTGCTCACGGTTCCTCCGGATCCTCGGGCCGAGTTGTACGAAGCGATGCGCTACGCGGCGATCGGCGGCGGCAAGAGACTCCGCCCGCTGCTCGTCGTCGCCGCCGCGGCCCTCTTCCACACCTCCCGCGAGCGGGCGGTCCGGGTCGGCGCCGCCATCGAATGCATCCACGTCTATTCGCTGATCCATGACGATCTTCCGGCGATGGACGACGACGACCTTCGCCGCGGCAAGCCGACTCTCCACAAGGCCTTTGGCGAGGCGACCGCGATCCTGGCCGGCGACGCCTTCCACGCCCTCGCCTTCGAGATACTCGCCGACGAGGCGACCCACGAGGATCCGTTCGTCCGGACCGAGCTGATCGCCGAGCTCGCGCGGGCCGCCGGGCCGGCCGGAATGGCCGGCGGCCAGATGATGGACCTCGCCGCTCCCGAGCAGAGTCTCGATCTCGCCGCGGTCACGCGACTCCAGCAATTGAAGACCGGCGCACTGATCGGCTTCTGCCTCGAGGCCGGCGCGATCATGGGACGCGTGCCGCCCGAGGGGCGGCTCAAGCTGCGCGGCTATGCCCGCGACGTCGGGCTGGCGTTTCAGATTGCGGACGATTTGCTCGACGAGGAAGGGCAGGAGGTGAAGACCGGCAAGAAGGTCGGCAAGGACCGGGCGAAGGGCAAGGCGACCTTCGTCACCCTGCTGGGACGCGAGCGCGCACGGCGGCAGGCCGAATTGCTCGTCGGCCAGGCGATCGAATATCTGAAGAGCTACGGGGCGGAGGCCGGTCTGCTTCGCGCAATCGCCCGCTTCGCAGTGGAGCGCGACCATTGACCACGGGGGAGGGGAGAGCATGAGGACAGGAGTCTATCCGGGCACGTTCGATCCGATCACGCTCGGCCATATGGACATTATTCGCCGAGGCGCGAAGCTGGTCGACAGGCTGGTCATCGGAGTGACCACCAACCCGTCCAAGTCGCCGATGTTCTCGGTCGAGGAGCGGATTGCGATGGTGCGCCGCGAGGTCGCCGGCCTCGGCGCGGAAATCGAATTGGTTTCCTTCGATTCGCTGCTGATGGACTTCGCCGAGCGCGAAGGCGCCTCGATGATCGTCCGAGGCCTCAGGGCCGTCGCCGATTTCGAATATGAGTATCAGATGGCGGGGATGAACCAGCAGCTGAACGACAGGATCGAGACGGTCTTTTTGATGGCCGACGTCTCGCTCCAGCCGATCGCCTCGCGCCTCGTCAAGGAGATCGCGCTCTACGGCGGCGACATTTCGAAGTTCGTTCCGCGAGCGGTGGTGGCCGACGTCGCCCGGCGGGTCGAGGCGCTGGGCCGCAAAGGCACTTGATCGGCACCGCGCGCCGCGCGATATCCAATGCCCTAGAAAACGGATTTATCCGGGGAAATTCCTGAACATGCGTATCGCGACCTTGCTGGCCCTGCTGCTTGGCCTGTTCCTCGCCGGTTCGGCGACGGCGAAGGAGTATATCGTCCCCCCGCCGACCCCGGCGGTCGACCCGGAAAACACGCTTCTGCTCGACCTGTCGGGCGGCGGCCGGGTGGCGATCCAGCTCAGGCCCGACGTCGCCCCCAATCACGTCGCCCGCATCAAGGAGCTGGCGCGCAAGGGCTTTTACGACGGCCTTACCTTCCACCGGGTGATCGAAGGCTTCATGGCCCAGGGCGGCGACCCCAGCGGCGACGGCACCGGCGGCTCCCAGCTTCCCGACCTCAAGGCCGAGTTCAACGGCCTTCCGCACGTGCGCGGGGCGATCGCGGCCGCCCGCCAGGGCGCTCCCGACGATGCCGACGCCGCCACCGCCGCCGCGGCGGAGAACAGCGCCAACAGCCAATTCTACATCATGCTCGGCTCCCGGCTTTCCCTCGACGGTCGCTACACCGTCTTCGGCCGGGTGATCAGCGGAATGAATTTCGTCGACGGAATCGAGAAAGGCGAGCCCCCGGCCAGCCCGAGCCGGATCCTCCAGGCCTCGATCGCCGCCGACGACAAGGCGCCGCCGCCGCCGGACCGGACCTTCGCGGCGCCGGCCGTCCCGGAGGGCGGGGCGGCCC
>JBAWCC010000012.1:0-6386 GCA_049590095.1 Allosphingosinicella sp. | reverse complement strand
GCCGTGCCCCTCGAGATCGAGGATTCGGCGGCCGAGGATCTGGAAGCGCTCGCCCGGCAGGCTCTGCCCCCGCCGATAGAGATCCCCGACCAGTCGCGCCGCCCGGTCAATCCGGTCGGGCCGCTTCGCCCCGGAAATTGGGGGCTCGGCCTCGACGCCTTCGGCAATGCCAACGGCCGCTTCCTCAGCGGACTGATGGGCCGGCTCGACGCGCCCTTGCCGTCGCGCTGGACGTCGATCCTGCTTCGCCGAGCCCTGCTGTCCGAGTCCTCGGCTCCGAGCCAGGTCAACGAGGTCGACTGGGTCGCCGAGCGCGCCTGGCTTCTGCTCCGGATGGGCGAGGCCGACGGCGCCCGGATTCTCGTTCAGTCGATCGACGTCGATCGATTCACTCCGCGGATGTTCAGCGTCGCCGTCCAGACGGCGCTCGCCACCGCCGATCCCGCCGCGCTCTGCCCCCTCGTCGGCCCCGGCCGGAAGGTTTCCGACCAGCCGGTCTGGCCGCTCGCCGATGCGATGTGCGCTTCCCTGGAAGGGGATTCCGCGCGCGCCAGCCAGCTTATCGACCAGGCGCGGCGCCGAAGCGGCGGAAGCATCGACACGTTGCTTGCCGAGAAAGTGATCGGGGCGGGGACCAACACCCGCCGCGCAGTCACCATCGAATGGGAGGGGGTGGAGGCGCTGAACAGCTGGCGTTTCGGCCTCGCGAGCGCCACGGGCCTCGAGATTCCGAATTCGCTGATGAACCGCGCCGGTCCCGCCGTGTGGGCCTGGCAGGCTCGGGCGCCGATGGTCCCGCTGGAGCAGCGGATCGCGGCCGCCCAGCGGGCGGCGACGCTCGGGGTCTTCTCCAACGCCTCGCTGGTCGAGATGCACAGCCTGCTCTTCGACCGCACCGATCCGTCCGAGATCGGGGGCAGCATCGGCGACCGCCTTCGCAAGGCCTATGTCGGGGGGTCGGTCGAGAACCGAATGGATGCCCTGCGCGACCTTTGGGAAGAAGGAGACGACCGCTACGGCCGCTACATCCTCACCGCGGCCGCCGCCGCGCGAACCCCGGTCTCGGCGGATCGCGGCGGCCGAACCGACGATCTGATCGCCTCGATGATGTCGGCGGGCTTCGATCGCTTCGCCGCGCGCTGGGGCGGGGTCGTCGACACTCTGGAGGGCGACGACGGCCAGCGCGCCTGGTCGATCCTCGCCGTCGGAGCGCCGAGCCCGGTCGTCGATCTCGGAGCCGGCCGGGTCGAGACGTTCACCGAGAGCGCCGGCGGCCATCGGGGACGGATGCTGGCGGCCGCGCTCGCCGGCCTCGGCCGCCTCGACGACCCGCTTCCCTTTGGAGTGAGCACCGCTCCGCGCAGCCGCTGGGCGAACATCATCGCCGCCGCCGCCCGGGCGAACCAGCCCGGGACCGTCGCCCTCCTCGCCGGAGTGGGGATGCAGACCGGGAGCTGGCGGGGTGTGCCGCCCGAGCATCTCTACCATATCGTCCGGGCGCTGAGGGAGGTCGGGCTCGAATATGAGGCCCGGATGATCGCGGCCGAGGCGATGACCCGGCTGTGAGCGAGACTCGCGAGGACGGGCAGCTGATCGCCGCCTTCCTCGAGATGCTCGCGGCGGAGGCCGGCGCAGCGCTCAACACCCGCCTGGCCTACGAACGCGATTTGCGAGGCGCCTCCGAGCTGCTCGGCGGCCGCCTTTCCAGCGCCGGACCCGAAGCCCTGAAGCGCCTTTCGGAAGCCTGGCTCCCGCTCAAGCGGACGACGGTGGCGCGAAAGGCCGCCGCCCTTCGCCGGTTCTACGGCTTTCTCCACGAAGAGGGCCTTCGCGGCGACGATCCTTCCGCCGCATTGCCGCGTCCCGCCGGCGGGCGGCCGCTGCCCAAGATCCTCGATCATTCGGCGGTGGGCGCGCTGTTCGCCGAGCTCGACCGCCGCCGCGGCGAGGAGCCCGGGGCGGCGGCGCTCCGGCTGACCGCTCTCGTCGAACTGCTCTATGGCTCGGGCATGCGAGCGACCGAATTGGTCTCGCTTCCCCGTCATTCGATCCATCCCGACAAGCCCTTCCTCATCCTCAGGGGCAAGGGCGGCCGGGAGCGGCTCGTCCCGATCTCCGACCGGGCGCGGGCCGCGGTCGCCGAATGGGCGGCCCTGGTGCCGCGGGACAGCCTATGGCTCTTTCCGTCGGGTAAGAGCCATCTCAGCCGGGTCCGGCTTCACCAGCTTCTCAAAGAGCTGGCCGCCGCCGCCGGAATACCGCCCGAGCGGGTCAGCCCGCACGTCCTTCGCCACGCCTTCGCCACCCATCTGCTCGAAGGCGGAGCCGATCTTCGGGCGCTCCAGATGCTTCTCGGCCACGCCGATATCGCTACCACCCAGATATACACCCACGTCGACAGCCGACGCCTGATCGAGCTGGTGAACAGCCGCCACCCGCTGGCGGATGCGGGGCGCGTTGCCGCGCCGGCGAAAGGGTCCACGTCATCCCGGGCTTGAACCCGCGACCCGGGAACACCGGTCGATGAGGAAACTCGTCCGACCGCGTTCATGGGTCCCGGCCTTCGCCGGGATGACGGGTGAGCGCGTTGACGCACAGCCGCCGCGCTCCTAACCCCCCGACCATGCCCACCTTCCTCGATTTCGAAAAAGCGATCGCCGAGCTCGACAACCGGATCGAGCAGCTGCGCGAGACCGCCGAAGGCTCCGACCTCAACATCGATGCCGAGATCGGCAGGCTCGAGGCGAAGTCCGACCGCATGCTTCGCGACACCTATGCCCGGCTCACTCCATGGCAGAAGACCCAGGTCGCCCGCCATCCCGACCGGCCGCATTTCAAGGATTATGTCGCCGCACTGGCCGAGGATTTCGTGCCCCTGGCCGGCGACCGCAATTTCGGCGAGGATTCCGCCATCGTCGGCGGGCTGGGGCGGCTGGGCGGCCGCAAGATCATGCTGATCGGCCACGAGAAAGGCGACGACACCGCGAGCCGGCTGACCCACAATTTCGGAATGGCCAAGCCCGAAGGCTATCGCAAGGCGATCCGGCTGATGGAGCTGGCCGACCGCTTCTCGATCCCGGTCGTCAGCCTGGTCGACACGCCCGGAGCCTTTCCCGGGGTCCAGGCCGAGGAGCGCGGCCAGGCGGAGGCGATCGCCCGATCGACCGAGGCCTGCCTCGCGCTCGCAGTTCCGATGGTCGCCGCGATCGTCGGGGAAGGGGGCTCTGGCGGCGCCATCGCCATCGCCGCCGCCAATAGGGTGCTGATGCTCGAGCACAGCGTCTACGCCGTCATCTCGCCCGAAGGCTGCGCGTCCATCCTCTGGCGAACCGCCGAGAAGGCGGCCGACGCGGCCGAGGCGATGCGGGTGACTGCCCAGGATTTGAAGGCCCTCGGAGTCGTCGACCGGATCGTCCCCGAACCGGTCGGCGGAGCCCACCGAAGCCCGGCCGCGGCCATGGCCGCGCTCGGCGAAGCGGTCGCGGAGGAGCTGGAGACACTGGCGGCTCTGTCCGGCGCGGAGGTGCGGACGCACCGCCGGACGAAATTTCTCGAGATAGGGTGATCGTTCCCCGGCGAAGGCCGGGGGCCCAGCCGCACCGTCGGAAGCGCTGGATCCCGGCCTTCGCCGGGAAGCCAGGGCGTCACCGCTCGGTGACCGCAGGAACCCCAATCCCCATTCCCCGTTCCCTACGGCGACGAATCGTCCTGTTGAGGAGTATCCGATGAAGATGAAGGCGCTTTTCGCGCTGTCCGTCTCGCTCGCCGCAATCGCTTCCGTCGCCGCCGGCGCGCCCGCCTCGGCCCAGAGCAAGATCCGCAGCATCTCGCAGAGCAGCGCCGCCACCGCGGCCAGGCAGCACCCGCAGATCGTCGAGGAGTTCGGCGGCGAGGAAAGCAGCGCCCGAAGCGCCTATATCCGGCAGGTCGGCGCCCGGGTCACCGCCCGGAGCAACATCGCCGGCGGCGGCAGCGCGTTCCGGATCACTACCCTGAACTCGCCGGTGATGAACGCCTTCGCGGTGCCCGGCGGCTATCTCTACGTCACCCGCCAGCTCGTCGGCCTCGCCAATGACGAGGCGGAGCTCGCCTTCGTGCTCGGCCACGAAGCGGGCCATATCGCCGCCCGGCACAGCTCGGAGCGCAAACGGGCCGGCATCTTCAGCCAGATCCTCTCCGCCGGCCTCGGCGTGCTCACCGGATCGAGCCAGATCGGCAACCTCGCGGGCCAGGTCACCCAAAGCGTCGTCCTGAGCTACTCGCGAAAGCAGGAGCTCGAGGCCGACGACCTCGGAGTGCGCTACCTCGCCGCCGCCGGCTACGATCCGACGGCGTCGGCCAGCCTGCTCGCCTCGCTCGGCGCCGCGACTTCGCTTCAGGCGCGGTCGGCCGGCAGCAAGGACGAACGCTCGACGCCGAGCTGGGCCCGAAGCCATCCGCTCAGCGCCGACCGGGTCACCCGGTCGGCCAGGACCGCGCAGGGGACCGGCCGCGCCGGCTCCGGAACCAGGAACCGGGACATCTTCCTCGACCGGATCGACGGAATGATGGTCGACGACGACCCCGGGCAGGGTGTGATCGACGGCCGAATCTTCACCCATCCGGATCTGAGGCTGCGCTTCGCGGTCCCGAACGGCTACGGGATGCAGAACGGCGCCCGGGCCGTCAGCATCGTCGGACAGAGCGGCCAGGCCCAGTTCGGGGGAAGGGGATACAGCGGCGATCTCGGCGCCTATGTCGGCCAGGTCTTCCAGTCCATCGCCGGCCAGCAGACCCGGATCGGCTACGCCCAGCCGCGCTCGACGACGATCAACGGCATTCCCGCCGCTTATTCGACCGCCCGGGTCGCCACCCAGTCGGGCCCGGTCGATCTCTCCGTCGTCGCCTATCGCTGGGATTCGGACACCGTCTATCATTTCGCGATGATCGCTCCGGCGGGAAGCGGCCTCGGCCCGTTCGAATCGATGGTCGGGTCCCTCAGCCGGATAAGTGCGACCGAGGCCGCGGCGATCCGGCCGCGGGTCATCGACGTGGTGACGGTCGGCCCGCGCGACACGGTCGCGACGCTGGCGGCGCGGATGGCCTATAGCGATTATAAGGAAGAGCGCTTCCGGGTTCTGAACGGCCTCGCCGCAGGGGCGGCGCCGAGGTCCGGGCAGAAGGTGAAGATCGTCGTCTACGGCACTCGCGCCTGAGCGGGGCACGCAAAGAAAGAGGCGGCGAAACCCGGGTTCCGCCGCCTCCCTTTTGTCAAGTCGCTGTTTAGGCGATCAGACCGCCATGTTGTCGGCGACGGCGTTGAACGTCTCGCCGAGCTCGGTGCCGATGTTCTGCATGGCGGCGATGGCGGCAACGGCGATCAGGGCGGCGATCAGGCCGTACTCGATGGCGGTGGCACCCTCTTCGTTCTTGAAGATTTTGCGAATGAGCTTCATGTTCCGGTCTCCTGTTCCAAAGCTTTGGAAGTCCACACTTCCTGCCCCCCCTGTCCATTTGGGCGGACTATGCCTGATTTATTCGAAGGAAGTTTCCAAAAGGTTATCGACTTGCAGGTTTTGCTGAGATCAGCCGACATGCTCGGAGACGTTTGCGGAAACGTCGTTCCACATCGTCGTCGTGCTGCCGGCGACGGCGCTGAGGCCACCGATCATCGCCAGCACGATAAGGGCGCAGATCAGCGCATATTCGACCGCGCTTGCCGCCTTGATGTCGTCACGGAGCTCTGCAAAGAAGTGTCGCATCGGCCTGTTTCCCACATCCGGCATCCCGCCCAATCCGCACTGGATAGGCGGATTGAGTTAACGGAGTCCTTCCGCTGGCCCCCAGATTGCAAAAAATTCCGACACTCACGGTGGTGGCGGCGGCGCTGGTGGACGGCGAGCGGCGGGTCCTGCTCCAGAAGCGCGCGGCCGGCCGAACCATGGCCGGGCTGTGGGAATTCCCCGGCGGGAAGATCGAGGAAGGGGAGCGGCCCGAAGCCGCATTGGCGAGGGAGCTGGAGGAAGAGCTCGGGATCGTCGTCGAGGCCGCGTCGCTGACTCCCGCCGCCTTCGCAAGTGCCGACAATGAGGGCCGGCACATGCTGCTGCTCCTCTATCTGTGCCGCCAGTGGGAAGGCGAGCCGCGCCCGCTGGACGCCGCCGAGCTCAAGTGGCTGAGGCCGGACGAGATGGGCGCGTGGCCGATGCCCCCCGCCGACGAGCCCCTGATTCCGCTGCTGGATCGGCTGATCTGACTTTCCCCTCCCTGGAAGGGAGGGGTTAGGGGTGGGTCCGCCGCAGGCGGCCGAAACTCCGGGTCAGTAAAAGTCTCGCTTCGCTCGCCTACCCACCCCCGGCCCCTCCCTTTCAGGGAGGGGGGAAGGCCGCTTCAGCGCCGTCGCCATC
>JBAWCC010000011.1:0-4144 GCA_049590095.1 Allosphingosinicella sp. | reverse complement strand
TCAGGGCGAACCCCTTGGCCCATTCCCGCCCTCGCCGGTTGATCGGGCCGACTCGGGCAGGGTCTCATATAGGGAAGCAATGAGAACAAGTCAAGAACATTCGTGATGGAACGATTGGATGGGGTCGTCCCCCGTCGCGAAGCCGCGGGCGCAGCGACCTTCAGTTTTCAACGCGACGACGCAACGACGCAACGAGTCTGCGGCGCTTCAACGAGACTGCGTTCATCCTCGGAACTTGGGCGGCGCACTCACGCTATCGCCTATTGGGTCTGAGAAATCGCATGGCCTGGGGAGCGGCACGAACTCGTTGCGTCGTTGCGTCGTCGCGTTGAAAAATGATTGGCCTTCGGCCGCCGACAGGTCGCTCCGGAGGCACCGAGTAAGGCCCCTCCATCAGGCTTCGCCTGGTCCCCCTCCCCTGCCGATGCAGGGGAGGATTAGGGAGCGCCGTCCAATATGCCCTCGATCGCCCGTTCGACATGCTTGATGTCGGCCATTCCGTCGACCCGGCGGACGAGGCCGCGGGAATCGTAATAAGGGAGGATGGGGGCGGTCTTGGCTCGATATTCGGCGAGGCGGGTCCGAACCGTCTCCTCATTGTCGTCGGGACGGCGCCTGAACTCTTCCGATCCGCAGACGTCGCAGAGCGTGTCCACCCTGGGCAGCTTGTAGCGGTCGTGATAGCCGGCGCCGCATTTGGCGCAGGAGAAGCGGCCGGTGATCCGGTCGACCAGCGCGTCGGCGTCGACCAGGAGCTCGATGACGTGATCGAGCTTCATCCCCCGCTCGGCGAGCAAAGCGTCGAGCGAGACGGCCTGGGCCTCGGTGCGCGGGTAACCGTCGAAGATGAAGCCGGAGCCGGAATAGCGTTCCGGCTGGTCCAGCCGGTGGGCGATCAGTTCGTTCACCACCTCGTCGGGGACGAGCTCGCCCGCCTCCATGATCGCCTTGGCCCTCAGCCCGATCGGGCTCCCGGTCTTGATCGCCTCGCGGAGCATGTCGCCGGTGGAGAGCTGGACCAGCCCCCGCTCCTGGATCAGCCGGCTCGCCTGGGTGCCCTTCCCCGCCCCCGGGGGACCCAGCAGGATGATGTTCACCTGCCGCGCCCGCCCTTCAGCTTCGCCTTCTTGATGAGGTCGCCATATTGGTGGGCGATGAGATGGCTCTGGATCTGCGTCACCGTGTCCATCGTCACGTTGACGACGATGAGCAGCGAGGTGCCTCCGAGATAGAAGGGAATTCCGGCCCGGGCGATGAAGAATTCCGGAACCAGGCAGATCAAGGTCAGATAGGCGGCGCCGACGACCGTGATCCGGGTGAGGACGTAGTCGAGATATTCCTCGGTGCGCTTGCCCGGGCGGATTCCGGGGATGAAGCCGCCGTAGCGCTTCAGATTCTCCGCCGTCTCCTCCGGGTTGAACACCACCGCCGTGTAGAAGAAGCAGAAGAAGATGATCCCCGCCGCATAGAGCGCCATGTAGAGCGGAGCGCCGTGCTGGAGGGCGGTGGTGACGGTGATCAATATGTCGCCCCAGGTGCTTTCCCCCGCGGCGCGGTTGCCGGCGAACTGGGCGATGGTGAGCGGCATCAGGAGAAGCGACGAGGCGAAGATCGGCGGGATCACGCCCGACGTGTTGATCTTGAGCGGAAGGTGCGACTTTTCCGCCTGCATCTGGCCGCGGGCGGTCTGGCGCTTGGGATATTGGATCAGCACCCGGCGCTGCGCGCGCTCCATGAAGCAGATGAACAGGATGAGCAGGGCGGCGGCGACGATCACTCCGATGATGACAAGCGGCGACAGGGTTCCGGTGCGGCCGCTCTCGAACACCTGGGCGAGGGTCGTCGGCAGCTGGGCGACGATCCCGGCCATGATGATCAGCGAGACCCCGTTGCCGATGCCGCGCGCCGTGATCTGCTCGCCCAGCCACATCAGGAACATGGTGCCGCCGATCAGCGAGACGACCGTGGTGATCCGGAACATCATTCCCGGATCGAGCACGGCCGAGCCGCTGCTCCCCTGGCCCCAGCCCTCGAGCCCGACGGCGATGAAATAGCCCTGGATCGCGCACAGGAACACGGTGCCGTAGCGCGTATATTGGTTGATCTTCTTTCGCCCGCTCTCGCCTTCCTTCTTGAGGGCGGCCAGCGTCGGCGACATCGAGGTCGCGAGCTGAACGACGATCGAGGCGGTGATGTAGGGCATGACGCCGAGCGCGATCAGGCTCATCCGCTCGAGGCTTCCGCCCGAGAACATGTTGAAGAAATCGAGCACTCCGCCGCGGGTCGTGTCGAACAGGTTCGAAAGCGCGCGCGGATCAATTCCGGGCAGCGGAATGAAGCTCAGCAGCCGGAAGATGATGAGCGCCCCGAGGGTGAACCAGAGCCTTTTCTTGAGATCCGTCGCCTTGGCGAAGCTCGCCAGGCTGATGTTGGAAGCCATCTGTTCGGCTGCGGATGCCATGTTGGTTCGATCCCTTAGAAGCTCGGGTTCATATAGGACCCTGAACCGTCATTGCGAGGAGCGAAGCGACGAAGCAATCCAGGGGACGGTGACGCCGCACTGGATTGCTTCGCTCCGCTCGCAATGACGGGGCTACGCGTTGGTCCGCTTCTTGACGCTGTTCTTCTTCGCGGCGGCCTTTTCGGAAGCGGGGACGACCTCGATCAGCTCGATCGAGCCGCCGGCCTCCTCCACCGCCTTGCGGGCGCCGGCGGAAGCTCCGGCGACCTTGAAGGCCAGCTTCGCGGTGAGGCTGCCCTTGCCGAGCAGGCGGATGCCGTGCTTGCCGCCGCGCGACAGGCCGGCGGCGCGGAGCGCGGCCTGGTCGATCGTTCCGTCGGACGACAGCGTCCCGGCGTCGATCGCCTTCTGGACCATGCCCACGTTCACCTCGGCATAATCCTTGGCGAAGATGTTGTTGAAGCCGCGCTTCGGCAGCCGCATGTGGAGCGGCATCTGGCCGCCCTCGAAGCCGAAGACGCTGACGCCCGAGCGCGACTTGGCGCCCTTCTGGCCGCGGCCGGCGGTCTTGCCGAGGCCGGAACCGATTCCCCGGCCGACGCGGACGCGCGACTTGCGGGCGCCCTTATTGTCTCTGAGATCGTTGAGTTTCATGTCTTTGCACTCGCTTTCGCTTTGGTCGCGCCTGTTGTTTCCTGTTTCCCGGCGAAGGCCGGGACCCATTTCCTTCACGTCATGCCAGCGAAGGCTGGCATCCATGCTGCCTTGGGGTCGCCCCCACCGCATGGACCCCAGCCTTCGCTGGGGTGACGAACATTCCCATACGGTCTCGGGGTCACCGCCGCCGCATGGATCCCAGCGTTCGCTGGGATGACGATCGGCGATTACTCGCCCACCGTCACCATATGCTGCACCTTGCGGATCATTCCACGCACCTCGGGGGTGTCGGTCAGCTCCACGGTACGATGCATCTTGTTGAGGCCCAGCCCGATCAGGGTCTTGCGCTGGTCGGGCGTGCGGCGGATCGGCGATCCGGTCTGGGTCAGCTTGATCGTGGCCATGATATTACTCCGTCACCAGCTCGGCCTCGGCCGAAGCCTCGGCGCCGGTCAGGCCTTCGCGGCGGGCCATCAGGTCGGCGACCTTGCGACCGCGGCGCTGGGCCACCGCCTTGGGGCTGGTCTGCTCCTTCAGGGCCTCGAACGTCGCCCGGACCATGTTGTAGGGGTTGGACGTGCCGATCGACTTGGTCACCACGTCGGCGACCCCGAGGCTCTCGAACACGGCGCGCATCGGGCCGCCGGCGATGATCCCGGTCCCGGCCGGAGCCGAGCGGACATAGACCCGCCCGGCGCCGAAATGGCCCAGGCCGTCATGGTGAAGGGTCCGGCCCTCGCGAAGCGGAACCCGGACCATGGCCTTCTTGGCCGCCGCGGTCGCCTTCGAGATCGCCTCGGGCACCTCGCGGGCCTTGCCGTGGCCGAAGCCCGAGCGGCCCTTGCCGTCGCCGACCACGACCAGAGCCGCGAAGCCGAAACGCTTGCCGCCCTTCACGGTCTTGGAGACCCGGTTGATGTGGACGAGCTTCTCGATCAGCTCCTCGCCGCCGTCGTCGTCGCGATTGCCGCCGCGACCGCCGCGCTCGTCGCGCCGGCCACGGCCGCCGCGATCGTTGCCGCCGCG
>JBAWCC010000010.1:0-9629 GCA_049590095.1 Allosphingosinicella sp. | reverse complement strand
GGCGCCTCGCCCACCCGCGCCTGCCGGGGTCGCCCGCAGGCGAAGACCGGCCGCCCCTCCGCCTTGACCCGCGCCCGCCCCCAGTCCCTGGCCCGGATCCAGTCCGCCGCGAACCCCGGATCGCGCTTGCGAAGCGCGAAAGCGGTGGTCCGGTCCACCCCCGCCATCTCCGCCGAAAGCCCCGCATTCGCCGTCCGGGCCATCGCCGACAAAAACCGCTTCCGCCACTTCCCCACCAGTTCCTTCCTGTGCGCCATCGCCTCGCTCCCCACACCCGCACCCGGCCTTGGCGGACCCGGGGCCGGCATCGATTTACCACTTGACTGTTGTACCGCGTTTGTTCTTGTGGTAAAAATCCTATTTGTTCACCCCGCCCGTGGCGGAAAACCGCGCCGAACGGTGATCGCTACTTTTCGGCCTGAGGAGGGCCTCGCTCGCGAAGTCGCCGCCGACGGCGAAAATCGCGCGACCCGATTCGCGAAGGAACCCGGGCGGGAAGATGGCATTGCCGCGTTGGGGACTCTCGGCCTCCCTACAGCGCCCGCGATTGAGGAACAGTTACGGTAACTGTCCCCCTGTCTCCCGACAGCTTGTCATTTAGGGCTTATGACGACAATCAGGAATCTTGATTGGGCTGATGTTACAAGTAGAGACGGTGCGTTTGCGCACCGCTTCATTAGAGGCTGGTCAATGCTTCAGTTAATTCAACTTTTGGCTGAGCTCACCCTGACCGTCGCCGCGCCGACTCAGGCGGCCGGCGACACTCGGAAAAGTCCTTACCCGCCCATTCGGCTGAACGAGACGCCCCCCCAGGGGTGCGGTTTCAACAGAATCATGGTCGGGCCGTCCGGCAGTGAAATCGCCGTCTGGGGCAATGAGAGGGGACATCTCCTCGCTACCAGAACTCCACCGCCCTTCGCCGAACTGGCGGTGGGACGGATGCACGACAAAGGCTCCGCCGAAGTCGACCGCTTCCTCATGTATAACGGCCCCGACCTTACCATTCCTGTCCGCTGGGCGTCCGGCGGGCGCGTCCTGTACGCGCGGGCAACGCGTGATCGAATCGTCACGATCGATGCGGATAGCAGTCGCGTCGAGGAGCAAGGATTGCTCGACGCCGCCTGGAAGTTTGTCGATATTCGCGCCACGACCCATGGAGATCTGAGCGCGCTCGAAGAGCCGGACCTGCTGGCGCAGGCGAAACGGGTCGGAGCGGACTTCTACCGAGGCCACGCGACCCTGGGCGAGCGGGTCACGTTCATCGGAGCGAGGACCGGCGATTTGGAGCTGGTCAGGATTGACCGGGGACGCTCTTCGGCGCCCGTCCTTCGAGCTTCCTATACGCGCTGGATCCTCGGCTTTCCGGACGATCGCGACTACACGGGCGGCGTCGCCTATGTCGGGGCGGAAGGAAAGGACAAGGCACGCTTCCTGCCCTATCAGAGGCCGCTGGTCGACTTGGCGACGGGTCAGGTTGTCGGCAAATATAACGGCACGGAAATCCTTCTCCGACGGGAAAGCGCCCTCACCCCACCTCTCGCGCAGCTTCGCCGCAAGCTGGCGAGCGGGGGAGTCATTCTGGATGCAAGCTTCAGCGGCGGCACTCTGGTCGTTTTGACGCAATCCGGTCGCGGAGACGTCGGAGTAAGCCGGCTAAATGCTCGCGGCTTCACCGAAAAATCGCTGTGCTCCATCTGGCTGCGGCTGGCGACTACGCCAGCCGGCATGCCTCTTGCGCCCGACGACAACGTCAGAATTCGCATATTCGGCATAGATGCCGAGGGAAGGGAAAGCTTCGCACCCGGGCTTCCGATCGCAATCCTTCACCAGGCGGGACCGTCGCGGGGCCGTGACGCCCTCATTAGCTTCAATGGCGGACCCACCGCGAGCCTCGCCGATCGCTATATGTCGTCGAAGCTCAGGATGCTCGCCCCGGAGCGCGATCTCATCGCCATCGACTATTCGGGCAGCGTCGGTGGCGGCTCGTCGCTCACCCGCCGCCTGACCGACCGCGGTTTGAAAGCGATAGACGAAGACGTCGAAGCCGTCGTCAAATGGCTGGATCGTCAAGGCTATCACCGGATTTTCCTGGAGGGGAACAGCTTCGGCGGCGTTCCTGCCACCATCGCCTTAGCGCGCTATCCCTCCAGATTCGCCGCTGCCTTCATGTCTGTGCCGCTGCTTCGATTGAAGGATCCCTGGGAATGGACCGACAGGGGCGATCTCCATCGCACCGACCCGACCGGCCAGCGCGCATTCGAGGAAGCCATTTTCGGAGGCGCCGCAGGCCGGACCCGGTTCGCGGCGGATCTGAGCACGCTGGTCGCGCAGGCGCCCTACCGACCCACCGACCGCTTCATCTTTTCACGCGGCGACCCGACCTCGCAACCCGGCGACCTCCCGGCGGGGCACAAGGCTCGAGTTCGAATAACGGGAGGCCCCCACGGCGCGGTCGCCTCGCACGACGCCTATTTCGAAGAGGTGATCGCGGTGATGGAACAGGCGCCGGCCAGTGCATCCGCCCTTCAAGCCCCGCGGGCTCGGAGTGGTCAGCGGTGAATCGGTCGACCTGATTCACTGAAGGGGAAACCGTGACAACGCCTGGCCCGAACCTCGGTCCACGGTGACAGTCACTCGGGTGGTTGCGATTCTGGACGTGCTCGGCACCTGCAGTCCGCACAGAGCGCATTGGCAGTCACGGCCCTCACCTCCCGACAGACCGAAACTTCCGCCCCCTGACCGGCACCTCGAACACCCCGTTCGCATTCGTCTTCATATGCGACACTCTCTGCGCCCGGATCGTCAGCACCTGCGCCGCCTGCCCGTTCAGCGGCGCCTTCCGGAGCGAGGGGCTGAAGAAGAACCCCACCAGGCCGGCCCCGACGAAAAGCTGTTCAAGGACATCTCCACCCGAACCGCGTCCTTTGCGGCTTTGCGGCTTTGTGTGAGCAAATCTCTTCACGCTTATGCCCGCTCCTCCGCATGAAAATGGTCTCACGCAAAGCCGCCAAGCCGCAAAGGGGTTGGCGCCAGGCACGTAGCTGGAGCGACAACGGCCAGCCCTGCCTATTCCGCCGCCTTGAGCGTCGTCAGAGGCACGCCCCGCGCCTCCAGAGTCCCGAGATCGAGCCTGCTCGCACCCTCGATATCGATCCCGACGATCGTCCCGTCCGCGGCGAGGTCCGCGTTCACACCCGGCGCCACCTCCCGGGTTTCGCTGCCCGGTCCGGCCTTCAGCTCGATATAGAGACTGTCCGTCTCGGGATAGTAATGCAGCTTCATCTCGGTGCCTGAGCCTCAGACGAAAAGGGCCGCCTGGCAGGCCCCTTCATTCCTCAAAATCCGGATAAAACCGGACCTGGGCCGGAAGCCCTTGGGTCTGCGGTGTGACAAGCCCTGCTAAGCCGCCTTCGAATGCCTGGGCAGGGGCACCGGCCGCCCCAACTCCTGCGCCGCCTCCATCCAGCAAGAGATGGCGTCGTAGACATTCTCGAGCGCTTCCTGTGGAGTCTCGCCGTCGGACATGCAGCCGGGCAGCTCCGGAACGATGGCGCCGAAGCCTCCGCCCTCCGCCTCGGTGAGCGGCCGGATGGCGATCTCGTAATCCTGCGGCCTCACGTTTGCGCCTTCCTGCTAGAACGGCTTCGACAGCATCGTGCGAAGGAAGCGCCACATCTCGGTCCGCATATAATCCTTGTTTCCGATCAGGTGGCAGTCGCCGTCGCGGATCATCCAGACCCGGTCGTAATCGTCCAGTTCGAACGCGCATTCGGAATCGGGCCGCGCCTTGTTGTCGTTCACCGCCGGCGCCGGGTCCTGCGCCATCGCCTCGACGGCCAACCGGACATAGGCGGCCGCCTGGTGAAGCCGGACGTCGTCGAGCCGGGCCATCAGCCGGAGGGCGGCCTGCCGGATAGGCTCGGTCGGCGGCGGATATTCGAGCGGCGGTTCTTCGGGCACGGCCTCGCTTCCGGACTGGCGAGGCGGTGCGGCCGGCGGAAACCGGACGTTGATAACCTGCGAGTGACAGGCGCGGGCGCTTTTGGCCGGGCGGTGGGGCCGCTTACGGCTTGGACATGGCGCCCGCCATCCGGTCGGCCGGCGAAGGCCGCAGCTCCGGTTACATGCTCGCGAGGTTATCAAGCCTCGACCCGCCAAAGGCGGCGGGCGGTGCGAGATTAGTCGCGGAAATGCGTAAATGACAAGAACAAGTTCATCGCTTTCGGAAGATAAGCGATAATAGTATCCAGCTAAAGCGGCAATCGCTTTTAAGCTTTCCCCCACGCTTCCCTAAATCCTCCCCTGCATTTGCTGGGGAGGGGGACCATGCGAAGCATGGTGGAGGGGCCTTGCTGACTCCGAGAGAACCCCTCCACCACACTTCGTGCGATCCCCCTCCCCGCGAAATCGCGGGAGGACTTAAGCCTCAAGCCGCCGCCGCCAGCGCCTCGATCCGCGCCTCGCACAATTCGCGGACCAGCCCCCGAAGCCGATCGATCCGCCCCCCGAGCCACTCCAGCTCCTCCGAATTGATCCGGTAATGCCGCGAATAGCGCGCCTTCACATAAGCCGCGCGAAGCAGCTCATAGGACCGCCGCTCGAACTTGCTGTCCCTCGGCCAAACCTCCACCAGCCGCGGCTCCAGCTCCTCGGCCAGCTTGCGCAGCCGGTTCAGGCTGTGGGTGCGCGGGCTGTAGAGGGTGCGGACCAGGATCAGGCAATGGTAGAATCGCTCGGTGGCCTGGTGGAGGAGGAAGGCGGCTTCCTTCGGCCGCCCCTCCCCGGCGGCGTAACGCGAGATGTTCAGGAAGCTGACGGCGCTTTCGAACCACTCCTCATAATAATCCTTTGTTTCCCGCAGCGCCTCCGCCGGCGACAGCGGCCGAGGCTCGGCGAACGGAAAGCCGGGCTCCTCGTGAAGCACGATGCCCTCACGAACGATGTCCATGAAGAAGTAGCGGCCAAGCTCGAGCTTCTCGTTCACGTCCTCCAGGCTGTGGTAGATCACGCTGACCGGCGTCCGCAGCGCCTTCCCGGCGGACAGCTCATCGAGCAACCGATCCTCGGTCTTGGCCCAGAATTCGGGAACGTCGGTCAGATCCTCATGATCGACCACCACCAGCAGATCATAATCCGAATGATACCGCCCAATCGGATCATCCACCCAATCCCCCCGAGCGTAGCTGCCAAACAGGATGATCTTGAGCAACTTTCCGGTGCGGAACCGGGGCTGGGTGCGATGCGCGACCGCTTTGGTGAACCCCTCCCGGATCACCCCGACTACGAACCCCAGCTCGCGACGTTTGCCTTCCGGCAGGTTGTCTAGGGTATGCTTCATCCTACAGCTGTCGCCGTCCAAAGGTGGAATGCCAAGGAGCTTTTGCACTAATGCGAAATGCGGTGCCCCAGCTCATTTCTCCACTGGTTTCGCCGGTTTCCCTTTTTGTGCTTCAGTAAGTATCTTAACCGGGCCCCGCTCCTCCAGGTCGGCCACAGACTTGACGGTCCGAGGCGCCAAGCTGATGATTGGCAGTGGCGGCATTTGGAGCCCCGCTTGGGCCGCCAGCGTGGCAACAACCGACCTGAAATATGGATAAGCGACCACCCGACCTACTCGCTCGACAAACAGCTCACCAATATCCGTTTGAATGTCGCCGGAAACTCCATATGTTACTAGGTACTTAGCAGAGGCAATTAAAACTCTTTTGCGACGAAAGCGAAGAACTACCTCGAATATAAATATTCCTGCTAGTTTATCATTATCTCTATCAAAGAAAACTTCTTCGACATCACCTCGAATATCTCTTGGCCAAGCAGACAGGTCGGCTTCTAGAGCTTCGGGCTTCATATCGAAGCGACATTCAGTAAGGCGAATGCTTCTGAGAAGCGCACGCTCAACGACACTGTTATACGCGCCCGCATTCACCTTATGGGGATCGCGAGCCATTATGCAGCTTTCTTCCGACGCTCAGCTGCCGCTTCAGCTAAGGTCCATTTATGAGGAGTCGTGGCTTTTCCTGCGGGTTTGAGTAATCCCGGGCCATCCACTTGGGCAGCTGACGGCTCAATCCAAAAATCGATCGGAACACCACTCATTGTCCAAGCACTGCCTGTCGGTGGTGCGGCCCCAGTAGCTTCGGCAAGCTGCCGCTCGTATTCGGTAGCCGAGAGGACAAGTGGCTTTTCACCTAAGCAATGAAATACGCGAGCAACAGTTCTCATAGTTAGATTTGAAGCGTCATCACCAAAAATGTGGCTGACACGTGCCTCACTCACGCCGAGCCTTCGTGCGAGATCTTTGTAACGGACCCCCTTTTCGTTCAGCAAACGCTGCATTGTTCGCTGTGCGGCAAATAGGAATCGCTCCTCTGCGAGTCTAGCCTCACGAGTGTGATCCCCTTCTCGAACTGTCGTCTTTGTGTTTCGTGTCATCAGTATTATCCCATCCCCAGGGCTTACTTTTCAAATGGAAGATTGCGCTGTCGCTCATCGGATGCGCGCGACCGCCGTCCGCGCTTGGGCGCCGGCTGTGGATCAATCGTTATTTTCGTGACAAAAAAAGCATCGCGGCCATTACAGACTGCGCGCCGCCCTTGCAGCACAACACCCCTGACCTCAAATGCTCCTATTTCGACTCCGGGCGGGTCGGTGACGGACGGAGCAAACCAGCGGAAGCGGCCGCGTGGAAAAGCAGCGTCGCCCTCTTCGCAGAAGCTTTCCAACGTGACGGTGAGTCGCTCATTCGTCTCCTGCTCAATTTCATTTTGGAAAACACTCCATTCCGCATCGCACATTGCGATCATCCAACGGAGCCCGACGAAGCGTTCCGTAGGAAGTTCCGCATTGCGCTGCCTTGGGTGACCCATTTGACACCTCACCCTTAACCTACTCGTTAAGGCGGCCGTGTCCAGTGTCACGCCTCGGCCTGAGAGTGAATAAACATATAGATAAACTTTTCCACAGAAATTTGTTCCGTTTCGGTTGTGTAGGATTTCGGATGGGCGTATCCGGATTCCTGGATCGCGACTCGAATGGTCGGGCGGCCCATACGGAGGCAACAATGGCTAAGAACACGGGTGATGGTTTCCGGCGCGGCGCGGTCACGGCGCGCACGCAGTTTCAGCGCAGCGATGGTCATTGGCAAAAGCGCGATGAGCGGACGGGCCAGCTCATGGGCGTCAAGAACAATGGCGACCCCTTCAAGGGGGTCGCCCGCGAACCTGACGGGCGCGACACTCCCAACTCGTAGGGTGGAGCGCCCTCCGATGCACATCAGACCTGCGGAGTAACGACCCCTACGCCCTCGCGGCCTGTGTTCCTCGAATAGGAGAAGCTAAATGCCGTATTACCACGTCAATCACAACGCCCAGTCCAACGGCGATCACGAAGTTCACCAGAACGGTTGCGGGCATCAGCCCAATCCGGAGAACCGCAAGGCTTTGGGAGAACATGCATCCTGCTACGGCGCAGTGCGCGAGGCTAAGAAGACTTATGCACAGTCGAATGGTTGCTATTATTGCTGCAACGCCTGCCACACAGGTTGAGAGGAACTTGTCATGCTGCGCCTCTAAATCTTTAATAATCTGAAGACCTGTTGAAGGAGAATGATGATGTGGTTCGAGGTCTACAACGCCAACCCTCTCGGCTTGGGAATGGGGGTTACTGTTACTCAGCCTTGGCGCTGGCGTCTTCGCTCCCGCAATGGCCAGATCACGGCATCCGGCGAGGGCTACGCTTCGAAGTATAATGCTGAGCGGGCAGTCGACAGCATCAAGGCCCAGATTCAAGCCGCGGAGGTCCGGCACACTGCCTCGTAGACTTGAACGGGTGGGCTGGCGCCAGTAGCGTAGCTGGCAGGTAGCTGGCACCGACAAGGCCGGAACAGGTGGAAAGCAGGCACCGGGTTTCGTACACTCAGGGTCTGCGCGATAGCAGGCATGCGGATGGCAAGCGAGAGCAACGGCGCCAGCAGGCGGGGAGAACTGGTGCCTGGCACGTGGCTGGCACGGTCGATGATCCGGGTTGTCACCTCCCGATAGAACGAAACTTCCGCCCACTGGCCGGCACCTCGAACACCCCGTTCGCCGTCGTCTTCATATGCGACACCATCTGCGGCCAGATGGTGAGCACGCGTGCCGCCTGCAGGTTCAGCGGCGCCTTCTGGAGCGAGGGGCTGAAGAAGAAGCCCACCAGACCGGCCCCGACGAAAAGCTGCCGCGAGGGGCGTTTCCGGGCGATGTTCATGTCCGCCGACAGGACGGCCCAGCCGCCCTCGGCGCCCAGCTTCGGGATCCACTCCTCGTCCTTCAGGTTCGAGCGGCCGAACTTCTCGCGAAGGGCGGTGATCTCATGGTCGGGAGCGAAGATGACGTTCAGGGCTTTGGCCAGGCGCGGCGGCAGATCGTTGTCTACCAGCAGCTTCACGCCGCCAGTTTCTCCGTCCTTCCACGCTCGAACGCGAGCGCGTCGCGGACCAGCGGGGGCTCGAGCTCGTAAAGCTGCGCGACTCGGTTGACGGAGCCTTCCGCCTCGAACGCCTGGGCCAGACGGGCGGTCGGGATGCCGTGCTCGGCGACGATCGGTTGGCCGAAGGACCGGACGGGGTCGAGCACGATGGTCCGCTTCCCCGGAAGCAGCCACCACCGGGAAGCTGCTTCGGAATCGAAGTCTAGATCGACGAAGGACGGCTCCACGATGCGCTTGAACACATGCTGTCGAACTTTCAGGTCGATCATTCTTCCGTCCCCGGATTCCAGGAACAGTCGCCGGCCGTCGGTCTTGAAGCGGCGCGTGGAGAAGGGGTGATCGTCCTCCACGACCTCACGCGCGAAGTCGAGGCAGGCACGAATGGTCGGAAGGCCGATGTGCAGATCGCGGAAACCGCGAACGATCCGCGCTTCCAGCAGGTCGCGGAAGCCCAGGAGAGGCTCCTCCTGCTCGGCCCCATATTGCGGCCGCCACAGCGGTTTCTGCTCCGTACGTGAGCCGTGGCGGTCGTAGCCATATCCGAACAGCCAGCGCCGGATCGTGGTCGGGGAGACGTGCAGAAGCCGCCCCGCTTCCGTCAGGGAATAAGCTCCAATTCCGAATTCCGCGTCGGCCATGCGGCTTTCTATCATGGCCGAATCCGGCTTGTCGCCTTCAGACTGCGCCGACCCCCGGTCCGGATAATGAAGCAGCTCCATCTCGGCGCTCCGCTCAAACGAAAAGGGCCGCCTAGCGGCGACCCCTCCGTACTCCAAATCCGGATAAACCGAGCGTTTAGCCCAGAAGCTCCTGCTCCAGCTTCTTCGCCATCTCCTCGATATTCTCAGGCGGCCAGCCCGGAATATCCATCCCCAGCCGCAGCCCCATGCTCGACAGCACTTCCTTGATCTCGTTCAGCGACTTGCGCCCGAAATTGGGAGTGCGGAGCATCTCCGCCTCGGTCTTCTGCACGAGGTCGCCGATGTAGATGATGTTGTCGTTCTTGAGGCAATTGGCGCTGCGCACCGAAAGCTCGAGCTCGTCCACCTTCTTGAGGAGGTAGCGGTTGAGCTGGTTGGCGTCCTGCTCGGTCTCCGCCGCGCTCGGGCCGTGGCCGTGGCCGTGGGTGGGGACGTGGGCGGCGAGGCTGTCGTCGAAGTGGA
>JBAWCC010000009.1:0-15094 GCA_049590095.1 Allosphingosinicella sp. | reverse complement strand
GGAACTGGTTCAGAAAGGCGGCAATGGTCTCGACTTTGACATCTCGGATAATCCAGCCCTTGTCGGTGGGTTCGATCTTTCCACCAAAACCCTTTTTCCAGAACTCCGCTATCAGCTCCTCGTTCTGCACATTCGTCGCGCGGCCCACAGGCACAAAATAGCTTTCCACCAGTTCGCCGGTGAAATTCTGGTTGAGAATGACCTCCTGTCCGCTGCGCATTTTATTGGCGGCCGTAACGAGGAGGCTGTCGGAATGAGCCTTCACATAGAGGCCGAAATCCCTGGGGCTGAGACCGTCCTGACGCATGCGCTTGATCTGCTGACGAAGCCCTTCGGAGGCTTCGGCAATGTGGCTGTACCAGTTGATTGAATCCTGAGGCAGGTGGACCCGGCACAGGTCTTCGAACCCGGGACGATAGCCGAACCACCGCCCCATCTGCATGAGGGTGTCATACATCTGGGTGTTCCGGTACATGTAGCTGACGGTAAGGCCCTCTATGGTCAGCCCTCGGGACAAACTGAGCCCCCCGATGGCGATGGCCGTAAGGCCGACGCCTTCTTTCTCATACTTCCGGTAATCGAGAACCTCGTCGCTCTTGCTGTTGATCACGAAGATCCGCAGATGCTCGAACACGCCGTTGAGTGCCTTCTTCACATCCGCCCATTCGAAGCCGCATTGCGAGTACTCGCTTTCGTAGGCGGCCTTGAGTCCTGCCATATATTCGTTTTTGCCGGAGGTGCTCTCCGGCATCATGTAATTGGCCTTGACCGCCTCTCGGAGCCGCTTTTCGCGCAGGCTGATGAAACTGCGGACGACCTGCTGTGTCGCGACAAAGCGCGAGACATTGATCATCATGGAGCAGTGCTTCTTTTCCTGGCCACGAAGGTTGCGAATGGCTCGCGCCACTACAAACTGGTCGAGCGCCCGGTAGAGACTCGGCGGGAGCTCGCCGACGGTGAAATCCTTCTTGTGGGAGAAGGGCAGATAATCCTCACAGTCGGCAATCCGTTTCAAGATCGCCTTGCTGGTACCTTCGTCGAGAAACACCTTTTCAGGGCCGAAATAGGTGTTCGGCGCATCCAGTGAGTAGATGAAATGGCGGGGGAAAAGTTCCTCGCGGACGTCATCGTCATAGGCTTCGGGATTGATGAAGATGTTGGCAAAAGGCGTCGCGGTGTAACCAACGTAACAGGACTTCGCGAACAGCCCGAGAATGCGACGGATCATCGCATTCGTGCGGGTCGGGTTCACGTCCTCCTTGTTGGTGTTGATGGAGGCATTATCAGCCTCGTCATCAATCAGCAGCATCGGCACATCTGAGATTCGCCCATCTCCCTGGGCATTCAGTTCCTTCAGCCACTTATGCAGAGCCTCAAGTGTGCGAACGTTCTTTTTGATGACTAGAATGATTGGCTTGCTGAAATCGTTGATCTTCCAGCCGCTCTTGGCAGCGGTGTTCTTGTTGAAATCCTCTTTGATGTTCGTGAGAGTTGCGGGATGCGGATACTTCCCGCTGAGGCCCACGCCGATCGGCACGCGATTATCCGGATCGCTTGAGCGGCCAATGAAGCCCTCGTCGATGCGCTCCTGCGTCTGCTTGCGAAGATTGTTGTGAATGCCGGCGACAACGATGATGAATTTGTAACCAGCATCCGCGGCTTTCGCGATGACGCCCATGTAGTTGGCGGTCTTGCCGGATTGAACATGGCCGATCACCAGGCCGCGCCGGTTCCACGCTCCTTCACTGGTCGGGTCCTGGAGATGGCCGAGAATTCTGGTCCCAACGTCGCTCAGGGACTGAACCAGAGTCGGCTGCCAATTTTCGGCTTTCAGATAGCCTTCGTATGCATTTGAATAGGTCCAATCGATTCCTTCGCGCTTGTAGACCCATTCCTCGTCATGGTTCGCTTCGACATCGACGAGCGACACGCCGGCGCCCATGCGGGTGTCGATCGCGACCATCGCGTCCTCGACGGCACTTCTCAGGTCCCCGTCATAGTCGAACACGGCTGCAAGTTGCTCCGCCTTGGCCTCGACTTCGGCTTTCGTCGGCGGTTCGGAGCGTTGGACCAGCACGGCGATGAGCGCACTTACAAATCCTTTGTCGGCTTCCATCCGGCTCCCCGTCATTGAAATTCCTCCCGGATGAATTTTTCAGCGATCTCCATGTGCCCTTCAAAAAGCCGGGTAGATCGGACTATCTCTCGAAAGGCTGCTGCATCCGTCGCCTTGTCGCCGGACATGACCTTTTTCAATGCGCGCAGGCGTTCCGGCACAGCGTCGTCCGTGACTGCCGGCCGGCCGACCTCGCGGGGATGGGTCGAATAATCGGAATAGACCATTTCGACCGGCAGGGCGGCGGAGGCGGATTCGAGAAGGACATTGAGGTGCTGTCGGCCCTCATTGTCCAAGCGCGCCGTGAGGCTCTGAACCAGCGGGTGCGATGTATTGATGGCGTAGCGAATACCGCCCTGATCGGCGAAGCGCTCCCACAATGGGGCGGCGATATCTTCAAAGAGCTTTTGTCCGCGACCGCGATGGACTGTCGTGCTCCTGCCCGTGATCTGCGCGATGATCTGGCGAAGCCGCTCTCGCACAGGATTCGGCGGGCGAGCCCGGGATTTCTTGATGTCGATCGTCCACGATTCGTCGAGGCTGTTCGGAAAATCGATCTGGACCCGGGCCAGCTTGGTAGCTTCTCCCTTTGGAACAAGGCGGAACCAGTCGCCCCAGGCCATCAGCCTCCCGTTGCGATAAATGTAGGCTCCCTGGTTTGAGATGAAATCGCTGCGGCTCTGGTAGAAGTCGTATTCGCTCGCGGTGAGCCGGCTGTGGTGGGGAAGGATGAAAGGCTGCATCTGGACGGCGACACCCCCGACATACACGACATCCTCCGGCAGAATCTGGGTGGCGGGATTTTTACGGCAGAACGGGTCGAAAGGCACGACCGGGTCGCCGTTGATCGAAATGGCAATCTTCTTCCGGCCTTTGATTTCCCCGGCAAGATACCGATGGAAAACGAGCGCTAAATGCCTTCCAACGATGTCGAGTTTTTCGTTGACGATTTCATCGCGCCTCCTGCCCGTCTCATCCTCGAACAGGCGATCCAGCTCACTCCAGATGATGATCGTCCCGTGCCCCTCCAGCCGTTCGGCATACAGAGAGGCGGCGGCCTCGTCGTCGTCTAGGATGGAGAGAATCCAGTCATCAAGTGTGTCGATGCGGTCAAGGCTCCATGCCGCTCCGCTCACGGCGCCGTCCTTCGCACTGATGACCGTGAGGAAACGGCACTGTGAGAACGACGCTGTTTTCAGTCCCAGCCCAAATCGCCCGAGATCCTTCGGCGAGCGCTCCTCTTTCGGATTGGCGGTGCCGTGGCGCATCGCTTCGATAATCTCGTCGGCATCCATGCCGCGTCCGTTGTCGATGATGGCCAGGGTGGGTGTTGCGCTTCCCAGATCGCATATGATGTCGATCAACGTCGCGTTGGCCGAAATGCTGTTGTCGATCAGGTCGGCAACGGCGGTTTCAAGCGAGTAGCCCAGGTCACGCATGGATGCGGACAGGCAGGCGGCACTTGGTGGAAGAGAATGATCGCGCGCCATTATGCCTCCCGCAGACTGTCACGGATATCGGCCATCACCTTGTCCGGATGCTTCTTCAGGTCACATTCCCATACAACGAGGACGCGCCAGCCAAGGCCGGTGAGTGCGGCCACGTTTTGTTTGTCTCGGGCGATCGTTCCCTCGAACTTCTCCGTCCAGAAATCCGTTCGCGTCGACGGCGTCGTAGCGTTGCGACAGCCGGGATGCCGATGCCAGTAACAGCCATGCACCATGATGACCGTGCGGTGCTTCCTCAGCACGATGTCGGGGGTACCCGGCAGGGATCGGTCGTGCAGGCGAAAACGGAAGCCCTCCTTGTGTAGAAGGGAGCGAAGTGATCTCTCCGGACCGGTGTTGCGCCCGCGAATGCGCGACATGTTCCAGCTTCGGCGATCTGCTGAGATAGTGTCCACCATCATGAAGAGGCCTTCATGGAGTCAAGAACCTCGGCGATGATTTCGGCGATTTGCGCTGCAAGGTAGGGAGGGACCGCGTTCCCGACCTGATGATATTGTTCGGTCCGAGGACCCTCGAATTTGTAGTTGTCGGGAAAGGTCTGGAGCCGTGCGGCTTCACGAACGGTCAGGCTGCGGCACTGCGACGGATCATAATGGATAAAATAGTGACCGTCCTTTGAGATATGCGACGTGATGGTCGTAGCGACCTGATCCGGGAGCTGCACCCGGAACCTGTCCGAGAACATTTCTCCCTTGCGGCCAAGCTCGACGTTCTGGTGATCGGGAAGAAGAGATCGGGGAAAGTTGGCGAGCTTTGGACTCTTCCCTGTCACGTCCGCGAAAACCGCAGCATACATATACCGCCGGAGATCGGATGCCATGTGACTGCGCGCCTCGTGCAAAGTCAGCACATTGAGACGTGGATCATACAGCCGACGCAGCGTCGGATGCTTACCGGTAGCGGAGCGAAGATATTTAGCCGACGAACTCATCTTCGGGCTGTGTAGGCCTTCGACGGCTTGGATTCGGATCGCATTCGCTATGTCGAGGGCGTATTTCGCTCCGTTGAGCTGCCGACCGATTTCAAAGCCGTGGAGTTTTGAGATCTCACTCCGCCAGTTCTGCAGGCTGTCTTGGCCTCTCGAAAGACTGCTTCGGACGGCGGGCAGACCTCCGATGGTCTGGCGGAGAGTCGGCGGGCTATGAGGACGCAGCCGCCCGGGCCTGACGTTCAGGTCGTTTCTGATGCCAACAATGAACATACGATGGCGTGCCTGTGGCACGCCAAAGACTTCCGCGCGCACCATGAACAGTCGGGGGTCAACCTCTTTGCCCGGCCTTTCCTCTTCGGAGAGAGAATAGAGCCGGTAGCCCAGCCCGTTGTCGCTATTGCGCAGTGCCTGCTTAGGATTGGTCAGGTCGCTGACGATCCGGTTGATAACCGGCTTGCCGTCGATCTTCGCCGAGAGAAGGCCCTTGACGTTTTCCATCACGAACACCGGGGGGTGATGATCGATGATAATTTTCAGATATTCCCGATAGAGGAAGTGCCGCTCGTCCTGTTCGAATTCGGGCCAGCCCATCATTCTCGAGCGCCCGACAAGTGAATATGCCTGACAGGGTGGCCCACCGACCAGTACCCAGCGATCATGATCGAGGATTCTACGATTGATAACACGCTTGACCGTCGTGTGTGCGGCGGGCCCGAGCGTGATCCGCAGCGCTGACCTCGATGCCTCCTCGAATTGTGACTTGTGGTTGCGATAGAGGTCTGCTCGCTCGATTTCGCCGCGCAAATATTTGTAATAATCCTCCGGCAGCTCATCGGCCGGGAAACGGCGCAGAAAGTGCCTTAGCAATAGTGTCTCATGAGAAAATTCATCCTGCTCAATCGCAACCACGCTCTCGAAGCGAGGCTCGCCGTTCTCGGCGGGGCACGACGCAAATCCTTCGCCAAGGCCGCCAGGCCCCGCGAATAGATCAACTACCGGATATGGTTTGCGAACTGGCGCCATGTTCAGCGCCTGCCCTGACGGCCGATCACGCCCCGTCCAAAATGCGCCTCGCAGAATTGGCGGGTGTCCCCCTCGAAGCTCATTCGTTCAGCCCTGTTTTTCCCGGCTGTTTCATGCCGTCCCCGATCCGGGCGCTACATTGCCCGCGTGCAGCCGTTCAAATTCCTCGACGCTCATGACGACCACGACGGCCCGACCATGTTTTTCGACCGTGACCGGCTCAGCGCGGGCATTGTCGAGCAGGAGGCCGAACGCGTTCTTTGCGGCTTTGGCTGACATGGTCTTCATGTGGGGCTCCGGCAGCGTCAATATAGCCATAATAGCTATTATGGCTCGATGTGCAATGTTGCAGGGGAGGGCGGAAGCCAACCGGGTTTAGAGGCCAGCTTCGCCCCCGATTACCCCTCAGTTCGCTTTTAATAGGCCGACGGCCGGGCTCTAGCGCCGGGCGCCGGAACCCGCTCCGGTTTCCGCCCTTGCGGGTGACGATCTCCCCTCCCTGCGTTCGGCCTGTCGCAAGACTATGGACCAGCCCCCTGAGCGCGACGCTTAGGCCCGCGGCTTCGCCTTGCCTGCGGGCATTGGCCGGTTTCCCCAACCTTCCTCTGCTGCGCTTCGTGCAGGCCGGGTGATACCCTTCGCCCCGATGGGGCCTCCGGCCAAAGAACGGATAGCGAGCGAACGGTCACGCGCGCCCGCAAGCCGAGATTCCATCCTGCAAGGGGGTATTGCTGACCATTTTATGGCGCACCTCTACAGGAGTTTTTAAGCTCTCAAGAGCATCATAAGCGGCCTAACTAGCTCTTAAGAGCAAAAAGCTTGCTTTTTACGGGCTAATCGGATATGCTCTTGAGAGCTACTTAACTGGGTTTAGGAGCTCTTGAGAGCCATGGTTGCACTTAATTCCCTGCTATCCACTCCCCCTTATGCCGTAGAGCAGGCAATCAGCCGTCTGGGCGTGGATCTCCGGACGGCCCGACTGCGGCGCAACCTTACCGTCAAGGACGTTGCCGAAAAGCTCGGCACAGGTCCTCGTGCCATCATTGACGCTGAGAAGGGTAAGCCAACCACCTCTGTCGCGACTTATGTAGGGCTGCTCTGGGCCTACGATCTGCTCAGCCAGCTAAACGCCGTGGCTGATCCTGCCCGTGATCGCGAAGGGAGTGCCCTTGACGCATCCCATGGACGCACGCGCGCCCGGCCTGGCAGCGGGAGCCTGAGCGATGACTTCTGAGTGCTTTGTCTACATCACACTGCCGGGCCAGACCGAGCCGGTCACAGCCGGGCGCTTCGAACTTACGAAAGATCGGCGGGGGCTCCCCGTCGGGCACTTTGTCTATGGACGGCGCTACCGTGAGCTAGCCGACGCAGTGCCTCTCGATCCTGTAGAGTTAAAGCTGAGCGATCGTGTCTATGAGACAGCCGCTCTCAATGGCGTGTTTGGCGCGCTTCGCGATGCCGGACCCGACTACTGGGGACGCCGCATCATCGAGCGCCACATTGGCAATCCGAATCTCGCGGAGCTCGATTACCTCCTGCATTCGCCGGACGACCGCGCTGGCGCGTTGGGGTTTGGCTTAAATCAGGTGCCGCCGGCGCCGTCGCGCAAATTCAACCGGACGCTGGATCTTGCCCGCGTTCAGGCAACTGCGGACGCCATTGTCGCCGACGAGCCTATTCCCGAGGGCGAGAATGGCGACCAAATCGCCAAGCTGCTCGAAGTCGGAACCTCCATGGGCGGTGCCCGCCCGAAGGCTGTCGTCGAAGATGATGACAGCCTCTGGATCGCCAAATTCAATCGCCAGGACGACAAGTGGAATAACGCGCGCGTCGAGCACGCGATGCTCACTCTTGCCCGCGCATGCGGGCTTGCTGTCGCGGAATCGCGCCTCGTGGAGGTCGCGGGCCGCGATGTTCTGCTCGTGAAGCGCTTCGACCGTGAGAAGACGGGGGCAGGCTACTCGCGCGCGCGCATGGTGAGCGGCCTCACGCTGCTGCGTACCGATGAGAGCCCCGAGGGGCGCGATCGCTGGTCGTATGTCCTGCTGGTCGAAGAGCTACGCCGGGTCAGTGGCGAAGCTCCACAAGATGCGCGAGAGCTTTTCAGGCGCATGGTGTTCAACGCGCTTATCTCAAACATTGACGATCATCCGCGTAACCACGCCATCATCGCGAAGGATCGCGAATGGCGTCTGTCGCCTGCCTATGACCTGACGCCGACGAGCCCGGTTGCGATTGAGCAGCGCGATCTCGCCTTGGCCTGTGGCGCGCAGGGTCGCTTTGCGTGCCGTACCAATCTGGCCTCCGAATCGACCCGCTTCTTCGTGCCTCAGGCGCAGGCGGACGCCATTATTGACGAAATGGCTAATCGGGTATCGGCCACATGGTATGATGTCGCTCGCTCCTGCGGTGTCACCGAGCAGGATTGCGAGCGCATCAGCGGCGCCTTCGTTTATCCCGGCTTTGCCTCCTGACTCCCGAGGAAGCCGGCGGACCGAATTTGACCGCCGGGAGAGCCTGTCGATTTGGAAATACTAAATCCAGAATTTTCGGCTTTTCCCGTCGTTAAATACCGAAAATTCGGCGATCTGGCTTCGAAGGCGAGCTTAATGCCCGAATTTTCCGCCAGTGCTTATCTCTGAAACAAGTCGGCCAAGTTGATCCGCGACCCGACGGCGATGCCGTCGGCCGGGCTCTAGCACCTGCGGTGCCGGAACCCATTTCCGGTTTCCGCCCATGCGGGTGACGATCTTCCCTCCCTGCGTTCGGCCTGTCGCAAGACTAGGGGACCAGCCCCCTGAGCGCGGCGCTTAGGCCCGCGGCTGCGCCTTGCCTTCGGGCATTGGCCGGTTTCCCCAACCTTCCTCCGCTGCGCTTCGTGCAGGCCGGGTGATACCCTTCGCCCCGATGGGGCCTCCGTCCAATGCGGCCTTGCGCCTTGCCACCCCCGGTCTCGCCGACGGGCAGCGGTTGCTGTGCGCAACCCAAACCCGATGGAGGATCAGATGAGACAGACCGCGCAATCCGCTCGTAGGCAGCAGCCGGAGCAACCCCAGCCGAAGCCCCGGCCAACCCACCGGCTCTATCAGGTGACGGGCAATGGCGATGACGCCTTCTGGCGCGAGATCGGAGCCGCCTGGCCGAACAAGGACGGGCATGGCTTCAGCATCAGCTACAACGTGATCCCGCTTCACGGGCGCATCGTCATGCGTCGTATCCGCGAACGCGCCGAGGATGGGGGCCAGCAATGACCCCCAAACCCAGGGCCAAGAACAAGCCTCGCGCGAAACCCGCGCGGGGCAAGGCCGCGACGGGCAAGCAGCGCAACGCGCAGCCCGCGAGGCCAAAGCGCCGGATCACCAAGCACAAGCTGATCTGGCAGAGCGTCACGCTCGCCGTCAGCTATGAGGCGGAAAGCTTCGCCAGCCACGCACATCTGGAGCTTCGTGTGCTTGCGCCCGAGGGCATGCCGATCCCTGTTACGGAGACCGGCTACCGTTCGCACTTCCTGCCACGCGGCTATGTCGAAGATGCGGGGGGCCCTGTCGCTTATGTCCGGCGCTGGCTGGATCGGGAGGCGACAAGCCAGACATACCGCCGTGCCTTGGCCCGCTGGCGGCAGCTAGAGCTTTTTGGCTGAGGGAGGCAGAGGCGAGACGGGAAAATGAGCGGCCAACCCCCACCTGATTTCTGGTGACACAGCGCTTGCACATGTTAGTGTGTAACTTGTGTGAAAAGCCTTGTCTCTCAATGAAAAGTGATAGATTCTAAATGCGATTATTTGTCAGACGGGGCTGAGAGAAGCGCGTCCGATTTACACACTTTCTTACACATTTGCGTTGTGACCAGAAATTATGTAATGTAATCAAGTGGTTGCTAACCCCAAGCGGACTCAAAATCGAGTTCCGCAAGGAGTGCCGGTTCGACTCCGGCCGGGGGCACCACGCCTTATCTGATCCGCGCCCTGAACCTGATGTCGAAGCTCGAATTGGCGGCGAGGGTTCCGCCCGGCGAGAATCGGATCCGGTTGACGTTGGGATCGTAGCCCGCCGCCGGCGTGTAGCCATAGCTCGATCCGCCATTGTTCGAATAAGTGACGTTCGCAGAGCCGAGCGTCACTCCGCTCGAGCCGGCATTGAGCTGGAAGGGCTCGGTCCCGGCCGCGGCCGGGTCGAAATCGCCGTTGTAGAATTGGAGCGTCGGCGGAAGCGTGTCGGTGAGGACGATTCCGCCCAGATCGACCGGGCTGCCGCCCGAATTGCTGACGGTGAGGGTGTAGACCACGTCCGACAGAGGCGCGTTGAACCGGGTGGGGCCGGTGGTGGCGAACGGAGCCGAGGTCTTGGTCGAGGTCGCGAGGTTCGGCATCGGGCAGAAGCTCAGGGCCGAGATTCCGAAAGCCTGCTGGCCGGTGCTGTTCTCCCCGGAAACGTAGGGGAAATTGCCGTAGCGCAAGGTCACCGAGGTGACCGGCTGGGCGAAGCTGATCGAGATGTCGCCGTCGGCCACATTGTTGTTGGCGCTGCCGTCGACTCCGACCGCCTGGCTGGCATTGGCGACGGAGACCCCGTTGCCCGAGCTCGGCCCGAAGCGAAGCGCCGAGCCGTTATTGGCATAGGGCCCGGCGCCGTTGTTGGTCGCGAAGGGCGAAACCATGGCCGGAACGTAAGAGGAGGCCCCGTTCGAGCCCTGGACGTGGAGCCAGTCGCGATACTGGTCGTCGGCGAAATCGATGTCGTGGACCGAGAGGGTAAGGTCGCGGATCGGCACCGCGAAGGCGAAGGTCACCCGGATGACCCGCGAATTGGCGGTGATCGACCCGGTCCGGCCCGTGAAGATCCCGCCGACGGTAAGGGTCTTGGCGCCGCTCGCGCTGGTGATCAAGGATCCGATCGCGGGCATCTGAACCCCGCCGGCCTGGCTGCTGCTCAGATTGTAGGTGGCGAACCCGACGGTGAAGTTCCGGTTGGCCCCGAGCCCGTTGCTCGCCGTATAGGTATAGTTCCCGGCATAGCTCAGGCTCGAATTGGCCTGGCTCGAGAAAGCGAAATTGTAGGTATTGGACGCGCTGCAGGCGGAAAGGGCCGGGCCCGCGCCGAAAGCGCAGACGGTCAACGCGCCGATCAACCCCGCGAAACGCACTCGCGCTCGTGGCAAAACTATTCCCCTCCCGGCCCGCCGAAGCGCGGCCCCCGCTTTCGCTCTAGGAAAAGAAGGTTGAAGGGAAGTTAACCATGGCGGCCCGGAACTCTATTTCACCTTGATCCGGTAGCTGATCGTGAAGCCGGGGGAGCCGGCGCCGGAAGCGCCGGCGAAAACGCCCTTCGGGGTCACCCGGATATGGGTCACGGCCGGATCGTAGCCGGCCGAATCGGCCACCGGCGAGTAGCCGAAGCTGGCCCCTCCATTGTTGGAGAAAGCGAGGTCGTCGGTCGCGCTCGCCAGGCTCGAATAGCTGTAGCTGAGGCCGCTGGACGGCGACCCCTGGGCGAAGGCCACCGGCCCCGATCCCGCCGCGCCGAGATCGCGCACGAAGAGCGACGCCTGGGCCGGCACCGACTGGACGATCGAGACGGAGTTGGAATCCGGATAGCCCGCGCTGCCGTTGCTGACGTTCAGCGAATAGAGCAGCACCGCGCCCGGAATCGCCTTCGGGTTGGTGGTCCCGTTGCTCGGATCGGAGACGAGGGGGTGGGAAAGGACGGTCGTCAGGCTCGGCGCCGGATCGGTGACCACGACCAGCTGCGGGCGCTGGCCGGCCGTTCCCCATTCGCTGCTGGTGAAGGTGACGGAGCGATTGTGGCCGGAGATCATCGCGATCACTCCGTTGTTCGCCACCGTGGCCACCCGCCACTGGGCGGCAAGGCCGGTGAGATCGATGTCGTAATAGCGCCCGCTCGACGAGGGCACGAAGCTGGCGACCTGAGTGGCGTCGTGGGAAACGCCGTTGCTGTTCGCCCAGGTCAGGGTGTTTTCCGACCAGCTTTGAGTGACCCGGTGGAGGCTCACGACATTGTTCTCGCCGTTGGTCGCCCACAGGCGCAGGGTGGCGCTGACCAGCCGCTGGTTCGAGGGGATCGAAGCCAGGCTGAACTGGTAGAGGATCCGGTAATCGCCGGTCGGGTGCTGGCGGGTGCTCAGGGTCGTGCAGCCGCCGCAATTGCTGGTGCCGCCGGCATTCTCCCTGACGTCCGTATCCTGGGTCGGGGTGAGAATGTGGGTGGCCGCCGACGCGGGCGCGCCCAGCAGCAGCGCGCCGGCCAGGAACAGAAGGCGCAGCAGCCCGGTCACCGCCCCCCCAATCCCAGCGACTGGAGACTCATCTGGTCGAACTTGAAGCGCATCGTCACATAGGGGCCGCTGCGCGTGTAGCGGGCTTCCTCGAAGTCGCGATCGTGGAAGCCGGCAACGTTCCAGCCGACCGAGATCCATCCATTCTCGAACGGGGTGAAGCCGAAGCTCGGGCCGGCCGACCAGGCGACGCTGTCGCCGCCCAAGCCGCCGCGAACGGTGCCGGCGAAGCCGAAGTCGATCGTGTCGCTTAGGTCGTACCGGAAGTCGGCGCCGACGACGTTGCTCCAGCCGCCGAAATCCTGGTCGCCAAACTTCTCCGAAACGTAGCGCGAGCCCCAGAAGATCGAGATTTCGGAGCGGCCCGAAGCGCGGTTGACCGAGAGCGCGTTGATCAGGCGGAGCGAGCGGGCGTCGCCGCTGATCGTGAGCGGAATCCCGATCGGGCCGGGCCGGCCGGCGACGGCGCCGGTCACCTTGTCCTCGCGAAGCTCGAATTTCTCGAGCCACGACCAGCGGCTCCCGGCCGGGCGGTGGGCCCAGCTGACCTGCAGGTTCGAGGTCCGGGTCTCGGCGCCGTCCGCGCTTCTGGCGACGAACCAGTTGAGTGCCGCGCCGACGGCCTCGCCCTCGCCCATCTGGCGGAGCGCGGCGGCGGTAAGGCCGTAGCGGTCGCCCTGGTCGCCGGCGCGATATTCGGCGCGGCCGGTGGCGCTCCAGCGGTCGGCGCGATAGGTGGCGCCGGCGGTGACGGCGGTGAAATCCTCGGTGATCGTGCCCGCGTTCCCGCCGACGAAGCCGCCGCCGGCGACCGGATGAAGCGGGTTGAGGACCCGGGCCGGGTCGATCCCGCCAAGCGTCTTGTTGGAGTCGATCGAGGCGTCCACCGACCAATGCTCGTCAAGCGCCAGCGATTGGGAAAGTCCGAAGGCGGCGAAGCTGCGCGGGCCGTATTCGGCGATGTCCTGGGTGTTGCCGCTGAGCGCGATCCGGGCCCCGGCCCAGGGCTGGACGTCGAAGCCGATCCGGGCGGTGCGGGCGTCGACGGTCTCGCCGTCGGCGATCTCGTAGGCGCCGACCAGCTGGATTGCACCGGTCACGGCGTAGCGGGCGCTGACCCGGTGGCGCGCGGGAAAGTCGACGCTCTGCGAATTGCCGAGCGGTATCTCGGTCTGGCCGTCGATTTCCAGCTTGTTGTCGAGCAGGCGCTTGGTGGCGCCGAGAGTAAGCAGGGTCGAGCGGGCGCTCCGGCCGTCGGCGAGGCGGTCGTCGGCGAAGGTCAGGCCGGCGCGGCCGACCAGGTCGGGCCGGCGATATTCGATGAGGGCACGGGCGGCGGTCCGGCGGGCGTCGCTTCCGAGATACTCTTCATGCCAGGCGCTTCCGATCAGCGACCAGGTGTCGCCGAAGCGGGCTCGGGCGTCGAGCCCGAACTTGCGGGTGCCGTTCTCGGCGGCGCCGGTCTGGCCGACGCCGAAGCCCGACTCGCGCTCGCGGGCATAAGCGAGAAGGTCGATCCGCGAGCCGTGATGCTCGGCCTCGACCTGCCAGGCGGTGGCGGTGCCGGCCGATTCGGCCGTGGAGCCGGCCTTGCTCCGGCTGTCGCTGACCGCGACCTCCGCCCTGATCTCGGTGGCAAGGTTGGGGCGGTAGCGGACGTCGGCCCCGGCGAGATTGGTCCGGGCCTGGCCGTTCGAGTCGCTGACCGCGGTGGCGGCGATCTGAACCTTGCGGTCCTTGCTTCGCCAGCTTGCCCGTCCGCCGGCATTGACCGTCCGGCTCGCGATCCCGTCCACCTCATAGTCGGCAATGATGAACTGCGGGTCGAGCGCAGGGCTTCGGCTGAGGATCGGTTCCTTGAAGCGCAGGATTCCGGCCGAATAATCGATATCGTAATCGACGTGCCGGGAGAGCAGGCGGCGCTCGACGATCCGGTCCGAGCGGAGCCGGTCGCGGATTTCGATCCACACCCGCTCCGAATTGGCGAGGATGTCGCGGGCGCCGAGCGCATAGGGGCCGGAGAGGCCGTTGCCCTGCAATTCGTCGTGGCGGTGACGGTTCGGGCTGTCGGCGGCGAAGGCGGTGGCCGACACCCGGTCGGAGCGATATTCGGCCTTCACGCCGTTGAAGGCGCGGACGTAGCGGGCGAGCTCGGGCTCGTCGATCCCGGTCTCGTAATCGCCGAACAAGGCGTAGAATTGCGGCCGCTCGAGCTTCAGGTAGAGCTTGCGGACCGAGGCGGCGTCGTAGCGGCGCTCGGTCCGGTCGGCATAGACGGTGAAATAGGCGTCGGGGTCTATGACTCCGCCGAAGCGGGTTTCGTCCGCTTTCTTGTCGCTGTCGTAGGAGAGCGTCATCAGCCATTTGCCGCGGATCCGGCCCTTGGCGTAGAGCGCCAGGCGGCCGTCGGTGAGGGCCTTGCCGTCCTCCTCGCCGAGCTCCTCGACCTTGCCCTGGAGCCGGTTGTAGCCGAGCGTTCCTTCGGCGAGGCCGACGATCGTCCAGGGCCGCTTGCCCGGCTCGAGCCAGGCTTCGAGCCTCTGCTCGCGCTCGGCCTCGCCGTCGCGGAAGTTGAAGCGAAGGCTGATCGTTCCCGAGGCGGTGGTCGGCTCGAGCTCGATATAGGCGACGCCCTCCTCGCCCTGGACCCGCCAGAAGGGACGGGCGCGCTCGAGCCCGGCGAGCTGGCGCGCCTGCTGGGCGTCCGCCTCGACCGCGGGATAATAAGGCGCGGGCACCTCGAAGTCGCCGGTCAGGCCGTGGCGAACCGGCCGGCCGTCGCGGTCGGTCAGCCGGACCGCGAGCACCGGGCGGCTGACTCCGTCCGCGACCAGCACCGATTGCTCGCGGAGCAGTTCGGCGCGCATCGGGCTTGCGCCGTAGCGGACGGTCCGGCGCAGGGTTTCGGCCAGGCTTCCGTCGGCATTGCGGACCTCGGCGACGAGCTCGCTCTGGCGGCCTTCGACCGGGATTCCGCGCCAGACGCTGACTGCGGCGGTTCCGGCCGGATTTTTGCGGCTGCCTTCGAAAGCCACCGGGTCGACCTCGCGGCCGGCGGCTCGAAGCTTCACGATTTGTCCCGGCAGATGCTTGATCGCGACCCGGACCATCGGTGCGCGCGGATTATGCTCGGGCTCCGGGAACAGCCAGGCGATTCCCGGCTCCTCGCCGCTCAGCCAGTCGCGCTCGGCGCCCGCGGCGGCGGGGTCCGTGGCGACCGTCGGC
>JBAWCC010000008.1:0-38921 GCA_049590095.1 Allosphingosinicella sp. | reverse complement strand
CCCTCACGCCGGTCACGACATGGGCGGGACAGGCGAGGCGGCTGCGGATCCCCCGGCGGCGCCTCCGCCTCCGGCTGCGCTCTCCGGGCCCGCCCATGCGGCGGACAGCCTTTTCGGTGCTGAAGCGATGGCCGAAGCCCGGGAAGGGCTTCGGCGGGAACATGGCTCGATCGTGACCTCCAGGGCGATGCTCGAGCGGTTCGAAGCGCGAGTCGGGGAGGGCCGCGATGGCTATCTGGTCGAGGGCGAGGCCTGGTACGGCGGCGACATCGACAAGCTGTGGCTGAAGACCGAAATCGAAGGCGAGTTCGGCCGCGCTCCGGAGCATGCGGAGGTCCAGGCACTTTGGAGCCGGGCAATCGATCCCTGGTGGAACGTGCACGCGGGCGTCCGGTACGATCTCCAGCCCGATCCGGAGCGGGCACATCTGGTCCTCGGCATCGAGGGGCTCGCGCCTTACTGGATCGAGATCGATGCCGCGGCGTTTCTCTCCCACAAAGGCGACTTCACGGCTCGCCTCGAAGCAGAGTACGACCAGCGCCTAAGCCGGAAGCTGATCCTGCAACCGCGAATCGAGTTCGGTCTCTCGGCCCAGGCTGTGCCGGAAGTCGGGATCGGCGCCGGCCTTTCCGCCGCCGAGTTCGGGCTTCGCCTCCGCTATGAGATCGAGCCGGAGCTCGCACCCTATGTCGGCGTCGCTTACGAGCGCGCCTTCGGCGACACGGCCGACTTCCGCCGAGACACGGGCAACCGGGCCGGGGGATGGAATCTGCTGCTTGGACTGCGGGCCTGGTTCTGACCCGCCTGACACAGGCGGGATACACTCCCGAGGGGCATTCGCTCCGAAGCCGAAGTCGTGTAGGAATGGCCGGGTGAACGCGCTTCATCGATTCAGCCGGATCGACCCGCTGGTGCCGGGCCTTATGGCGGCCGGCCTGCTGGCTGCGATCGCGGCCCCGCTGATTTTCATGATCGAGCTGTTCGAATGGTGGACGCGCAGCGAATGGCCCGGCCTCACGCTCGCCGACGGCCTCTCCCTGTTCGGGATCGAGCATGAGGTCCGAGAATCCGCTTCCCAGCGCCTCGCCGACCTGCTGATGGCAGCGCCGCTCGCCATTTCGCTGTTCGTGACGGGCGTCTGCACCTTCCTCGCCGGCGCCAGCCTCGGCAGCTGGGAGAAGGAGCGCAGATTATATGCGGAGCTCAGCGATCGCTCCCTGCTCGCCTGGCTTACTTTGTGGAGAGCCTCGGACGTCGGCTACCCTGCCGCCGTTCGGTTGCTCCTTCTCGACCTGATCGTGACCGCGCTCGCCTGGCTGGGCATGGCATTGATCGGGGGCGAGTTCCTGCTCCTCGCCCTCGGCGTCGATCTGCGCTGGCTCGGCCTGTGCGGCTTCCTGCTGCTCGCCGCCGCCTTCGCCGCGCGTGGCGCCATGCGGCGAAAGCTCAGGTCGCCGGGAGGCCGTACCTCCTGACGCCGTCGCCTATCGGCCGCAGCTTAGGCCCTTCAAGCTTGCCGCGAGGAACGGACTCATCCGAGCGACTGGCCGTTGATATTTACGACGGCAGTCGTCGGATGCAGCCGTTTTTCAAGAGCTCGACAAGCTGGAGCCTGTCAACTCAGGAGCAGCGTATATCGCCGCGCTCGATGGCGTAGCCGACCGCGCCTCCGCCGGCGGCGCCCAGGATCGTTCCGATCGTCTTCGAGCCGCGCGGGGCGATGAGGTTGCCGAGGAGGCCGCCGACTCCGGCGCCGATCACCAGGCCGACGGTCCCGTCGCGGCGCTTGCAATAATAGCGACCGTCGCGGCCGCGGTAGATTTCGTCGTTGCGGCCCAGCGCATAGGGCTCGTAGCTGCCGCTGCGATAGTCGCGCGACCAATCGTAGCCGCCGCGATCGTCATAGGTCGAACAGGCGGAGAGCGGCGCGATCGCCAAAGCGGCGGCGGCGGTGAACAAGGGATAACGCATTTCGGTTTCTCGCTTTTGCTGGAGGAGCGATATTCAACCAATGAACGGCGGCGCCCCTTGGTTGCGTCGGCAGAACGATAAAATCGATCTCATTCGAGCGGGCCGGGAACAAGGTCAGAGGCCCGCGACCTTGAGCAGCCCGTCTCCCAGACCTTCCAGGCCCCGACCGAACAGGCCGGATTTCGCCCTTGCGCGCGGCATCTCCTCGTAGACCACGCTTCCGCCCTCCCCCTCGAACCGGTCATGGAACAAACTCTGCTTGCCGGTGAGATACGCCAGGAAGGTTTCGCTTCGTGTCACCGAATAGTCGAGGCCGGCGCTCCATCCCATGGTCGCGGCGTCCGCTACGCGGCGCCCCCCGGCGGCGGGCTCGAGCGCGATCCCTCTCGCGCCCTTGACGACCAGCGCGCAAGGCCCGTGGAACACCAGATGCCGCAGCCGCAAGGTCAGCCAGGACATGGCGCAGCCGGCCCTCCAGACCCGCTCCAGCCGCACGGGCCGCCCTACCCCCTGCACGATTCCGACGAGGTTGCGTGGCCTGAACACCATGGCCGATCCTTCGGGGATTTCGAGCACCCCGATCTCGTCGATCAGGTCCCTGGTCGCGGAGACGGCCGCGCTGGTTTCGCGGTCGGGCCGGATTCGGGTCAGCCCGACGAGGCCGGTGGCGAGGCTTCCGAAGGGCAGAGCCGGGCTCAGAAGCAATTGCGATTCCGCCCGGGCATCGACGACCGAGCTCTGCAGATATTCCGGCCGGACCAGCAATTCCTCGCCGGGCCGAAGCATTAGCCGCCGGGAAACCGCGCTCCCCGTCTCGGCTCCCTCCTCGGCGACTCGATCGCGGGCCCAATGCACCTGCCCGGCGCCGGGACGGCCGATCCTGATCGGCCGAAGCCGCGACGCGAACGGCGCTACCAGGAAGAACCAGAGCGCCTTCACCGCCGGCGGGATGACCAGGATCAGGAGCATCACCCAGAGCGCCCAGCCGAGCACCGGCTTTACCGCCTGCCAGCCCCGGCTCGTCCAATGCCGGGCAAGCTGCTTCCGCTTTGCCGCGATCCGCTGCCCAAGCTCGCCGGTCGGCGCCGGGGCGGAGCGCATCGCCGCCCGGCTTTCACCGTAGGCGAGACGCGCCCGGTCGAAGGCGCCGCGGGTCGCGCCGTAGAGCGTCGCGAGCCGCTGCCGCTGGGCCCGGGCTGCTTCAAGCTCCTGCCGCGCCGTTCTCAATTCCCGCCACGGGCCTTCGATCCGCCTGACCAGCGGCACCTGCTCGATCCGAGCCAGCACCGGAAACCGGCGCTCGATCGCCGTGATCCGCTGCTCCAGCGCCCGGATCCTCACATCGAGGGCGGCGACCCTCGCGGCGATATCGTTGACCTGGCCGCCCCGCCGGATCGCGTCCAGCCGGGCGAGGATGACTGCTTCCTCGCGGCGAAGCAGCTGAAGCCGGAAGCGGCCGGCAAGATCGCGGGCGACCGCATTGCCGTCGCCGCGCGCCGCGTCGAGCGCCAGCCCAAGTCCGCCGGCCCCGCCCATCGCCCGGCCGGCGAGGGCGGCCCGGACCTCCGCGAGCCTCCGGTGGAGCAACGGTTCCTCGAATTGTTCGATTGCCTTCAGGCCCGCCTCGGCCTGCTCCCGCTGCCGGCCCACTTCCGCTTCGAGAAGGCGCTGCTGCCGCTCGAGAGTCTCAGCCTCCCGCGTAAGCTCGGGCACGCGCTGATATGCGCTCCTGATCTGGACGAAGGCGGCCATCGCCGCGACGATCAGAACGAAGATCAGAACGCGCCTGACCGACCAGGACATGAGCAGGCGAAGCAGGTGAATCATCGCAGGCCAGCCCATCGTCCCTTCGTGCCGGCGACCGCAATCAATCGGCCGCTCGCGAGGTTCCATGGTTCCGCGCCGGCCCCGGGTACGGCCCGGTCCGGCTCGAGACGAGGGTAAGCGGCGACCGGGCTAGAGACGTTCGACCCCCTCGATGAGGCAGCGATCGAACTCGTCGCCGTGAAGGACCGACAGGTCTCCGGTGGTCTCGAGCACCACCGCCCGAACCTTGGAAAAATCCAGGACGTTGGCCGCTCGAAGCTTTTCTATGACGCTGGAGCGGGAGACGCGCGTCGAGTTCATCGCCTCCTCCAGGAACTTGCCGTCCTCCATCAGGAGGACCGGCCGGTTCGTGAGCAGGCGCCGGACCTTGTCCGACCGAAGCCGCGCCATGGCGAGAGCATATTGGATGAGGAAGACGCCCGCTATGGCGGCGAGGGCCTGGAAGAAGGAAATCCAGTCCGAGCGGGTACCGGCCTGGGCGATGAGCGAGCCGGTGGCGATCGTAGTCACGAAATCGAACGACGTCATCTTGGAGAAGGCGCGCAGCCCGACGATACGGACGAGCAGCACCGTCCACAGCACGGCGGCGGCGGTGAGGACGAGCCCTCTCGCGACGGCGCCGTAGGGCTCGACGAAGTCGAGATCGATCGGCCATTCGTTCATAAATCGGTCAAGCGGCGCGCCACCTGAAAGTTCCGGCGAAAAGGAGCGGGCGGCGGCCCGGTGACCGGCAAAAAGAAAGCGGAGCGCCGAAGCGCTCCGCTCGCGGTGCCTTTAACCGGCACTCCGGGTGTGTCGACGGCTTAGTAGGTCGAACCGTAATAGCCGTGGACCTGCTGGTTGTAGTCGCGATCGAAGCGCGGCTCCTGGTCGCGGCGGTAGGAGGGGGAATCCTTCAACCGGTCCTTGTCGAGGCTGACGCTGTAGCCGCCTTTGTCCTCGTCATACGTGAGCTGATCCCACGGCAGCGGGTGGCGGTTCTCGCCGAGGCCGAACAGGCCGCCGAAGCTCATCACCGCATAGCGGACCTTCCCGTCGCGCTTGCCGACCATGAAATGATCGATCGTTCCGAGCTTCTCGCCGTCGCGGCCATAGACTGTGGTGCCTTCGACCTTGGCCGAAGAAATGAGGTCGCTGGTTTCGTTGCGCTCAAGGGTGTCGCTGTCGATGTTCCTGCTGTTCATCGTCATCGTATTCATCGCTGTCTCCTGAAGGTGTGATTGGGAAGGAACGGCCGCATCGGATGCCGACGCGAATGCGCAAAAAGCGCGGGCCGCTTACCCAATCAACGGCCCGGGCGGCCGGGCGTTCAAAGAGTTGATCCAGGTCAAACCCGTCCTCAGGCGCTTCCGCCGAGCCACTCCGCCTGGCCTTCGACGATCCGCTCGGGACTTTGGGAAAGCAAGGCGCAGAGCGCGTCCACGCGCCTGTGCACGCGCGCGCGCTCGGGGCCCGAAAGCAGCTCGCCGGCGGATTGGCCGAGTCGCTTCGCCTCCTCCGCGATCGCTTCCAGCTGGTCGCGGGTCGCGCAGGCGCTCGCGATCTCGCCCAGCGTGCGCAGCGCGTGCACTGCCGCATTGGCGTCGCCGCCGAGATACTGACGCAGCTCGCCGAAGGCGCGCTGGATATAGTCGCGGAAGTCGTCGGCCGGAGCGATCACGCGCAGCTTGCCCTCTTCGTCGAGCCGGTGGGAATCGGGCAGTCGCCGCCGGGCGATCTCGGTCGCTCCCGCGCCGAGCCAGTCGAGGCAGGTCCTCGCCGTGGTCGGATCGTTGACCCCGCTGGAGAGCGCCCGGGTGGCGATCTCGACCAGCTCGTTCATCAGGAAGCCGAGGTCGCCGAAGGGCGTGCGGCGGCTGCCGGTCGAATAGGCGCTTCGAAGCGAGTCCGCGATATCCGGATCGACCCGAGCGGCTGGCCAGGCCTCGAGCAGGGTCCGGCCGGCGAGGAGATAGTCGCCGGGCCGGTAGCGCAGGCGAAGGACGAGGTCGGCTTTCGCGGCGGCCTCCATCAGCGCCACCTCGTCGATCGCCTGGATGTAGCCGGTGTCGCGGCTTTCGACCGGGCTGACCTTCGAATTTCCTCCATAGCGGAACAGATCCTCGGCGGCCGCCCGTGCGACACCGGTCGCCACGGGCCCGTCCTCCGGCTCATCGCCGATGAACCCCGGGAAGCGCTTGTCCACGTCCCGGATCAGCTGTCGCCCGATCAGTGCGATGACATTGTTGACGTGGATGGTCTGGGGAACGTGGTGGATGAAATAGATGAGCACGCAGATCGAGCACAGAGCGAGGAGCAGGCCGACCATCACCGCCATCTGGGGGACGAACTCGCCCTCGTCCCCGCCGCGGATCGTTCGAAGCACGACCAGGCAATAAAGGAAGGTGGCGATGAAGGTCCCGAGCGTGACCTTGTTCCCGACGTCGCTCATGAAGTTGGTGAGGACCCTCGGGCCGTACTGGCTCGACGCGTAGGAGATGGCGACGATCGTGATCGAGAACACCACGCCCGCGACCGTGATCATCGATCCCGCGATGGTCGAGAGCACCTGGTGGGCGCCTTCGGCCTTGACCGACTGATACCAGCCGACGCCGTCCAGCCAGCCGTCGCCGGGCCCGGAATCGATCCATACCATCGTCGCGCCCAGGACGATCGCAAAGAATGCCATCAGGCTCGGAATGAACCAGTAGCTGTCGCGCACGGCCTGCGCGGTTTTGACGATGTTGATCCGCATTGCTGAAAGACGTTCCGGGGGCGATTTGGTGCCGAGGCGGCCACGCGGCGGCTCGGATCCCGGACCGCCCCTCCTTCGGCCGGTAAGCGCAGGCCCGGATCGGCGGAACATATTCGCGACCCCAGCCGTCTCTTACCTGGAATGTCCTCCTCCGTCGCCGCCCGATCGTTCCAGCTCGGCGTTGAGCGCGGCGCCGAGGAGCATGGTATAAGCCGACAGGAACAGCCAGATCTGGAGCACGATGACCGCGCCGAGGGAGCCGTAGGTCCTCTGATAGGGGCCGAAACTGCCGAGATAGAAGCCGAAGGCGACGGTTGCGGCCAACCAGGCCAAAGTGGCGCATACCGCCCCGGGCGCCACGCGCCGGAATGAGGGCGGCTCGCGGGCCGGGGCGTATCGGTAGATGAGCAGAAGCGCCACGCCCGCCCCGATCGTCGCGACCGACCAGAAGATCGTGCGGAGCAGCGGCACCAGGGTTGAATAACCCTGCGGAACCAGGCGCTCCAGGAAGGCGAGCGCGGAGAGCGCGAACAAGGCGGTAAGGATGAGCGCCGAGCCCGACAGCACCATCAGCAGCGAAGCGGCGCGCTGGCCGAAGAAGCCGCGGCCCCCTTCGACCCCGCCAGCCACGTTGAGTCCTGCAATCACCGACTGGCCGGCGCGCATTGCGGAGTAGAAAGCGAGAGTCGTCGACAACAAAAGCCCGAGGCCGCGTCCCTTCGGGTCCGTGATCGTTTCGACGAGCCAGCTTCCGACCAGCTGCCGGGCGTTTCCGGGAAGCACCTGTACGAGCGACCGGACGTCCTGGACCACCTGCTCCGGCTCGGTGAACATCCCGTAGGCGAAGGTGATGGCCCCCAGAAGCGGGAGGAGGGCGAGGAAGGAGAAAAAAGCGATTGAGCTCGCGATCATCCCGAAGCGGTTCGCCTGGGCTGCACGTACGGCCCGGATTGCTGCCGACCGGCGGAGGGCTCGACCGACCCGAATATCGCTCATCCCGCGCGCCGCGGGAGGTTCCGGCCCCTGACGGCCATCAGTGGAGATCGTAATTGAAGACGAGCAAGGCCGACAAGGTGACGATCATCAGGACGACCAGGGGCAGGCCGGTCCTCGTATAATCGCCGAATTTATAGTCGCCGGCCGACATGATCAGCATGTTCGTCTGATAGGCGACCGGGGTAGCGTAGCAAAGGTTGCATCCAAACAGCACCGCCAGGACCAAGGGCTCGACCGGTATCCCCAGCTGGTTCGCCAGGCTGAAGGCGATGGGCGTGCCCACGGCCGCCGCGGTCGCGTTGGAGGCGAAGTTGGTGAGGATCGTGACGAACAGCATGACGACCGCGAGAACCCCCGCCGCCGGAAGGAACTGGAGCCCCAGGGCGATCAGCTGGCTGAGCCATTCCGCCGCTCCGCTGTCGAGGACGATCCGCCCGATGGCGATGCTGGCGGCGATCAGGACGATCACCTTGGCGGACAGAGCCCGTCCGACCCGGTCGAATTTGACGCAGCCGGTCACGAACATCAGGATCGCGCCGCCCAGCGCCGAAATGGCGATCGGCACCAGGCCGATGCTCGCGGGGATTACGGCCCCGGCCATGATCGCCAGGGCAAGCGGCGCCTTCAGGGTCCGCGGCATCTCCTTGGCGCCCTCCAGCATCAGGAGGTTTTCCGTGCGCGCGAGGCGCTGAAGGTCGGGCATCGCGCCCGTGACCAGGAGGATGTCTCCTTCGCCGAATGCGGAATCGGGGTCTTGCGTCCGGCGCTCCTCCGGTCGCCGGCGGGCGAAATGAATCCCTAGGATCGCGACATTGTAGCCCTCGGCCACTCCGCAATTGGCGACGCTCTTGCCGATCATTCCGGAATCGGCGGCGATCGACATTTCGACGACCGCCAGATCTTCACCCGTGCGCCCGTAATCCGCCTTCAGCCGGTCCATCAGCCAGGCGGGCGCCGCCGTGGCGCCGAGCACGCGCATCGCCTCCTCCAGCGCCTTATGGCTGCCGGCGACTCCGACGCGGCCGCCGGGAGTGAGGCGCTCACCCGGCGTCGAAGTGAATTCGAGGTCGCCGGGAAGCAGATCCTGGAGCGTCTCGATCGGCCGGTCGAGCTTTTTCGAGCCGCCGCCCAGCCGCAAGGTGGCATGGAAACGCCGCGGCTCGCCGACCGTCTCCGGCGAATTGTCCGGCAGGAGCCGGGGCATCACCAGCCAGATGAAGGGCAAGGCGACCAGAGCCGCGGCCGCGACGATCGGCGTGAAGTGGAAGACGCTCATCTGGGGCATGCCCATGTCGTTCGCGATCGAGACGACGAGCAGGTTGGTCGAGGTGCCGATGGTCGTCGCCATTCCCCCGATGAGAACGGCGCTGTTGACCGGGATCAGGGTCTTCGACGCGGGCATTCCCCCATTGGCCGCGAGCGACGCCATGATCGGCAGGAGCAGCACCAGGACCGGAGTGTCGTTGACCATCATACTCATCGCCATGGCGAGGACGAGTGTCGTGAGAAGCCCGAGCTGCAGGTTGAAGCGCCAGACCCTGGTCAGCACCCGCGCCGCCGGCTCGAGCGCTCCGGTGGTGACCAGGCCCCGCCCCATGATCATCAAGGCGCAGATGGTAATGAGCGCGTAATGGCCGAACCCTGCGAAGGCGAGCGAAAGGCCGTCGGTCGGCTTCTGCCCGGGCAGCGGAAAGAGATAGAGACCGAGCGCGATCGCGCTGATCGTCAGAAGCGAGATGATCTCGACCCGAACCCGCCCGGTCACGAAGCCGTAGAACATGAGCGCCGTAAGCAGGATCGCGCCGGCCGCGTGGGCCGGTGGGTAGCCGATCATCGCCCCGACTCCGAAGGGGCCGCCGCGCCGCCCGGCGCCAGCCACTGGAGCCGGACAGTCCCGCCGCGCTCGGCCTGCGCAAGTGGACGCGCGTCGACTCCCGCCTGCCGGAGCGCTTCCACGACCCGGTCGGCCCGGATCCTGGTCCCGCCGCTTACGCCCACCGGCAGATTTAGGCGCCGGGCTCCCCAAACGGCGGTGGCCAGGGCTTCCCTGTCCGCCTCGCCCTCCACTCCCTCTCCGAAGCGGATTTCGGGGAGCGCGGCGGCCGGCGGGACCAGGTTGATTGTCCAGCGGGGCTCCGCCGCGGCGACCCTCGCCTCCAGCGAGCGGTAGCTGCTGAGATTCGCCCCTGGGAGCGGCTCGGCCGTCACCACGGCCCGGCTTCGGGCGCGGTCGATCAGCACCTTGTCGGTCGGCACTCCCGCGACCAGCGCCAGCCGCTCGGCCAACCTCGTCCTCGTCGCCTCCGAAGCGGCGCCCCGGGCGGCGGCGATCTGGGTCGCTTCCGCCTCACCCTGCTCGCTGCCCACGGTGAATTGCTCGATCTTCATCTCGACCGACCGGCCGAGGACCAGCCCGAGCCGTTCGCCGAGCACCTTTTCCGCATCGTCGCGATAGCCGGGCGTGAACACCGTCGCCTCCACCGCAAGCGGCTTGGCGTCATAGTCGATCTCGACCTGGCTGACCCGGGCATTCTCCCCGAAATGCGCGCCCACCAGCTCATGAGCCTCGCGGGAAGCGAGCGCCTCCCAGGCGATGCGCTTGAGCGACAGGCCCAGCGGAACCGCGAGGGCGATAAGCGTGACCACGATCAGCGTCGCCTGCAGGCCGGTCTGGCGGGGCGACAGGTTCGCGGCGAAGCCGTAGAGCCTGGCCAGGACGGCGGTCGTGACCGCGATCGTCATCAAATTAGTGAAGAAGAGCAGGGCCGACCCCAGCAGGACGGTGCTGTTCAGAGTGGCGAGCCCGAAGCCGACCACCGCGAGCGGCGGCATGATCGCCGTGGCGATCGCGACTCCGACGATGGTGCCGTGGCGGCCCCGGATCATCGCATAGCTTCCTGCCAGGCCGGAAAACAGCGCGACCAGGAAGTCGAACAGGTTCGGCCGGGTCCTGGCGGCGATCTCGCCGGTCACCGATTTGAGCGGCGACAGAAGCACGATCAGAGCGCAGAAGCCGATCGCAAGCAGGATCCCGAGCGCCGTCGTGACGGCCGTGCGCCGAAGCTCGGCCGAATCGAAAGTGGCTATGGCGAAGCCGATGCCCATGATCGGGCCCATCAGCGGCGAGATGAGCATGGCGCCGATGACGACGGCGGGCGACGACAGGAGCAGCCCGAGCACGGCGATTCCGGCCGACATCAGCGTCATGAACAGATAATGGGTCGACCAGGCCGATTCCTCATGGACCTTCTGGACGACGGACAGATGGTCGACCTGGGCGACGACATGGCCACGCCACCATTCGACGAACGGAAGCGCGGGTCTGTCGGCCTCGGTTCGGGGCTGGTACATCCATTCTCCGCGTCGGTCAGGCGGCGCTTAGGCGATTCATCTGCCGGGGCAAAGAGAAACGCCGCCGGGCGCCGATCGGCTGCACCGCCTTCGGCCGCGGCCGGACCGGGCCCGCAACGGCGGCTTGATGCAGGTCAACTCTGGGAGCCGGAAACCACTCCGCCGGTTCGCACCGAATGCCAGCAGACCGGAAAGCCGCTTCACGCCCCCTCCTGATCGCTCTCCTGCCGATGGTCGCGATCATGACAATCGCGCTGCTTGCGGCCTTCGACATCTTGTAAAGCCCCGGCGGCTCCCCAGTCTGGCATCAGGCGATTTTCCAGCAAGGCGACAGCTATGACATTCATGCTCCCCCCACTCCCCTACTCCAAGGACGCGTTCGGCGAAATCATGTCGGCGGAGACTCTCGACTATCATCACGGCAAGCACCACCAGGCCTATGTCGACGGGACCAACAAGCTGGTCGCGGGGACCAAGCTGGAAAACCGCCGGCTGATCGACGTGATCAGGACGGCCCGGGCCGACCGCGACGAGAAGCTGTTCAACCAGTCCGCCCAGCTCTGGAACCACAGCTTCTTCTGGCAGTGCCTGGCGCCGCCCTCGGGCCAGCGCCCGAGCGGCCGCCTCGCCGGGATGATCGAGGAAAGGTTCGAGAGCACCGAGCAGCTCCTCGCGAAGCTCAAGGCGGAAGCCACCGGCCATTTCTCCAACGGCTGGGCATGGCTGGTGCTCGATCGCGACAGGCTTGAGATCCTCTCGCTCCACGACGCGGACAGCCCGGTGGTCTATGAAGGCATAAGGCCGCTCCTCACCCTCGATGTGTGGGAGCATGCTTATTATATCGACTATCGCAACAACCGCGGGGGCTTCGCGGAGCAAGTTCTCGGCAATATCGTCAATTGGGAATTCGTCGCCCGGAATCTGGACGGCGAGGGCGTCGCGCGCGCCGACCAGGACCCGGGCCAGTGAACCCGTAGCGCTCCCGCCCGTTCACCCCGGCACTTCCATCTTCCTATTCACGCGCGGGGTGGCCTTGTCCGATTCGAACGACGAATTCCGATTCTACATGCCGAGAGCGGTCTCCAACCCCACCACGGATCGCTTTCTCTTCGCGACCGGAATCGAGTGCAGCTATCCCGTCATCGCCGGAAAGGACGGGCTTAACCGGCGCGACCAGATGCGCGAATGCGGCCATTACGACCGCTGGAAGGAGGATTTCGGACTCGTCGAGGAGATCGGATGCCGCCTGCTCCGCTACGGACCGCCTTATTATTCGGTCCATCAGGGCCCGGGCAAGTTCGATTGGGAGTTCACCGACCTCGCTCTGGCGGACCTCAAGAGCCGCGGCGTCCTGCCGGTCATCGACCTCTGCCATTTCGGAGTGCCGGACTGGATCGGCGACTTTCAGAACCCGGATTTCCCGAGGCTGTTCGCCGAATATGCGGCGGCCTTCGCCGAGCGCTATCCCTGGGTCAGGCTCTATACTCCGATCAACGAGATGTACATCACGGCGGAGTTCAGCGCCTATTACGGCTGGTGGAACGAGCGGCTGACCAGCCATCGCGCCTTCGTCACCGCCGTCAAGAACATCACCCGGGCCAATCTGGAAGCCATGGCCGCGATCCTCCGAATCCGACCCGATGCGCTGTTCATCCTCTGCGAATCCTCCGAGCACACCCACGCGAACCATCCCGACCTCGTCCGCAAGGCGGAAATGTACAACGAGCGCCGATTCCTCACTCTCGACCTGACCGTCGGGCGCCGGGTGAACTCCGGAATGTACGTCTACCTTCGCGACAACGGCATGACGAACGACGAATATACCTGGTATCTGCAGCGGGACCTGAGCGAGCATTTCGTCATCGGTCATGATTATTACATCACCAACGAGCATTTGCTGGTGGATGAGGGCGTAAGACACGGGAGCGGCGAGATCTTCGGATATTACGTCCTCGCCCGCCAATATCACGACCGGTACCACCTCCCGATCATGCATACGGAGACCAACCTCAACGAGCCGGGATCGGTGAACTGGCTGTGGAAGACGTGGGCGAACATCCAGCAGCTGCGCGGCGACGGAGTGCCGATCTGCGGGATGACCTGGTATTCGCTGACCGACCAGATCGACTGGGACACCGCGCTCCGGGAGAAGAACGGCCGGGTCAACCCGCTCGGCCTCTACGACCTCGACCGGAACATCCGCCCGGTCGGAAAGGCCTATAAGAGGCTGATCGAGCAGTGGCGGGACACGCCGCTCGTCCCCAACGGCCCGCTCACTCTGGTCGGCGGAGTGTCCTGACGGCGGTCCGCGAGGGAACCCCTGCCCCGGGGCGGCCTTTAAAGAACATGCCCCTCGACGCCCCACTCCCTGCAACGCCGCTAAATTGCTGCGCGCCCTGCGCCCAGGACGGGGAATGAGAGCGCCGGATCTGCAGGCCGTGAAGAACCTCCCCATGTTTGCAGCGCTGGAGGATCGGCAGCTCGGGCGCCTGATCCACGGCGCGCAAGTCCGAAGCTACGGTGCGGACTCGGTCCTCTTCGAAGAGGGCAAGGAGCCGGACCATCTCCATGTCCTGCTGAAAGGGGTGGTCGAGCTCTACTCGGCCTTAGGCCCGCGCGAATGCGGGATCCTCCTCTTGTCTCAGGGCGACATCTTCATGCCGGCGGCCAGCCTGTTCAACGAGCCCTACCTCAACTCCGCCCGGGTGCTTCGGCGGGCCAGGGTGGTGATGCTGGACGTGGAGATCGTCCGGGCGGAAGCGACACGCTCCACCGAATTCGCCTTGCGCCTGAGCCGGGCCCTCGCCGGCCAGTTCCGGATGGCAGTACGCCACATCATCGACCTAAAATGCCGCAGCGCGCCGCAGCGCCTCGCCTCCTTCCTTCTCCGCCTGGTCGACGAGAGCAGCCTTTCGGCGAGCGCCGAGCTGCCGGTCTCGAAACGAAGCCTGGCGGCGCGGGTGGGGATGACCGCCGAAACCCTGTCGCGGACTTTCCAGACGCTGGCCGAGCACGGCCTGCAGGTAAGAGGCACCCGAGTGATTCTTCACGACCGGGAGCGGATCGAGGCCTTCGCCGGCCCGCGTCTCTACCGGGACGACGACGAGGCGGGACTGGACGTCTACGCTTTCTGACCATCGTCCTCCGCGGCCTCGAAGAGAGCGGTCGAATATTGGGACACCAATTGCGTGGATGATTAGTTCCAAAATGTCTGTAGTATTTAAGCTTTATACTCAGGCGCCCAAATATTTGTACTTACCTGATCTTCCACTTGACTCTTTCGTCGCCTCGATAAATTTGTATCGGGGTAGGCAGAACTTTTTCGAGGTTCACATGTTATACAATCATAGCAACGACAGGAGTGATACATGAACGACCGCAACGACAATTCGGGCGTCGATCCCGACCGCACCGAAGGCAGCATGAAGAAAATGGGCGGCGACCTGAAGGAAGGGGCCGGCAAGATTCTGGGCGACGAGAAGATGAAGCGCGAGGGCCAGGCGGAGCAGGCCGAAGGCAAGCTCCAGAACGCCTGGGGCGGAGCCAAGGACAAGGCCCGCGAGACGCTCGACGGCGACCGGAAATAGGCGGTTCGGCGGGCGCCCGAGGGCGTCCGCCGCCCACGCTGCAATCGCCCAAGGATGAATGAATGCAATTCCAGTTCAATAGCGACAACCGGATCGAGGGAGACGCCGCCGTCGCCGAGCGGGTCGAAACGCTCGTTCGGGATCGGCTGGAGCGGGTCTCCGACCGGCTGACGCGGGTCGAGGTCCATGTCGGCGACGTCAACGGCCCCAAAGGGGGAAACGACATAAGGTGCGCGGTGGAGCTTCGGCCGACGGGGATGAATCCCGTCTCGGGCACAAACGAAGCCTCTAACCTCGAGGCAGCCGTTTCGTCGGCGACGGACAAGGCGCTTTCGGCGTTCGACCGCCAAATCGGCAAGCAGACCACGCGCAAGGGCCACTGACTTCGCCGGGTTCCCGGCAGCAAGGCTGGAGTCCGCCCAAGCAGCCCTCATTTCCAAAAACATTAAAACGAGCTTGACTCGCGCAGGCCGCTCGATCATTTCGATGTCCATCGAAAGGACTCGAGATGGATTCGCCGACCGCAATCACCGCTTTGGCGGCACTGGCTCAGGAGCACCGCCTGGCGCTGTTTCGTCTTCTCGTGCAGGCCGGCGAGGAAGGCATGCCGGCAGGCGCAATCGCCGAGACGCTCGGAATTCCCAACTCCTCCTTGTCCTTTCACCTGGCGCAACTCCATCGCGCCGGGCTCATCGGCCAGCAGCGCCGCCATCGCTCGCTCATCTACTCGGCGAACTATGAGTCGATGAACGCCCTGGTCGCCTATCTCATGGAAAATTGCTGCGCGGGGGCGGGATGTGCCGCTGGACCCGCTTCTTCCTCTCAAGAAAGGAAATCCGCATGAAGCGCCTCCACGTCCATGTCGGAGTCGAGGATCTCGACCGCTCGATCGCCTTCTACTCAACCCTGTTCGGCGTCGAGCCGACCGTGACCAAAGGCGATTACGCCAAGTGGATGCTGGAAGACCCGCGGGTCAACTTCGCCATCTCGTCCGGACAGCACAGCAGCAAGGGTATCGAGCATCTGGGCATTCAGGTCGAGAGCAGCGACGAGCTCGCCGAGGTCTACGGCCGCCTCCAGGCGACCGATCGGCCGCTGCTCGAGGAAGGCGCCACCACCTGCTGCTACGCCAGGTCCGAGAAGAGCTGGATCGCCGATCCGGACGGGATCGTCTGGGAGGCCTTCCTGACCAACGGCGAAGCCACCGTCTACGGAGACAGCCCCGAGCTCAACGCCCTCTCCGACAACGCCTCCGGCACGACCTGCTGCGCCCCGGCCATGCCCGCGGCCGAGACGGCACCGGTCGCCTGCTGCGGCTGACCCGATTCCGGACCGAAAGCCCGTCCCTTGTCCACTGTTTCCGACACCGCCCCAGCGCACCCGGGCATGACGACTTTCGAGCGCTACCTCTCGATCTGGGTCGCGCTCTGCATCGTCGTCGGAATCGCCCTCGGCGCGGCCGCGCCCGACTTCTTCGCCGCCGTCGCCGGAGCGGAGGTCGCGCGAGTCAATCTGCCGGTGGCGATCCTCGTCTGGCTGATGATCATCCCGATGCTTCTCAAAATCGACTTCGGGGCGCTCGGGCAGGTGCGGCAGCATATCCGCGGAGTCGGGGTCACGCTCTTCATCAACTGGGCGGTGAAGCCCTTCTCGATGGCGCTCCTGGCCACCCTTTTCATCGGCTGGCTGTTCCGGCCGCTCCTCCCCGCGGACCAGGTCGAAAGCTACATCGCCGGCCTCATCCTCCTCGCCGCCGCGCCGTGCACGGCCATGGTCTTCGTCTGGTCCAATCTGTGCGAGGGCGAGCCCCATTACACCCTGAGCCAGGTCGCCCTGAACGACCTTATCATGGTCTTCGCCTTCGCGCCCCTGGTCGGCCTGCTCCTCGGTGTCGCTTCGATCGCTGTGCCGTGGGACACCCTGTTCCTGTCGGTCGTCCTCTACATCGTGGTGCCGGTGGTCATCGCCCAAATGCTCCGGCGGGCGGTCGTCGGAAGCGGCGGGCGATCCGCCCTCGACTCGCTCCTCAAGCGGCTCGGACCGGTTTCGCTCGTCGCGCTCCTCGCCACCCTGGTCCTGTTGTTCGCGCTCCAGGGCGAGGCGATCCTGCGCCAGCCACTGGTCATCGCCCTGCTCGCCGTGCCGATCCTCATCCAGGTCTATTTCAACGCCGGCCTCGCTTACTGGCTGAGCCGCAGGTTCAAGGTCGCCTGGTGCGTCGCGGCTCCCGCCGCCCTGATCGGCGCCTCCAACTTCTTCGAGCTGGCCGTCGCCGCGGCGATCAGCCTCTTCGGAATCGGTTCGGGCGCGGCGCTCGCCACGGTGGTCGGAGTCCTCGTCGAGGTGCCGGTGATGCTTTCCGTCGTCGCCCTCGTGAAGCGTTCCCGGCGCTGGTACGAGGCCGGAGCATGATCGGCGCGAGCCGGATGCTCAGGCTCGCCTGCCCTGCTCCTCATCTTGAGTGACCTCCTCGACGGCGGCGCCGGCGGTGAGGCCGTGCACCACAGTCGAGACGGCGATGGTGAAGGCGATGGTCGCCCAGAGCTGCCCTTCGTTCACGAATTCCAGATGGCTGGTGGCGTAGCCGAGATAATAGATCGAGCCGATGCCGCGCACTCCGTAGACCGCGACGACGAAGCGCTCTCGGGGCTTGAGCTCGGTCCCGCGAAGGCCGAACCAGCCGGAAAGCGGCCGGATCAGGAAAATGAGCGCGAGTCCGATCGCCATATGCCGCCAGTCGAGCTCCGGCCACAGGATCGGAAGCACTCCGCCGACGAGCACGAGCAGGATTGCGGTGAGGGCATGCTCGATCGCCTCGTTGAAGCCGTGCAGCTTGCCGTGGAATTCGTGTCCGGCTTCCGCGCGCCGAAGGACGAGGCCGGTGACGAAGGCGGCGATGAAGCCATAGCCCTCGATCAGCTCGGTCAGTCCGTAGCAGACGAGGACTCCGGCCAGAGCAAGCACGCCCGATCCGGTATCGGCGAGGACGTTCTTGACCGGGACGGTGAAAAGCACGCGGCCGAGAAGCCAGCCGATCGCGGCGCCGGATACCGCTCCGACGAGGATCCGGTAGACGACGTCGCGGGCGACCCATTCCAGCGCCCAGGAACCGGGCGCGAAGCCCTCGGCGGCCACGATCAGGCCCAGATAAACGAACGGAAAGGCAAGCCCGTCGTTGAGGCCGGCCTCGGCGGTCAGGGAGAAGCGAACGGGATGCTCGCCCCCTTCGGTCGGCGGCCCGACCTGGACGTCGCCGGCGAGCACCGGATCCGTCGGTGCCAGCACCGCGCCCAGAAGCAGCGCTCCGGCAAGGGTCATTCCGGCCAGGGCCCATCCGAGCAAGGCGACCGAAAGGATCGTCAGCGGCATGACCACGGCCAGCAGGCGCACCGTCGGCTGCCAGTGGCGATAGTTTCTGAGGTTGTCGATCCTGAGGCCGGTGCCGAACAGGGCGACGATCACGGCCAATTCGCTGGTCAACTCCCAGATCCTGGGGGCGGTCCGGGGATCGAAGGCCTCGGGCATTCCCGGAACGAAGGAGAAAGCCAGGATCCCGAACAGGATCAGAAGCGCCGAAGCCGCGGGCTCGCGGCCGGAGAAGAAACGCGGCAGCCAGTAAGCGAGAATGATTCCAGCCCCGATCGCGGCCATCGCGACGTGATAGGGGTCGGCGCCGAAGAAGGGCTCTTTGTCCATTCACTCCAACCATTCCGGGACCCGCGGGATCCCGCCAGGTCCGCTTCGACGAAATATCGGTCCTAGCCCGGAAGGCCTGCGGCGGCTTTCTCGACCTGCACTCCGCCGGCGGCGGTGCGGATCTCGGAGGCGACCTGGTCGGCGGCGGTGTGGTGAACCATGTGCCCGGCGCCTTCCACAACGATCAGCCGTCCCCGGCGAAGGGCCCGGCTCAACCGCTCGGACTGCTCCGAAGGCGGGACCACCTTGTCGCCGCTTCCCGCGATCACGGTCACCGGCATCCTCAGCTCCGGAAGGCGCGGCGCCATCGACGCGGCCGCCGGCACCATGAGGGCCGAGTCCGCCGCGGCCGCCCGTATCTGCGACGGCCGGAGAGTCATCTCGAAGGGGAAGTCCGACTTCCAGCCCGAAGAGACGGGGGCCGGAGCGAAAATCTGCTTCTCCATGCCGTCCTTCAGGGCGGCTCCGAGCAGCGGCGAGACGGTGTAGCGGATCGCGTCGCCGACGACCGGGACGGCGGGCGGAGAGGCGAGCACCGCATCGAGCCGGGCGGACGGATAATAATAGCCGCCGATCAGCACCAGCGAGGCGGCGACTTCGGGATGATCGAGGCCCAAAGCGACGGCGACCATGGTTCCGAAGCTGTGGCCGACCACCGTCGAGTCCGCCGCTTCGAGCGACGAGAGCGCCGAGGCGATCAGCCGGGCCTGGGCGGCCGGAGTCCAGACGACGTTGCGCGGCCGCCCGCTGTGGCCGAAGCCGGGCCGGTCGAAGGCGATCACCCGGTTGGTCGCGGCCAGCCGCTCGAAGACGCCCGAAGCGATCCAATCCTCGATCATGGTGCCGTTGCCATGAAGGAGGACGACGAGCGGACCCGTCCCCTTCTCCAGATAATGAAGGCGGACCCCATCGACCTCGACGAAGCGTCCGAGCGGCGGATTGTTCCGATCCGCCCGTCTTGCCCTGAGCCCGTTGAATGCCGCCACCCCCAGCCCGGCCGCGGCGGCGCCCGCAGCACCCCATTTCCAAAGCGGAATCCGCTCGGAGGGGCGGCCCTGAGCTTCCCCGGGATCGTTCTTGCTCCTGGCGGTGGTCATGATGAGAACTCTTGTTTGCAGGCGCGAAGTTTTCCGCCTCGATGAATCGACGAACGTGCTGCAGCGCACAAAAGTTGCGTCGGCAACCGGCTTTAGCGCGCAGTCCCCGCATTCTTGCGCCAGATCGCCGCGAGGATCAGAACGAACGCCGCCAGTCGGAGAAGGAACAGCCAGGTGCGCTCTTCGGCGGGGACGCTTGAAAAGGTGAGCAGCCCCTGGGTGAGGCCGAGCAGCCAGAAGGCGACGGCGAAGGCCGCGAACAGGCCGTCGTGGCTCTTCTTCCAGAAACGCAGGAAGAACAGCCCCGCGATGAGGAACCCGGCCGAGACGGCGCCCGAGAGAAACGGGATCAGCATGACCGGCTACTCCTCCAGGTCCCAGATGAAGCCGAACAGCAGCACCGCGACCGCCGCGGACGAAAGCACCAGCCGGGCGATCCGCAGATTTACGTCTCGAAGGACCAGCAAATCGATGACGACGACCAGGTTGTTTGCCGCCAGAAGCACGAAGCAGAGCGCGCTCCACAGAAGCAGGCGGGCACCGGTGCGCGCATAATTGCGGGCGAGAAGGAAGGCGCAGGCGCTGCTCGTCACGAAGCACAAGGTATAGACCGCGGCGGGAAACTCTTCCGGCACTAGTCCCTCCGCAACTTGAAGGCGTCGGCGAAGGCCGCGACGCCGCTGTTCGCCGACAGCACGATCAACCGCCTCACCGCATCCGGCTTCACGGCGTAAACCTCCTCCGTCTCGGCAACCCGCCGTTCGAGATCCGGATTGGCGGGGGCGTAACGGGCCCGACCGTCCTTCTCGACGACGATCAGCCCTCCGGCGAGCAAGGTCTCGATACCGGTCGTCACCACCGCCTGACTCGCCCTCAGCACCTCGACGAGCTCCGGCGTGGACCAGAACCGGTCCGGATGGCGCCTGAGATGCAGCAGCAGCTCGAGCGACCAGACCGAGCGGAAATGGCTTCGGATGAATTCGACGACTTCCTGGCTGGCAGGCATCCGCGCCTTCTACGCATCCGAGGAGCGATGGCAACCTTCGCAAGGCACTCGCCGTCGAAACGATGCCGCCGGCCCCTGGGAGGCGGTACAAAGCAGGTAGCAACGCTTCCCGCCGTCGCGGGTTGGCTCGAGGCGCGCCGGGCGCGGACACTCATATTTCGGAGCAAGCCATGGATGACGATCGGGTCAGGGAATTCGAAACCGCTCTCTGGGTCGGGGGCGAAGATGTCTATCGCGGCGCGATCGACCCGGACTGCCTGATGGTCGTGCCGGCCCCGCCGTTCGTGATGAACGGGGGAGAAGCCATTGAGGCGGTATCGAAGACCCCGCGCTGGGAGTCGGTCCAGTTCGACGACCTCCGGATCGCACGGCCCCAGGAAGGCCTGATCGTCATCGCCTACGGGGTCCGGGCCTCGCGCGGCGGGCGGGCCTACAGCGCTTATTGCACCTCGACCTACCGGCGCATCGCCCATGAGGAGTGGCGGGTCGTCCAGCACCAGCAGACGATTGCTCCGGCCGCGGCCTCGGCGGGCGATTGAGAGGCCGGGACGGCAATGCTCGCGAAGCCCCTACCTGCTTTATGCGGTAGCGGGCGCCAATTCATGGACGAAGGCGGGAGCGCGCCCTATCTTGAAAGGATGGCACAAGGCTGGATCGTCGCGCTCGGCATCGTCCTCGGGACGGTCGTCGCCATGGAGGCGGTGGCCTGGGCGGTGCATCGGCACGTCATGCACGGCTGGGGCTGGCGGTGGCATCGTTCCCACCACGAGCCGAGCGAGGGGCGGTTCGAGACCAACGACCTCTATGCGCTCGTCTTCGCCGGGATCAGCCTGCTCTTCTTCACGCTCCTGGCCGGTTTGTGGCCGCCTCTCTGGTGGGTGGGAGTGGGGACGCTCGTCTACGGGATTCTCTATACCCTCCTTCACGACGGGCTGGTCCACCGCCGCCTCGGCTTCGAGCTGAGCCCGAGGCGCGGTTATCTGAAGCGGCTGGTCCAGGCCCACCGGCTCCACCATGCCGTTCGGGGCCGGGACGGAGCGGTGTCGTTCGGCTTCCTCTACGCGCCGCCCGTGCGGAGCCTCCGCCGGCGGCTTCGGCGACGGCAGGTGCAATCGTGAGCCGCGCGCGCCAGACGGCGATCGGCCTTGCCCTGGCGGCGGCGATCGCGATCGCCTGGGCGGCGCTCCATATCGGCTCGGTCTTCTTCCTGCCGCTGGAAGGCGCGGGCCTGGCGGCGGCCCCGCTGCTGGTGCTGGCGATCTGCTGGCTGAACGTCGGCCTCTTCATCGTCGCTCACGACGCCATGCACGGCTCCCTCGCTCCGGGCCGGCCGACGGTGAATTTATGGGCGGGCCGGCTTGCCCTCGCTCTTTATGCCGGCTTTTCGTTCGACCGCCTCCGACCCAAGCATTTCGAGCACCACCGGCACCCGGGCACCGCCGACGATCCGGATTTCAGCGCCGACCATCCGTCGGCCTTCTGGCCCTGGTATCTGGCTTTCCTCCGCCAATATTTCGGCTGGCGCGAACTGGCGGTGCTGACCGCGCTGGTCGCCCTCTACACATTTCTGCTCGGGGCCCCCTATTCCAATCTTCTGCTCTTCTGGGCGCTCCCGGCGATCCTGTCTTCGCTCCAGCTGTTCCTGTTCGGCACCTTCCTCCCGCACCGCGCCGAGGAAACCCCGTTCGGCGACCGCCACCGTACGCGGAGCAGCGATTACGGCTGGCTCGCCTCGCTCCTGACCTGCTTCCATTTCGGCTATCATCACGAGCATCACCTTTCGCCGGCGACGCCCTGGTGGAACCTGCCGGCCGAGAGGCTCAGGTCAGCGCCGCCTCGATGAGATCGGCGGCGCGGCCGACACCGCCCGCCTGCTCCATCTCGAGCCGAACCGCTTCCGCGCGTTCCCGAAAGCCCGAATCACGCCTCACCTCGGCCAATGCTTCGGCAACCCGCGGGGCGGACGCCCGCGGGCTCAGCACCCTGGCGACTCCGGCCCGCTCGAGCCGGGCCGCGATCGCCGATTGCTCGAAGGCGAGCGGCATCACCACCATCGGCAGTCCCGCCGCGAGCGGCTCCAGCACACTGTTCATTCCGCCATGGCAGACCACCACATCCGCACGGGCGAGCACCGCCTCCTGAGGCACCCAGTCGTAAACCAGCGGATCGCCCGGCAGGTCTCCCGCCTTCAGGCCGCCTCGATGCCCCTGGCTGATCAGCAGCCGAAGGTCGAGCTTCGCGCAGGCCCGGGCCACCTTGCGGAAGATGCCGGAGCGCGAACCCTGGAGGGTGCCCAGGGTGCAATAGACCAGAGGCCGTCCGTCTCCCGGCGGCAGCTCGAACGCATCCGCTGAAGGTCTCCGGAAGGGCCCGGTATAGTGGAAGCCGTCGGGGAGGCAGGCCCGCGGATAATCGAGGCTTCGCACCATCTGCGAGATCTGAAGGCTCGGCGACAGGCAATCCTCGAGGCGCCGCCGGGGCGGCAGGCCGAGGCTCCGGGCATTGCGTTCGATCCCGTCGCCGACCCGCCGCATCAGCAGGTCGCAGACCCGCCACCCGCCCAGATTCCGCTTCCGCCCCCTCTCGCCGGGAATGTAGCGCCAGCCGAGATAGGGCGGCGGCACTCCCGGCTCCCGATTCATCGGGACGGTCACCGCGATGCTGGCGAACGGAAGACCGAGATGCTCGGCGACGAGCCCGCCGCCCGCCTCCATCTGGTCGACGATCAACGAGTCCGCGCCGATCCTCCGAAGCGCCGAGGGTCCTTCGCCGCAGAACATGTCGGTGAATCGGATCATTCCGTCCATGGTTCCGCCGAGGCCGATCAGGCCGCGGATCCTTGCCATCGGGTCCGTCCAGCTCGCGACCGGCGCGGCGTTCCGGCCGAGCGCCTCGAAGCCGGCCCCTTCGGCCTCGACCAGCGGCGCCGCGTCCGGATGGTGCACGAAAGTCGCCCGGTGGCCGCGCGCGATCAGCTCGGCGGCGAGATTGGAGAGTGGCCGGTAATGACCGCGCAGCGGCGGCGCGACGAGCGCGAAATGCGCCATCGGCTCAGCGCGCCCGGATCGCTTCGACCAGGGTCGGCAGGAGGAATGAGAGCTTCTTCCGGCGCGGCACCGTCACTCGAGTCTCCCAGGCCGAAGCGCCCAGTGACGCCACCCGGCGGCCGATCGCTCCATAGACCCGCGCCGCCGCCAGCACCGCCCAGCGCGCCCGGAACGGCAGCTTCGCCACCCCGGCATGGGCCGAGGCCTCGTAGCGCAGGGCGAGATCGGTGAGACGCCGGGCAACGGCGACCAGCGCCTCTCTCCGGTCGGGCCGGAGTGGGTCCCGGCGGTCGAGGCCGTGAAGCTCGATCCATTCGTCCGGCACATAGCAGCGCCCCGCCTCGTGGTCGTCGCGCAAGTCGCGGGCGATGTTCGAGAGCTGGAACGCGATTCCGAGATCGGAGGCTCGCGCCAGAATCTCCTCTTCCTCCGGGTCGACGCCCATGACGACCGCCATCATGCAGCCGACCGCTCCGGCGACATGGTAGCAATAGCGAAGCAGATCCGCTTCGTCGCTCGGGCGCCAGCCATGAACGTCGAGGGCGAACCCTTCCAAATGATCGACGATGTAGCGATTCGGCACCGGACATTCGGCCAGCAGGGCCCCCAGGGCGTCGAAAGGCAGAATCCCGGTCGCCTCGCCGGCGACGGCCCGGCCGGTAAGCGACGCGAGATCATGGACGGAGCCCGGAGCGCGGCCCGAGGCGAAACCAAGCGCCTGGCCGTCGCAGACGTCGTCGCAATGGCGGCACCAGCAGTAGAGGAGCCAGGCGCGCTCGCGGGTTCTCCGGTCGAACAGCCGGCTCGCCATGTGGAAGGATTTCGAGCCGTGCCGGATCGTCTCCCCGGCCGCGGCGACGAGCTCGGCCCGGTTCATCCCAGGAGGTCCTCGGCCATGAGCCTCGCGGTCGCCTTGGCGCTTCCGACGACGCCGGGGATTCCGGCGCCCGGGTGAGTCCCGGCCCCGACGAAATAGAGATTGGGGATCTTGTCATCGCGATTGTGCACCCGGAACCAGGCGCTCTGGGTCAGAAGCGGCTCGAGGCTGAAGGCGGAACCCAGATGCGAGTTCAATTCGCTCTCGAACTCCGCGGGCCCGAAATGGAAGAGGATCTCGAGCCGCTCGGAGAGGCCGGGCAAAACGCGCTGTTCGAGAATTCGCAGGATATGCTGAGCATAAGCCGGTCCCTCCGTCTCCCAGTCGAGCGGGGCCCGGCCGAGGTGGGGCACGGGCGCAAGCACGTAGAAGGTCGACTTGCCGGGCGGCGCCATGGCCGGATCGGTCGCGGTCGGATGATGGAGGTAGAGGGACGGATCGTCGGGCAGAATGCTCCCTCGATAGATCTCGCCGAGCAGCTCCTTGTAGCGGGGCCCGAACAGGATGGAGTGATGGGGAACGTCCGGCCATTCGCCGCTCGTCGAGAAATGGACGACGAACAGCGAGGGCGAGAAGCGTTTTCGGCGCAGCCTGGCGGCGGCCTGGCGGCCCCGGGAATGGCCCAGCATGTCGTAGGTTCGAACGACGTCGGCGTTGGAGGCGATCGCGTCGAACCGGCCGCTCCATCCGCTCCGGGTGCGGACTCCCGTGGCACGGCCGCCCGCGGTCTCGATCCGTTCGACCGGATCGCCCAGTCGAACGGTCCCGCCCAGGCGCTCGAAATGCCGGACCATTCCGCTCACCAGCGCATTGGTGCCGCCGCGAGCGAACCACACGCCGCCGTCCCGTTCGAGCTTGTGGATCAGCGCGTAGATGGCGCTGGTCGTCAGCGGATTCCCGCCGACGAGTAGGGTGTGATAGGACAAGGCCTGCCTGAGCTTCTCGTTGCGGACGAAGCCGGACACGATCGAATAAACGGAGCGCCAGGCCTGATAGCGTGCCAGCGCGGGGGCCGCCCTGATCATCGATTTGAAGTCGAGGAAGGGCACCGCGCCGAGCTTCTCATAGCCTTCGACATAGACCCCGGCCGAATAGTCCAGAAAGCGGCGATAGCCTTCGACATCGGCCGGTTCGAGCGCGTGGATCTGCTCGGCGAGGCGGGCGTCGTCGTCGACATAGTCGAAGATCGTGCCGTCGGGCCAGGACAGGCGGTAGAAAGGCGAGACCGGCAGAAGCTCGACGTCGCGCGCCATGTCGGCGCCGCTTAGCGACCATAATTCGGCGAGGCAGGCGGGGTCGGTGATGACGGTCGGCCCGGCGTCGAAGACATGCCCTTCCTTCTCCCAGAAATAGGCGCGCCCACCGGGCTTGTCCCGGGCCTCGATCATCGTGGTGGCGATCCCGGCGGACTGGAGCCGGATGGCGAGCGCCAGCCCGCCGAAGCCGGAGCCGATGACGGCGGCGGTCCGAGTCATGCGCGGCGCTCGCGAAGCGCGGTCATCGCTCGGCCCACCGGCACCGGCGGGCGGCCGCTCAATATCCTGAGCTTGTCGAGGGCCGTCAGCCGGCCCGCATAGAAGCGCGCGATCAAAGGCTCGGGGAGTCGGTAGAAATGCTCGAGGACCCGGTAGCGCCGCCTGGGCTCCGCGGCCCGGAACAGCATACGGTTCAACCGCTGGTAGAAACGGCGCTGGCGCCACAGCGCCGACGCGCGGTCGCGGAAGACGGAGTGGAGGGCGCCGCTCGTCAGCTCGGGCTGCTCGGTCAGCAGAATTGCGTTGCGGACGGCGTCGGGGAGGGAATAGCCGGTCGTCGGATGGAAGAAGCCGCCGCGAAGACCGAGTCTCGCCACGGGCGGTTCGGAGGCGCTCCAAAGGTCCTCCAGCCGGCCGCCGAGGAGGATGGGCAACACGCCGGCCTCCTGAGCCAGGACTTCCGTCGGATCCAGCCCCCGGCGCCGCAAATGGCTGCCCACCCGGCAGCGAACGAGCGGCACGTCGAGAATGGGCGAGGTCGAGTAATAAGTATCCTCGACCAGCAACTCGGTGGCGCTGAAAGGCAGATTGTAGACGAATCGATAGCCGTCGTCCTGCTCGACGCAGGCGTCCATGATGATCGGCCGCTCGACTCCGTGGCCGCCCTCGAAGCGGCAGGTCAGTCCGACGAACTTCTGCCACGCCAGGTCGAGCTTCGAATTCGGTCCGGCGCCGCGGGCATCGATCACCGCCTCCGCCTCGAGGCGCTCGCCGCTCGCAAGAGCGACGTGGCCCGGGCCGAGTTCCGCAATGCGGGCGCCGAGCCGATAGCGCCCGGGGGCCAGTGCCGAGCGCATGCGCGCATCGAGATCGGCCGACCGGACGCTGTTGTAGCCGAAGCCCAGAGTCCGGAAGCGGTTCGGGAAGCGCACCTCGTGATCGCTCCAGCGATGCCCGACCAGGGGCTCCACCAGCCATCGGTCGGGGCCGGCCACGTCCGCGTCGAAGAAGGACCAGACGTGAGTCCCGCCGAAACATTTCCCTTCCTCGACGATGAGCGAGTCGACGTCCGGGCGCCGCTCCGCGAGGGCGAGCGCGGCGAGGCAACCGGCGAGGCCGCCGCCCGCGATGATCAGTCTCGGTTTCTGCCCGGTCATCGCCGACCCCAGCCTAAAGACCATATGGCGGCCCCGCCCTCATCCGGATAGCGCGGAGCGCTATGCCCAGACGCCTGTGCCTCGCGCCGCTCGCCTTCCTCCTCGTCGCCTCCAACGCTCCGACCGCCGACATCGAAATCTCGATCGAGAAGCTTCGGAACCATAAGGGGGTGCTTCACCTCTGCCTGACCCGCGAGCCCGTCCATTTTCCCGACTGCAAGAAAGACCCCCGGGCGGTCACTCGAAGCGTCCCGGCCGCTACCGGACCGGTGCGGTTCACGGGCCTCGCGCCGGGCGGCTATGCCGTCGCGATCTTTCACGACGAGAATCGCAACAAAAAGCTGGACGTGCTGCTCGGCATCCCGCGCGAGGGCTTCGGCTTTTCGCGAAATCCGGTGGTGCGCTTCGGAGCGCCGAAGTTTCGGCAGGTACGCATCGATCTGAAGGCCGGCTTCACTCGCGAAACCGTCCGCATGCAATACCTGCTTTAGTCCATGTGGATTCACCTTGTCCCGACCCCTAGGCTTTGCGGCGGGGGCGACGAGCAAGGATGCGATGATCGACTCTGACGCCCGTACAGGCCTTCCCGTCCTCGACATATTGCTCGCTTCGCCCCGCGGCTTCTGCGCCGGCGTCCGGCGGGCGATCCAGGCGGTGCGGGACGCGCTCCGGGTCCATGGCGCCCCGGTCTACGTCCGCCGGCCGATCGTCCACAATCTGCGGGTGGTGAGATCCCTGGAAGCCGAGGGCGCGATCTTCGTGGAAGAGCTGGACGAGGTGCCCGAAGGCGCGGTCGTGATCCTCTCGGCGCACGGGGTCGAGCCCGCCGTTCGCGAGGAGGCGGCGGCCCGCGGCCTCATCGCCTACGACGCCGTCTGCCCGCTCGTCGCCAAGGTTCACCGGGAGGTGCGGCGACATCACGAGAACGGCCGCCGGATCGTCCTGCTCGGGCATGACGGCCATCCGGAAATCGTCGGCACCCTGGGACACGCTCCGGCGGGAAGCGTCTCGGTGATCCGCGGCGCCGCCGACGTCCATGCCCTCCCCTTCCCGGCCGGCGAGCGGCTCGCCCTGGCCGTCCAGACCACTTACTCGGTCGACGAGGCGGCGGAAGTGATCGCGGCGCTCGACGCCCGATTCCCGGACGTCGCCCGGCCCGCCGCCGGCGACATCTGCTACGCGACGACGAACCGGCAGGCGGCGGTTCGGGCGATCGCGGGGCGCGCCGATGCGATGATCGTCGCCGGCGAGAGCTTCTCCTCCAACGCCTGCCGCCTCGCCGAGCTCGCCGTCGCCGCCGGCTGCACCGCGGTCCAGCGAGTCACCGGTCCGGAGGAGCTCGACTGGTCGCGGCTCCCGAGCGGCGGGTCGCTCGGGATCACCGCGGCGGCCTCGACTCCCGAAAGCGTGGTAACCGACATCCTGGACGCGCTTCGGGCAAGCTACCGCCTCCGAATCGAGGAAGTCAGCGCCATGGAGGAAACCACCGAGTTCAGGCGGGTGGCGATCGGATGACGATGATCGACACCGTCCGCGCCGCCGTCGTCCTCGGTCCGTCGATGCGCCGCGCCGCGGCCGACATCGACGCCCTGTTCGAAACGATCCTGCCCGACCCGCCCGATCCGCGCCGGCGCCTCTACCAGGCGATGCGCTATGCCGCGGTCGGCGGCGGCAAGAGGCTTCGTCCGCTGCTCGCAGTCGCCGCTTCGGAGCTCTTCGGGGTGGCCCGCGAGAGCGCGATCCGGGCCGGACTCGCGGTCGAATGCGTCCATGTCCATTCGCTCATCCACGACGATCTCCCCTGCATGGACGACGACGAGCTTCGCCGGGGCAAGCCGACCGTGCACTGCGCCTTCGACGAGGCCACGGCCGTGCTGGCCGGCGACGCCCTGCTTGCGCTCGCCTTCGAGCTGCTGGGCGATCCGGCGATGCCCGTGTCCGGCGATATCCGCGCCGAGCTCGTCTTCGAGCTTGCCCGCGCGGCCGGCGCCGGCGGGATGGCGGGCGGGCAGATGCTCGACCTGTTCCCGGCCGAGACTCCGGACCTGGACTCCATCACCCGGCTCCAGCGGCTGAAGACGGGCGCACTGATCGGCTGGTGCGTCGAAGCCGGAGCGATCATGGGAGAGGCGTCGGCCGAGGATCGGACGAGCCTTCGAGGCTACGCCCATTGCCTCGGCCTCGCCTTCCAGATCGCGGACGATTTGCTCGATCATGACGGCGACGAAAGCCGGGTCGGCAAGAAGCTTCGAAAGGACGACGACCAAGGCAAGGTCACCTTCGTCACCATGCTCGGAGTCGAGCGGGCCCGTCGCCAGGCGAGCCTACTCGTCGATCAGGCTGTCGAGCATCTTCAGGATTTCGGCAACGACGCCGACCTGCTCGCGGCGATCGCCCGCTTCGCGATCAGCCGTGATCACTGAGCTGGACTCCGGCCTCCACCCCGATCCGGACCGCTTCCGCGGAGCTTCCGATGCCGAGCCTCGTCAAAAGACTCGCCCGATGCATCTTGACCGTCTTTTCGTCGATGGCGAGCAGGCCCGCGATCTGCTTGTTGCGGTAGCCCGCGATCATATGCTCGAGCACCTGACGCTGGCGCGGAGTAAGCGCGCTCACCAGCTCCTCCGCTCTTTGCCGGCGCGGGACCGAGATGCCGGAGCCGGCGCCGACATCCATCTGCGAACCTAGGAAATAGGCGACTTCACCGTCCTCGCCGAACACGGGCGCGATCATTACCGCATTTAGGAAAGCGCTTCCGTCCTTGCGATAATTGGTGAGTTCGACAAGCGCCGGCCGCCCGTCCTCGACCGCGCGACGAAGGGTTGCGCGAGAGTCCGGCTCGGTATCCGGTCCGGCCAGGAATCGACAGTTGCGGCCGATCGCCTCATCCCGCTCATAGCCCGTGAGTTCGCAAAAGCCCTGGTTCACCGCCAGGATCGGATTGTCCGGCAATCGTGGGTCGGTGATTACCGAAGCGATCGGACTGTGCTCGATCGAGGCGAGCAGCCCTTCGCCCCCCTTGAGCCTGTCTATTGCGCCGAATGCCGTCACATTCGGTCTTTAGCATTACCTGCGCCACTTGAAAAACCTTGGCAACTCAGGCGCCGAGCGGCGGAAAAATGGGACTTGCGCCCTCCGCTGGAGCGCTCTAATTGTACCAGCGTGATAGTACATTGGAACAGGAACGTGACCGAACCCCCCCCCATCTCACCGACGCGCGACCAGGAGGCACTCACCGCGGAACTGTGCGCGGCGCTGCTGACGCCAGCGACTGCCTCCGAGATGAAACGGCTCCTGCTCGACCTGTGCACTCCGGCCGAGATCAGGACGCTGGCCGAACGCTGGCATGTCGCCCGGCTGCTCGACGGAACCGCCCTCTCCTACCGCGAGATACACGACGCGACCGGGGTCAGCACGACCACAGTCGTCCGGGTCGCACGCTTCCTTCGCGAGGAGCGCAACGGAGGCTATCGGCGGGCGATAGACGCCCTGGGAGCCGGCAATGCTGGTTGACGAAACCCGGCTTCACATCGCGATCCAGAAGTCCGGCCGGCTCTCCGACTACAGTCTGGGCCTGCTCAGGGATTCGGGCCTTCGGATCCAGAGCGGCCGCAACGCGCTCACGGCGCGGGTGGAGAATTTCCCGGCCGATCTGATGCTGGTTCGGGACGACGATATCCCGACCTTCGTCGGCGACGGAGTCTGCGAGTTCGGAATCGTCGGCGAGAACGTGCTCGAGGAATTCGCGCTCGGCGAATCCGTGCCGCAGGTCGAGGTGGTCGCGCCGCTCGGTTTCGGCCGCTGCACCCTGAAGCTCGCGGCGCCCGAATCGACCGATTATTCGGGCCCGGCCTCGCTCCGGGGCGCCCGGATCGCCACCACTTACCCGCGAATCGTCCAGCGATTCCTGGAGCGCAACGACGTCGTCGCGACGGTCGTGAAGATGAACGGCGCCGTCGAGCTTGCCCCAAGGCTTCAGATCGCGCCCTTCATCTGCGATCTCGTCTCCACCGGAGCGACCCTTGAGGCGAACGGGCTTCGAGCGGTCGAGACCGTCTTCGACAGCGAGGCGGTGCTGATCCGGACGAAGAAGCCCGTTTCGGAGGCGAAGAGCGAGCAGGGCGAACGGCTGCTCAGCCGGATCGAAGGCGTGCTCGCCACCAAGGAGTCCAAATATATCATGCTGAACGCGCCCGGAGAATCGCTCCGGGAAATCACCGCTCTTCTTCCCGGCGCCGAGGCTCCGACCATCCTTCCCCTGCACGGCCGGGCGGGCCAGTTCGCGGTCCACGCCGTCTGCCAGGAATCGGTGTTCTGGGAGACCCTCCAGAAGCTGAAGGCGGCCGGAGCTTCGGCGATCCTGGTCCTCCCCATCGAAAAGATGATGATGTGAAGACGATCGAATGGAACCGGCTCGACGCGGCCGGCCGCCGCGAGGCGCTTGCACGGCCGGCGCAGCGGACGGACCCGGATCTTCAGGCGGCGGTTCGGGCGATCGTGGAGGACGTTCGAAGCCGCGGCTGGACGGGACTTGCGGCCCAGGCCCTTCGGCTCGACGGCGAAGCGCCCCGGCTGGTGCCGGTGGCGCCCGTCGCCTCTGAGGCGCGGCGGTGCCTGGCGCCGGAGCAGGTGGAGGCGATCGAGCTTGCCGCCGTCAACATCCGGGCCTTCCACGAAGGCAGCCTCCCGGCCGAGCATCGGGTCGAGACGATGCCGGGCCTGACGGTGCGCAAGATCTGGCGGCCGATCGACCGGGTCGGCCTTTACATCCCGGGCGGCCGGACTCCCCTTTTCTCCACCTTGCTGATGCTTGCCTTGCCGGCGCGGGCCGCGGGCGTTCGTGAAATGGTGACGGTCACTCCGCCTCGGCCCGAGGGCGGGCTGGCCCCGGTGATCGCCCTCGCCGCCGAGATATGCGGGATCGAAGCGGTTTGGACCGCGGGCGGAGCCCAGGCGATCGCCGCCCTCGCTTTCGGCGCCGGCGACATCGCTCCGGTCGGCAAGATATGCGGCCCCGGCAACGCCTGGGTGGCGGAGGCCAAGAGCTTCGTCGCCTCCCTCGTCGGCGGCCCGGCGGTCGACATGCCTGCCGGGCCGAGCGAACTCCTGGTGCTGGCGGACTCGGGCGCCGACCCGGCCACGGTCGCGGCCGACCTGCTCAGCCAGGCCGAGCACGATCCTTCGGCACAAGTGCTGCTCGTCACCCCTGCCGCCAACCTCGCAGACAAGGTCGGGGCAGAGGTGACGGCGCAGCTTGCAACTCTGCCCCGCGGCGACATCGCCCGGGCCTCGCTCGCCGAGGCGCGGATCATCCTCTGCGCGGATCTCGTCGAGGCGGCGGGCATCGCCAACTCATACGCGCCCGAGCACCTGTCGCTCGCTGTCGCCGACCCGGAGCCGCTCATCGCACTGGTCCGCAACGCCGGCGCCGTCTTCGCCGGCTATGGAGCGGCGGAAACGTTCGGCGATTATCTGGCCGGCTCAAGCCACGTCCTGCCGACCGACGGCGCGGCTCGGGCGTGGAGCGGGGTCTCGGTCCACACCTTCCTCAAGGCGATCAGCGTCCAGAGCGTCACGCCCGAGGCCGTTCTGCGGATCGCCCGTCCCGCTGCCGCACTCGCCCGGTTGGAGGGGCTGGAGGCCCATGCCCGGGCCGCAGACGCGCGCCTCGAGGTGGCGCTGACATGACCTCGCTGGCGCGCCGTCTCGCCCGTCCCGAAATCCTCGAGCTCCCGGAGTTCGACATCGCGGCCAACGTCAACGATTCGTTCGGCGGCGATGCGATCAAGCTGGACGCGAACGAAAATCCCTTTGCGCCGCTCATGGAGGGCGCATTGGCGGCGGGACTCAACCGCTACCCGGAGCCGCAGCCGGCGCGCCTGAAGAAGGCGATGGCGGCGCTGTATGGAGTTGCTCCGCCAGCTTTGGTCGTCACCCGCGGCGGCGACGACGCGATCGACATCCTCGTCCGCGCCTTCTGCCGCCCCGGCGAGGATTGCGTCGCGGTCTGCCTCCCGACCTTCTCCGCCTACGCTCATTTCGCGCGCCTCCAGGGCGCGCGGGTGATCGAGGCCCGGCTCGACGAGGATTTCGACTTCAAGCCGGAGAGGCTGCTCGACGCGGTGAGGGGCGAGCCTTCGCTGAAGCTCGTCTTCCTCTGCTCTCCGAACAATCCCACCGGCAACCCGATCGCTCCGGCCGACGTGCTTCGGGTCGCTGACGCTTTGCCGGAATCGATCATCGTCCTCGATGAAGCCTATCTCGAATTCTCCGACACTCCGAGCCTGGCCGAAGAAGCCACGCGGCGGCCGAACCTGGTCGTGCTCAAGACCCTTTCCAAGGCGTTCGGACTCGCCGGTGCCCGGGTCGGCGCCCTCATCGGCGATGCGGAGCTGGCTGGAATCGCCGCCCGGGCGCTTCCGCCCTACCCTTTGCCGAGCCTCTCCATCGAGGCCGCGATGTCGGCGCTGGCTCCTTCCCGCCGGGCCGTCCATCGGGAGCGGATCGCGCGGATCAGGGCCGATCGGGAACGGCTGGCCGGACTGCTGGCGGGATCGCCCCTCGTCAGGCGCCTTCGCTCGGGAGGGGGCAATTTCCTTTTCCTGGAGGTCGAGGATCCGGAGGGCCTGGCCGCGAAGCTCAAGAGCCTCGGCATCAGGGTGAGGTTCCGGCCGAACGCGGCGCCGGGCGGAGTTCGCCTCACCATCGGCACCGAAGCCGAGAACGCGGCCGCGCTCGCCGCTTTCGATGTGACGTCCGAAGCGGCGCCCGGCCGGTACGCCGAGCTGGTGCGCGATACGAAGGAGACCCGGATCGCGGTCGCCGTCGACCTCGACCGCGCCTCTCCGCGCCGGATCGAAACCGGAATCCCTTTCTACGACCATATGCTCGACCAGGTGGCGGCGCATGGCGGCTTCTCGCTGATCCTCTCCTGCGAGGGCGATCTGGAGATAGACGGCCACCACAGTATCGAAGATTGCGCGATCGCCTTCGGCGGCGCCCTTTCCCGCGCGCTCGGCGACCGCCGGGGCATCGGCCGCTTCGGCTTCTCGCTGCCGATGGATGAAACCGAGGCGCACGTTCTGATCGATCTCTCCGGCCGCCCCTACAGCGTCTTCGAGGGAAGCTTCGAGGCGAGCCACATCGGCGCCTACCCCACCGAGATGACCCGCCACGTCTTCCGAAGCCTCGCCGAAAGCCTCGGGGCGGCGATCCACGTCCGGGTCGAGGGCGAGAACGACCACCACAAGACCGAAGCCTGCTTCAAGGCCTTCGGCCGGGCCCTGCGCCAGGCGCTGGCCCGGCACGGCGACGCGCTTCCCAGCACCAAGGGAACGCTGTGAAGCTCGTCATCGTCGATATCGGGTGCGGCAATATCGGCTCCGTCGGGATCGCCTTCGAGCGGTTCGGGATCGATCCGGCCGTCACCGGAGAGGCGGAGGAAATTTCCACCGCGGACAAGGTAGTCCTGCCGGGCGTCGGAGCCGCCGGTTACGCCATGAAGCAGATCGAGGCGCGAGGGCTGGCGCCGGTTCTGCGGGGGCTTCGACAGCCGCTGCTCGGCATCTGCCTGGGCATGCAGCTCCTGTTCGACGGCAGCGACGAGGACGACTCCGACTGCCTGGGCCTCATCCCGGGGCGGGTCCGCAAGCTCGAGCCCGCGCCTGGCCTTCCGGTGCCGCACATGGGCTGGAGCCGGCTCGAGGTCCGTGACGAAACTTCAGGCCTTCGCTCCGGCGACTATGTCTATTTCGCCCACAGCTTCGCCTGCGATCCGGGCCCGGAGACGGTGGCGAGCGCGGATTACGGACGCTGCATCCCGGCCGTGGTTCGGAGCGGCAACAGGCTCGGCGCGCAATTCCACCCGGAACGCTCGGGCGAGCCGGGCGCCCGCTTCCTTCGCGACTGGCTCGAACGATGATTCTCTATCCCGCGATGGATCTGATGGGCGGCCAGGTGGTGCGGCTGGCCCAGGGCCGCTTCGACGAGGCAACGACCTACCCCGGCGATCCCGCCGAAGCCCTCGGCCGCTTTGCCGCGGAAGGCGCCGAATGGGCCCATGTCGTCGATCTCGACGGCGCCCGGGCCCGCGAACCGGTGCAACACGCGCCGATCGCAAGCCTCGCTCGAGAGGTGCCGCTCAGCCTTCAGGTCGCCGGCGGCTTTCGCACGCGCGATCAACTGGCCCGGATGTTCGACGCCGGCGTGCGGCGGATCGTCGTCGGAAGCCTCGCCGTCGACCGCCCCGACCGCGTCCGCGAGTTCCTTCGGGAATTCGGCGGCGAGCGGATCACTCTCTCGCTCGACGTGCGACTCGTCGACGGCGTGCCGCTGGTCGCGACCGCGGGCTGGACCGAGGATTCGGGCCGAAGCCTCTGGGACGTCGCTTCGCTCTACCCGGAGGCGCGGCACCTCCTCCTTACCGACATCGGCCGCGACGGAATGCTCGCCGGTCCGAACTTCCAACTGCTCCTGGAAGCCGGTGAACGACTCCCCCACCTCGCCATCCAGGCTTCCGGCGGAGTCTCGTCGCTGGGCGACCTTCGCCGGCTCCGGACTGCCGGGGCGATCGTCGGCAAGGCCCTGTGGGAGGGGCGCATCGACCTCGCGGAGGCCCTGAATGCCTGCGCGTAGGATCATCCCCTGCCTGGACGTGAAGGACGGCCGGGTCGTCAAAGGAATTCAATTCCGCGATCATCGCGACGCCGGCGACATCGTCGAGAGCGCGGTTCGCTATTGCGAGGAAGGCGCCGACGAGCTCGTCTTCTACGACATCGGCGCAAGCGCCGAGCGGCGAAGCCTCGATCTTTCCTGGGTCCGGCGGATCGCGCGCGAGATCGACATACCGTTCGCCGTCGCGGGCGGAGTCCGCACCCGCGACCAGGCCGCCGCCTGTCTCGATTCCGGCGCCGACAAGGTCTCGATCAACTCGCCCGCCCTCGAGCGCCCGGAGCTGATCGAGGAGCTTGCCCGCGATTTCGGGAGCCAGTGCGTCGTCCTCGGGGTCGACAGCCTGGAGGCCGGCGGCGACTATCGCGTGAAGCAATATACCGGTTCCCCCGGAGCGACCCGAGACTCCGGCCGCCGAACCGTCGACTGGGTGCGGGAGGCGACCCGGCGCGGCGCCGGCGAGATCGTTCTCAACTGCATGCGGCGCGACGGAGTCCGCACCGGCTACGACCTCGCCCACACCGCCGCCGTCGTCGCGGCGACTTCGGTTCCGGTCATCGCTTCGGGTGGAGCGGGCGCCCCGGAGCATTTCCGGGACGCCTTCGAAGCGGGGGCGAGCGGAGCGCTCGCCGCCACCATCTTCCACGACCGCCTCGTCCCGATCGCGGAGCTGAAGGAGTATCTTGCATCATGCGGGATCGAAATGCGCCGCTGAGCGCCGCCGATATCGATACCCTGGCCTGGGAGAAGATGGGGGGCCTGCTCCCGGCCGTGGTCCAGGATATGGCGACGGGCCAATTGCTGATGCTGGGCTATATGAGCCGGGAGGCGCTCGCGGCGACGCTCGAGAAGGGCCGCGCCGTCTTCCACAGCCGCTCCAGGGGGCGGCTGTGGCAGAAAGGCGAGACCAGCGGAAACGTGCTGACGGTGAGCGAAGTGCTCGCCGATTGCGACGGCGACGCTCTCCTCGTCAGGGCCGATCCCGCCGGCCCCACCTGCCATCTCGGCACCGCGAGCTGCTTCGGCGGCGATCTGGACGGGGCCGGCCTCCTCGGCGCGCTCAGCCGGATCGTGGCCGGCCGAGCGGGGGGCGACCCCGCGACGAGCTACACCGCCCGGCTCCTCTCGGCTGGGCCGGACAAGGTCGCGCAGAAGGTCGGTGAGGAAGGCGTCGAGCTCGCTTTGGCCGCCGTCAGCCGCGACCGCCAGGGCTGCATCGAGGAGACAGCCGACCTCCTCTACCACGTCACCGTGCTGATGGAGGCTCGCGGCTTCGGCTGGAAGGAGGTCGCGGCGGTGCTTCGCCGTCGGCACGAAGGCTAGACTCCGTCTCGATAAGGTTGAAGCTCTTTTCCCGGGCGAAGGCCGGGGTCCGGCGGCGCGGGCGGTGCGACTGGGTCCCGGCCTTCGCCGGGAAACACATCCGCCTCAAGAGGACGAAGTCTAGCCGGTCAGAAGTCGGCACGCTTCCTCGAGCAAAGTCTCGCTCGCGGCGGCGACGATTTGCCCCGCGGAGAGATCGGTGCCGCCGCTCCAGTTCGACACCGCCCCACCCGCCGCCCGGACCAGCGGCACCAGGGCGTTGTAATCGTGCGGCTTCAAACCCGATTCCGCGACGATGTCGAGGCTCCCGGCGGCGACGAGGGCATAGGCATAGGCGTCGAGGCCGTAGCGGGTTAGCCGGGCCGATCGCCGAAGCCGCTCGAACCCTTCCGCTTCGGCGCCTTCGAAGAGGTAAGGATCGGTCGTCGACAGCCGGGCGTCCGCGAGTCGCCGGCAGGAACTGGCGGCGAGACTCCTTTCCTCACCGCCCCCGCCGAACATGCGCGCGCCTCCTGCATGGCCCAGATAAAGCTCGTCGAGCCTTGGAACGTCGACCGCTCCGAGCACCGGTTCCCCGTCGTCGAGCAGCGCGATCAAGGTCGTCCAGCTCGGCAGACCGCAAATATAGGCACGCGTTCCGTCGATCGGATCGAGCGACCAGGACCATCGCCCGGAAGCCGGCCGGTCCGGAAGCTCCTCTCCGACGATCCCATGGTCCGGAAACCGGCTCTCGATGAGCCGGCGCATCGCCATCTCCGAATTCCGGTCGTTCTCGGTCACCGGATCGAAACCCTCGTCCAGCTTGTTCTCGACTCCCGCCAGGCCGCCCCTGCAGCCCGGCAGCGTTTCGAGCCGGGCCGCTCCCGCGAGATCACGAGCCAAGGCTGCGAAATGGTCCAGATCGACGGCGAAGCTCACCATGGCGCGTTAGTCGGCCGGCGCCGCCGCCACCAGCCGGAAACTAGCGGCCGGGCTGGGACGGGCCGCTTGTCGCCAGGCGGTCGGCGGCGGGCTGAGGCACCCCCCATCCGCCTCCCAGGGCCCGGATCAGGCCGATGGTCGCGACGTAGCGGGCGATGTTGACCTGAACCGCGGTCCGGCGGTGCTCGAGTATCACTCGAAGGCCGTCGACATATTCGAGCTGGCTGATCAGGCCGTTTTCGAAACGTGCCTTGAGCATCTTCGCCAGCACCTCGTCATCGTCGGCGATCGAGCGCAGGGTTTCGGCCCGGTCGCCCAATATCCGCACCGCGCTGAGCTGGTTGTCGACGTCGCGCAGGGCCGTCAGCAATTGCGTGCTGTACTCGGCGGAAGCCAGCGAAAGGTCGGCTCGGGCAGAACGCACCCGGGCCTTGTGCCGGCCGCCATCGAGACCGGGAATGGAGAACAGGAACCCGAGCCCGAAATTCTGGGTCGCCGAGCCGAGCAGGCTCCCGAGCGAAGGCGAGGCGAAGCCCTGGGCACCGGTGAGGCTGAGGCTGGGCAGCCAGGACACCCTGGCGACCCCGACCCGCTGGCGGGCGGCCTCGACCGTGCGCAACCCCGCGGAAATGTCCGGGCGCCGGGCGATGACGGCGCTCGGGATGTCCGACGGAATGATCGGCGGAGTGCCGAGCTTTCCGGGGACGACGATGTCCGACGGCGCCTCGCCCATCAGCAACGCCAGGCCGCCGACCAGCTCCGCGCGGCGACGGTCCAGATCGTCGATGTCGGAACGGACGGTGGCGACTTCGGCGCGCGCGCGGTTGACCGCCAGCCTGGTCGCCAGGCCGTTGCGCTCGCGCTCCTCCAATATCTTCAGCGACGCGCCCAGATCGTCCGCCGCCTTGCTCAGGATCGAACGCTCGTCGTCGAGCGCGGCGATCTCGAAATAGGTCTGGACCGTGTCCGCCTCGACGAGGAGCCGCGCATGGCGGAGCAGGTCGGCGCTCGCCGCGGCATCGAGGCGAGCCGCTCTTTTCCCTTTGGAAAGTCTTCCGAGCAGGTCGATCTCGTAGCTCAGTGTGGCTCCGGAGTTGAGAAGGCCGCCGCCGCGGCCGGCCTCGTTGACCAGTGCGCCGGTGCGCTGGGAGGCGCTTCCGCCGCCGCCGACCTGAGGGTTTCGGGC
>JBAWCC010000007.1:0-2577 GCA_049590095.1 Allosphingosinicella sp. | reverse complement strand
CCGGTCCCGGCGTTGGCGTTGCCCGAATTGACGATGATCGCCGCCGCGCGGCCGCCATTCTCCGCGAGCCGGCGGCGCGAGAGGACGACCGGAGGCGCGACGAACCTGTTGCGGGTGAACACCGCCGCGGCCGCCACCGGCTTTCGGTCGTCGGTCGCGACCATGGCCATGTCGAAGCGCCGCCGCTTGATCCCGGCATGGCAGCCTGCGGCGACGAAGCCCTCGGCGGCGGTAACGCTCATGGATAGACTCCCGCGACCGGCAGCCCGGCCGTCTCGTCGAGGCCGAGCATGATATTGGCGCACTGGATCATCTGGCCGGCGGCTCCTTTGACGAGATTGTCGAGCGCCGCGATGGCGAGAACCCGGCCGGTGCGCTCGTCGTAGCGGGCGGTGAGGTGGACGGCGTTGGAGCCCAGGGTCCATTTCGTCGCCGGAGGACGCTCCGAGACATGGATGAAGGGCTCGCCCGCATAGGCCTCGCGAAGCGCGGCGAGCGGGTCGCAGGGCCCTCTGGCGACGGCGTGGCAGGTGGCGAGGATTCCACGGTTCATCGGCGCGAGATGGGGGGTGAAGAGCAATTTGCCGCCGAGCGCCATCTCCATCTCCGCGGTGTGGCGGTGGGTGAGGAGACCGTAGGCGGCGAGGCTTTCGTCGACGCTGTTGAAATGGGTTTCCTCCTTCAGCGCCTTGCCGGCGCCGCTGACCCCGGAAGCCGCGTCGACGACCAGGCTGCCGGGCTCGACCAGCGCCATCAGCGGTTTCATCGCCAGGATCGCGGCGGTGGCGTAGCATCCGGCGGCGGCGACCGTGGTCGAACCCGCGATGGACCGGCGGTGAAGCTCCGGGATGCCGTAGACGAACCGCTCCATCAAATGGTCGCAAGCGTGGTTTTCGCCATACCATTGCAGATAATCGGCGGGATCGTTGAGCCGGAAATCGGCTCCGAGATCGACGAAGGCTATGCCCCGGCCGATCACGTCCTGCGCGATCGCCTGCGAATGGCCGTGGGGAAGAGCCGCGAAGACGAGATCGATGCCCTCGTCCAGCGCCTCCGCTGCATAACTATTCACCAGCATGTCGGGATAAGCGAGCGCGAGATGAGGGTGGACGTCGTTCAGCCCCTGCCCCGCCCGGCTGCTTCCGAACAGCTTCGCCGGGCGCAGGCGCGGGTGCTGGGCGCAAAGCCTCAGCAACTCTGCGCCGACGAAGCCCGAGGCTCCGAGGATGGCTATGCGAATCATGGGAAGGAGCCATGCCCCGCAATGCATAATTATGCAATACCGCGTGTTTTATGCATCGACGCCCACGGCCTCAGGCTGTGATACCCCTCCCGTCCTTGCGGGAGAAGGCTATAAGGCTCCGATGAACCCGCTCTTCGCGACTATGCCGATCAACGTCTTCACCCGAATGTCGGCGCTGGCCGTCGAGCATGGCGCGGTCAATCTCGGCCAGGGCTTTCCGGATTTCGGATGGCCCGACGACGTCGTCGCCAGGGCCGCGGAGGCGCTGATCTCGGGATCCAACCAATATGCGCCGATGGCGGGGCTGCCCGAGCTTCGCCGGGCGATCGCCGATCACTATCGAGAGCACCAAAGCGTGAAGGTCGAGCCCGACTCGGTCGTCGTCACCTCGGGAGCGACCGAGGCGCTGGCGGCCTCGCTGATCGCCCTGATCGAGCCGGGCGACGAGGTCCTTCTCTTCCAGCCGCTCTACGACCTCTATCTGCCGATGGTTCTCCGCGCCGGCGGGGTCCCGCGTTTCGTAAGGCTGACCCCGCCCGACTGGCGGATAAGCGGTGAGGCGCTGGCCGAGGCCTTCACTGAGCGGACGAAGCTGGTCGTCTTCAACAACCCGCACAATCCGTCGTCGCGGATGTTCGGAGCGGACGAGCTGGGACTTCTCGCCGGGGCCTGCGTCCGCAGCGATTCGATCGTTCTGACCGACGAGGTCTGGGAGCATGTCGCCTTCGACGGCCGCCGCCACATCCCGCTGGCGAGCCTGCCCGGAATGGCGGAGCGGACGGTGAAGGTCGGCTCGGCCGGCAAGATCTTCTCGCTGACCGGCTGGAAGGTCGGCTGGGTCGTCGCCCCGCCCGCGCTGGCCGGGCCGATCTCGAAGGCGCACCAGTTCCTGACCTTCGCGACTGCGCCCAATCTTCAGGCGGCAGTGGCCTACGGGCTGGGCAAGGAGGCCGGCTGGTTCGAGGGAATGCGGGGGGATTTCGCCGAGGCCCGGGACGGGCTGGTCTCCGGGCTTCGGGAGGCGGGTTTCGTCACGCTGCCGGCGGAAGGGACCTATTTCGTCGGGGTCGATCTTCCCGCCTCGGGGATCGAAGCGGACGATCTGAGTTTCTGCGACCGGGCCGTGCGGGAGGCGGGCGTCGCGGCCATTCCCCTGTCGGCTTTCTATGCCGAGGATCCGGTGACCAGCGTGGTCCGGCTTTGCTTCGCGAAGAAGCCGGAGACCCTGGCGGCGGGGGTCGAGCGGATGGCGAAGGCGAGGGGGCTGTTCGCCTGATTGCCTCCCCACCGCGAAGCGGTGGGGAGGGGGACCATGCGAAGCATGGTGGAGGGGT
>JBAWCC010000006.1:0-1875 GCA_049590095.1 Allosphingosinicella sp. | reverse complement strand
CTCGTCTGGGACGGATCGACGAGCTTCCTCTACGACGTCGAGAACCGGCTGGTCTCCGCGAGCGGCGCGAAGTCCGCCGCTTTGGTCTACGACCCGCTCGGGCGGCTGTTCCAGGTGTCGAGCCCGGCCACGGGCACCACCCGGTTCCTCCATGACGGCGACGAGCTTGTCGCCGAATATGACGGAGCCGGCACGATGCTCCGCCGCTACATCCACGGCGACGGCTCGGACGACCCGCTCTACTGGTACGAAGGCTCCGGCCTCGCCCAGCCAAGATTCCCGCACGCCGACCGCCAGGGCTCGATCGTCGCCACCGCCGAGCCCGGCGGGGTGCTGCTGTCGATCAACACCTATGACGAATATGGAATCCCGGGCGCGAGCAACCAGGGCCGGTTCCAGTACACCGGCCAGGCGTGGATCCCCGAGCTGGGCATGTATTATTACAAAGCCCGCATCTACTCGCCGACGCTGGGACGGTTCCTGCAAGTCGACCCGATCGGGTATGACGATCAGGTCAATCTCTATGCTTATGTCGGGAATGATCCGCTCAATGCGGTCGATCCAACTGGGGAGAGGATCAGTCTGGTCATACACGAGGTGGCCGGCAATCAATATCATGCTAAGATCGTAATTGTTCCTGACGACCAGAAAACATTTAGAAACGACGAAAGATTTCAGTCGACGGAGCACGGTACTCGTTTCATGACTATTGGTGGAGGTCCCGATACCGGACTGAGTATATTTGGATCATTAGTAGGTGATATAAATAGAACCAACGATGTATCCAAAACTCTTTCTGGAGATAGTTTTGAGATAGGTAAAATTACCCCTGGAAGGGGCGACACAGAAAACAATCTCATCAATCGCATGACAGCGGTAGCCGAAAGTTATAACGACAACAAATCATATAGTCTTCTACCATCGGCGGGGGGAGATGACTATAATTCTAATAGTTTTGCTTATGGAGTTTTGGGAGCACTGGGGGCCAAGAATATTCCCATACCCTCGGGTATCTCTCTCCCGGGGGCAAATAAGCCACTTACTGCTGAAAATTTCTGTAAGCCGGGCATGTCAGGATGTGCTCAATGACCTTCCGCATTCATACCCCCCTCGGGATATTAGTGGTTTCGATTATTATCGGGCTGACGTCTGTGATCTTGACCATAGCTCTAGGGAGAAATGCTGGAATAGCTTATATATTAATAATGTGTACATTATATTCTTTTCTAGGAATATTAACTAAGCCAAATCTCCTAAAAAGATCAGTTATATTAATTTCTGCCATTGCGGTATCTGGAGGCACTGCAATAGGACTGGGATATGTTCTAGTTAGGTTTATTCTCAGAATATGAGTTAAACTTCAGTGCGTTGTCTTGTCTGCGCTGGGATAAACCGGGACAGCCATCAAATTTTCCGTGCACGCTCCGCCTTTTGGCCAGCACCGGCCTTAGTTTGAGGTAGCGAACCGCACTCGTTCTCCACTATGATACGCTGCGCCGGATGACGGCGAAGATCGTTCTGGAGCGCTCGAGGCTGACGGCGGTATGAACCGGACAATCGCCTGTTTCCTCGCCGCCTGCCTCGCCGCCGCGCCCGCCGCCGCGGCCCCTTACGCCGCCTCGACCAGCTACAATTTCGACAATAGGGTCACGAGCACCCGCTACGATGCGGACGGCCGGGTGACGGGCACGATCGCCCCGACGGCGGCGGGCCGCTTCCCTTCCCGGCGGTCCGCAACAGCTACGACAGCGCCGGGCGGCTGATCCGGGTCGAGCAGGGCGGGCTTCTCGCCTGGCAGCCGGACACGGTCGCTCCGGCGCTGTGGCCCGGCTTCTCCGTGTACAGGCGGACCGACGCGAGCTACGATTCGCTCGA
>JBAWCC010000005.1:0-5450 GCA_049590095.1 Allosphingosinicella sp. | reverse complement strand
GACTGGGTCCCGGCCTTCGCCGGGAAGCAGGAGACCCGGCAGAGGGATTACATGACGACCCAGGTCCTTCTCACTGTCGATACCGAGCTGAGCTGGGGCGCGCATGTCCGGGGCGCTTCCTGGAAGGAAAATCTCGCCCTCAGCTTCGATCCCGCCGGGGTCGGGACCCTCTATCAGCTCCGCCGGCTGGCCGAGCACGGCCTCAAGGGCTGCTTCTTCGTCGATCCGATGCCGGCGCTCGTCTACGGGCTCGACCCGATCCGGCATATGGTGGAGCCGATACTGGAGGCGGGCCAGGAGGTCCAGCTCCATCTCCACCCCTGCTGGGCCGACCCGTCCGACCCCGTCTTCGAGCTGATCGACCTGGACCCCGGCAGGCAGCTCGAGCTGATCCGAACCGCGCGCGACCTGCTGGTCGAAGCCGGAGCGCCTCCGCCAATCGCCTTCCGCTCCGGCAGCTACGCCGCCGACGGCGCCACCCTCGAAGCCCTGGCGGCGCTCGGCATCCGCTACGACAGCAGCCACAACGGCAGCCACCATCCCCATCCGAGCGCTCTCCCGATCGAGCCTCGCCAAATCGCGCCAATCTCGGTGAACGGAGTGATCGAGGTGCCGGTCTCGCAGATCGAGCAAGGTTCAGGCCGGCTCCGGCATCTCCAGATCTGCGCGGTGTCCTTCGCCGAGATTCGCGCCGCCTTGCTTCATTCCTCCGATCGGGTCCATCCCGTCGTCACCATCGTCGGCCACAGCTTCGAGCTCGCCGCCCAGGGCGGCAGGCGGGCCAATCCCCTGCTGGTCCGCCGCTTCGAGAAATTGTGCGGCTTTCTCGCCGAACAAGGCGACCGGCTTCCGACTGCCCATTTCACCGATCTCGGCGACCTCCGGCTCGATTGCGAGGCGTCCCCGCTGCGCTCCCCAGCCTTGCGCACCGCCGCCCGGATGGCCGAGCAGGCCTTGGGCAACGCCCTCTACGAACGCGCGCTCTGACGAGACTTAACGGCCCGTCAACCGCCGATTTCTATCCTTGGCCGGTCCGCTCCCCGGCGAAGGCCGGGGCCCAGCGGCACCGACTGAAGGACTGGGTCCCGGCCTTCGCCGGGACGCAATCCGAAGGAGAGACAGAATGAAGATCAGGATTGCGATCGCTCTCGCTCTCGCCATGGCCGGCTCGGCGTCGTCGCAGGCGCAGGGCCCGGCGCCGTTCGTCGTCGCGGAAACCGGCGAAGCTTTCGGAAGTCTCCAGCAGGCGGTGACGGCGATCGGCCCGGCCCGGGGGACGATCCGGATCGCGCCGGGGCGCTATCGCGACTGCGCCGTCCAGGAGGCCGGCCAGATCGCCTTCGTGGCCGAGGAGCGCGGGACGGCGGTGTTCGACGGCGGCGCTTGCGAGGGCAAGGCGACCCTGGTCCTTCGCGGCCGGGGCGCCAGCGTGGACGGCCTCGTCTTCGTCAACGTCCGGGTCGCCGACGGCAACGGCGCCGGAATCCGCCTCCAGCAGGGAGACCTCCAGGTCGCCTGGACGCGCTTCGCCGACGGGCAGTGCGGGATCCTCAGCCACAACGATCCGGAAAGCTCGATCAGCATCGACCATTCGACGTTCAGCGGCCTCGGCAAGGATCCCGACGGCAACGGCGCCCATTCCCTCTACATCGGCGATTACGGCCGGCTCCGGGTCACCAACAGCCGGTTCGAGCGGGGCACCGGAGGCCATTATCTCAAGAGCCGCTCGCCCAGGATCGAGGTCCTCGACAGCAGCTTCGACGACAGCCGCGGAAGCAGGACCAATTATCTGATCGACCTGTCCAACGGAGCGTCCGGGCGGATCGCCGGCAATTTCTTCGTTCATGGATCGGGCAAGGAAAATCACACGACGATGATCACCGTCGCGCCGGAGGGGGCCGAGAATCGCTCGGCCGGCCTGATCATCGAGAGGAACGACGTCTCGGTCGTGCCGGGCTTCAAATGGCGCACCGCCTTCGTCGGCGACTGGAGCGGGGAGAAATTGATCGTCCGGGACAATAAGGTGGCGCCGGGGATAGCGCTTCTGGAGCGGCGGTAGGAAGTAGGCGCTGGATGAGTGATGTTCCCCGGCGAAGGCCGGGGTCCAGTCGCACCGCTCGCGCCGCTGGACCCCGGCCTTCGCCGGGGAGCGCTAACCCGCCAGCTTCGAACCCAACCTTTGCGCGAAATATTCCAAATTGGCGATTCGGCGCATCAGGCTCGAATCGTTGATCCGGTCGACATGGAAGAAGCGGCGCATCGCCGGGAAATCGAGGTCGACGACCCGGCCCATATAGTCCGGGCTCAAGAGGCCGCCATGCTCGTCCGCCACCGGCCCAAGCCGCCGCCGGAGCGCATAGCTCTTCTGCCGGAGCCAGACCGGCCGGGAGCGGGTCGACCATTCGTCGAAGCGGTGCCGGAAGGTCGGCGGGGTGGCGAAATCGTGGCCGTAGACGGAGGGGAGCCGGGCGAGCTCGGGGTCGATGGCCTCGAGCAGCATCGCCTCGAACCGGCCGGCATTCTTGAGCGCCAGCGGCAAGGTCATCGCCTCGGCGACCACGTCCCGGTCGAGGAAGGGCACCAGATAGGCGCCATAGCGCCCCTCGAGGCTGATCTCGCGGCCGAACAGAGCCCGGCAGCGGAGGCGCGGATAAACCTGCTCTACCACCGCCCTCGGCAGCCGGCCGCGGTTCCCGGCGAGGCCCAGCGACTCGAGGATCTTGTCCTCGACGTTGCGAAGGAAGGCGCGCTCGTCGAACGCGCCGGTGAGATCGCTTTCGGCATAGCGCGCGAAGAAGGTGCGCCCGACGGCGCTCGCCGAAACCGGGCGGTCGGGCAGATAGAAGAAATTGCGGTAGATCTCGCCGCAGCCGCCGCTCGCCGAAAGGGCGCCGCCCTCGTGACGGGCGTCGCGCGCGGCGGCATTGCTTCCGTTCTCGAACAATTCGCCGAAATTGGGGAGGCCGTCATATTCCTGGAAATTGCGCTCGACCCGCTCGGGGAATTCGTCGGGCGAGATCTGCAGCGCCGCTTCCTTGTCGAGCCACTCGACCTCGAAGCCCTGGGCCTCGCCGATCAGCCTTGCGATGCGGACGTCGCCGTCGTCCGGGCCGCCATAGACGTAGGTTCGCGGGCCGCAGCCTTCGGAGCGCAAAGCGGCGAGGACGAGGCGGGAGTCGAGACCGCCGGAAAGCGGGCAGTGGACATGATCTCCGAAGTGGCGGACGTGCCGGCGGACGACCGCGGCCAGCGGCGCCCGGTGGCGATCGAGCCGCTCTTCGATCGGCATGTCCGCCACGGAGCCGGGAAGGGGCTTGGCCAGAGCGCGAGGGCGGGCGCCGTCGGGCGTGAGCTCGATCGCCCGGTCGGGGCCGAGCGTCCGGAGCTCGTTGAAGATGGTGTCGTCGCCTGTCGCGGTGACGTTGAAGGCCAGCTCGTAGACGCCCTGCGGGTCGAACGAGACTCTCGGCAAGGCGCCGACGGCGGCCAGGAGCGAGGTCGAGAACAGGCTCATGTCCGGATCGTGGAAGAGCTGGAACATGGCGAAATGGTCGGTGAGCAGGAAACAACGTCCCTGGCGCCGGACCAGCGCGACGAACTGCCCGCCGAGCCTCGACCAGTCCGGCTCGGGCAGCGACACGTTGCGAAGAAGCGCTTCGAGCGCCGGCCGGCCCATGAGATCGTCGAAGGTCAGGGTGCCGGCGACCGCGACGAGGTCTTCGCCCTGCTCCAGCAGGCTTTCCGGACCGCCGATGATGTGCGGCGCGTGAAGCAGGCGCCAGCCGGGCAGGGTCTTTTCGGAAAGGCCGGAGAAACCGTGTTGCCGGAACTGCGCCCGAGCGCCGTCGATCGCGGCCTGCGCGCGTTCGGGGTCGCGGGTGCGGACGAGGAAGAGCGCTGCCATCGCCTGCCGTCTCTGCCACGGCAAGCTTAACGGCCCGTCAACCGCGCGAGTCTAGGGAAAGGCGATGAAGCACGGGCAGGGACGGCTCCGATGATCGACAATTTCTCGCTTGCCCTGACCCACGGGCTGCTTCTGCTCGTCGCCTGGCGCCTGCTTTTCCGTCCCGACCTCGACGAGGATCCGGCGCCGGGGACGGAGCCGATTGCTCCGAAAAGCCGGCGCTGGACCCTTGGCGGGGGCAGGCCGGATGCGTGACCTCTTCTTCGTCGGCTTCCTGCTCGCCGTGCTCCTGCTCGGCTTGCGGCGGCCGTTCCTGTTCGTGCTCGTCTACGCCTATATCGACACGGTCGCCCCCCAGCGCCTCTCTTATTATCTGCTGAACAGCCTGCCGCTGTCGATGTACGTCGCCTGCCTCGCTCTGGGGGGGTGGCTATTGTTCGAGAAGAAGAGCGGCCTTCGCTTCAGCGTCCGCCAGGGGCTGCTGGGGGTCCTGCTCTGCTACAGCTTCTACACGACGATGAACGCGGACTTTCCGATCGAGGCGGCGGAGAAATGGGACTGGGCGTCGACGTCGCTGGCCTTCGCGATATTCCTTCCGCTCACCTTGCGCTCCAAGCTTCGGATCGAGGCGCTGCTCTTGTTCCTGACCCTGTCGGCCGCGGCGATCATCATCGTCGGGGGGCTGAAGACGATGGCGTCGGGGGGCGGCTACGGCGTCCTCAACCTGATGGTGACCAACAACTCGAACCTCTATGAGAGCAGCACCATCTCGACGATCGCGATCGCGCTCATCCCGATCATCCTGTGGCTCGCGAAGTTCGGCACCGTGTTTCCGCCCGACTGGCGGGTGAAGATTTTCGCCGCCGCGCTCGTCTTCGCCTGCCTGCTGATGCCGATCGGGACGGAGGCCCGCACCGGTCTGGTCTGCATCGCCGTTCTGGGCGTGCTGACGCTTCGCAACGTCAAGCGCCGCTTTCTCTATCTCGCCGGCGCAGGCCTGCTCGTCCTGGCCTCGGTTCCGTTCCTGCCCGACAGTTTCACCGGCCGGATGTCCACCATCCAGGGCTATCAGTCGGATTCGTCCGCCAAGGTCCGGATCGCGGTGTGGAGCTGGACCTGGAATTACGCCCAGGAGAATCCGCTGGGCGGCGGCTTCGGCGCCTATCGCGGCAACAAGATCGAGGTGCTCACCGTCTCGACCCAGGGCGAGGGCGGGACTCAGACCGTCACCGCGCGCACCGAGATCGACCAGGGGCGCGCCTATCACAGCGCCTATTTCGAGATGCTCGGGGAGCAGGGCTTTCCGGGCCTGATCCTGTTCCTTCTCATCCATGTCGGCGGACTGGTTCGGATGGAGGTGCTGAGGCGCCGCTACCGGCTGGCGGAAGGCGACAAGGCCTGGATCGCGCCGCTCGCCACCGCGCTCCAGCATTTCCAGATCATCTATCTGGTCGGCGCCTCGTTCGTCGCCATCGCCTACACTCCGTTCACCCTGATGATCCTCGGCGTCCAGATCGGCCTCGACAATCTCGTCGCCCGGCGCGAG
>JBAWCC010000004.1:0-21246 GCA_049590095.1 Allosphingosinicella sp. | reverse complement strand
GGGAGAGGGAGGGGCCCGCCGCGAAGCGGTGGGAGGGTGAGGGCCTGAACGACCGAGGCCGCGCCCTCACCCTGGCGAGCTTCGCTCGCCTGTCCCTCTCCCCTGCAGGGAGAGGGTGAAGGGAACCCCCAGGTTCAGAGGGCATTCAAGGTCGAAAGGCTACCACCTGCCCAAATTCCACCTGATGGAGACTTTATGATGTTGCGTTTGAAGACGCTCGCTTTTGCCGCCGCGCCGGTTGCCGCCGTTGCGATGCTGGCGCCGCAGGCGCCGGTCGTCGCCCAGTCCGCCGCGCCGTTGACCCAGGTCACGGCGCACCTGAAAGCGGTCAACACGATGACGGCGAGCTTCCGCCAGACCGACCGCAAGGGCCGGGCGCTGACCGGCAGAATGACCCTGAAGCGGCCGGGCAAGCTTCGCTTCCAGTATCAGCAGGGCGTTCCGATGCTGATCGTCGCCGACGGCCGCAAGCTCAACATGATCGACTATGAGACGGGCCGGGTCGACGGCTGGCCGATCGGCAACTCTCCGCTTGGGGTGCTTCTCAACCCGAACCCGGACCTCGACCGGATCGCCAAGGTGGTCCGCAACGATTCGCAGACCATGCTGGTCCAGGCGCGCGATCCCAGGAAGCCCGAATTCGGGACGATCACGCTCGGCTTCGCGAAGGTGAGGAGCGCCCCCTCGGGCCTTCTGCTCCAGGGGTGGACCGTCGTCGACGCGCAGAACAACCGGACGACGGTGAAGCTCTCGGGGCAGCGTTTCAACGTTCCGGTCGCGGACAGCGCCTTCACCTTCCAGCGCCCGACGAAAGGCCGGAAAGGCTGACTCCATTCATCGCGGCGACAGGAATGAGACCCTAAAACATCAATTGCGATTGCGGGTGGTCGCTGTCGGGTTTTCCCCCTGTTGCCCGGCGTGCCGCCGTAATCGCGCCTCGCGTAGACCACGCTTGGTTGGCCCTCGCTCCACGCCCCCGGAGCGGGGGCCTTTAACCGTCCGGGGCTCCCCCGTCATCGACAGCAAAGGCCGACCCGGTTAGAGCCCAAGCCATGTCCTCCACTCTCAAGATCGCTTCCTGGAACATCAATTCCGTGCGGGCGCGCCTGGAGATCGTCGAGAAGTTCCTGACCGAGGAATCGCCCGACATCTTGTGCCTTCAGGAGATCAAGGTCTGCGATTCGGACTTTCCGGCGGCCATGTTCCACCGTCTCGGCTACGTCCACCAGATCGTCTGCGGCCAGCGGATGCACCATGGCGTGGCGATCCTCAGCCGCCTTCCCGCGCAAGAGGAGCAACGGCACGACTGGCAGGCGAACGGCGAGGCCCGGCATATCGGGGTCCGGCTCGAATGCGGGATCCGGCTCGAGAACGTCTACGTTCCGGCCGGCGGCGACACGCCGGACCGCGAGATCAATCCCAAGTTCGGGCAGAAGCTCGACTTCCTCGAGCGGATGACCCGCTGGTCGGAGGCCTGCGCCTGTCCGACAATCGTCGTCGGCGACTTCAACGTCGCGCCGCTGGAATGCGACGTCTGGAACCACAGGCAGCTGCTCAATGTCGTCAGCCACACGCCCGTCGAGGTCGAGGCGCTGACGAAGCTCCAGCAGAGCAACGACTGGGTGGACCTCGGCCGCCATTTCCACCCGGCGCCGGGACGCCTCCACACCTGGTGGAGCTACCGCTCGCCCGACTGGACCAGGAACGACCGCGGCCGCCGCCTCGACCATATGTGGGCGACCGCCGACGTGGCGCGCCAGGCGCTTCGCCACGTCGTCCACGAGCCCTGCCGCGCCTGGACGCGGCCTTCGGACCACGTCCCCCTGGTCACGGAATTCAGGGTTTGAGCGGAGGGCGCGACGTCGCCCGGGCGATCGACTCGCTTCGCCGCGGATGGCCGGTCCGGATCGAGGGAACCGGCTTTCTCGCCGTCGAGACCGCCGACGAAGCGGCGCTCGCCGCCTTCGATTCGGGTGGGCCGGCCGATCTGCTCATTTCCGGGCACCGGGCGGTAACTCTGAAGCTGGCGAACCAGCGCGACGCCGTGCCCAGCGGCCCGGTCAGGATCGAGCGGAGCGCGATGACCCTTGCGGAGGCGACCGCGGTCGCGGACCCGGCGCTCGACCTCTCGCGTCCCCTGAAAGGCCCTTTCCGCGCCAGAGAAGTGGGGTGCGAACAGGCCGCCGTCGCTGCGATCGCCTTGGCGCGCAGGGCCGGCCTTCTGCCCGCTTTGTTCCTCGACGGCCGCGCCGGGGAGGATACCGTTTCCCTGTCGCCCGCGGATGTCGAATCGTTCGAGCAGGCCTCGTCGCTCAGGATCGCCTCGCGCGCCAGGCTTCCGACCCGCTTCGCCGAGCAGGGGGAGATCGTCGCCTTCCGTTCCGAGGAGGACGGAGCCGAGCATGTCGCCCTGCTGATCGGAACGCCTTCGGGGAAGCCTCCGCTCGTTCGGCTCCACAGCGAATGCCTGACCGGCGACGTGCTCGGCTCGCTCAAATGCGACTGCGGCCCGCAGCTCGACTCCGCGCTCGAGGCGATCGCCGCTTCGGGCTGGGGAATCCTCCTCTATCTGCGCCAGGAGGGGCGGGGCATCGGCCTCGTCAACAAGCTTCGAGCCTATGCGCTTCAGGACCAGGGGTTCGACACGGTCGATTCCAACCTTCGCCTCGGTTTCGCCGACGACGAGCGTCACTACACGCTCGCCGCCCGAATGCTTTCGAAGCTCGGCCAGGACGAGGTTCGCCTGCTCACCAACAATCCGCGCAAGGTCGAAGGGCTGGAGGCCGCGGAAATTCGGGTAGGCGAGCGGGTGCCGATCAGTGCCGGCGGCAACCTCCACAATCGTGACTATCTGGAAACCAAGCGATCGCGCAGCGGCCATCAGCTCTGACGCCATGCCGCCGGCGCAGATTCGCTCAATCAATTCAAGCACTTCCGCGTAGCTGCCGGCGATCTGGCCGGCGCCGGCCGAGCGCAGCCGCTCGCCATGGCCGGGACCGCAATGGAGGCCCGCGCAGAGGCCGACCACCGTCATCCCCGCCGCCCGGGCCGACTTCACGCCGGCCGGAGTGTCCTCGAGGACCAGCACCTTCTCCGGCCGGACGTCGAGCGCCCGCGCGGCATGCAGGTAAATGTCGGGATGAGGCTTGCCCCGCTCGACATGCTCGGCGGCGCTGTAAAGCCGATCCCCGAAATGATCGGCCAGGCCGAACCGCTCCAGCGATCCGCTCAGCCACCTCGTGGGGCTGGAGGAGGCCACGGCCTTCGGGATCGGGGGAAGCGCGGCGAGGAACGCCTCGACTCCGGCGACGGCGGTGACTTCGTCCAGCCGGAGCTCGAACGCCGCCTTCGCGCGCGTCCGGAAGTCGGCCGGGAGGGGGCGCCCGATCTGCGCCTCTATGACGATGCCCATGTCCCGCCAGTTGAGGCCGATATAGCGCTCGATGGCTTGTTCCAGGGAGGTAGGATGGCCAAGCTCGGTCAGAGCGTCGGCGAGTATGGCGTTGGACAGGATCTCGCTGTCGACGATCACTCCGTCGAAATCGAAGATCAGGGCCTCGAACTTCAGCTCCGGTCTCCGAACAGGGCGGTTCCGACCCGGACATGGGTGGCCCCGGTCGCCACCGCAATTTCGTAATCGGCCGACATGCCCATGCTGAGGCCGGCGAGCCCGTGCCGCCTGGCCAGCCTGGCGAGCAGCGCGAAATAGGGCGCCGGCTCGACCTCGGCCGGGGGGATGCACATCAGCCCGGCGACCGGCAGCCCGGCTTCGAGCGCTCTGTCCAGCAGCCCCGGCAGGTCGGCGACCGCGCAGCCGCCTTTCTGCGGCTCGTCGCCGATATTGACCTGGAGGAAGCAATCGGGCCGCCGTCCCACCTTCGCCATCGCCTCGGCGAGCGCTCCGACCAGAGTGGGCCGGTCGACCGAATGGATCGAATCGAACAGGGCGACCGCGTCGCCGGCCTTGTTGGACTGAAGGCGGCCGATCAGGTGGAGGCGCAAACCGGGCGTCTCCGCCTTGAGCGCCGGCCACTTCTCCTGGGCCTCCTGGACCCGATTCTCGCCATAGTCGCGCTGGCCGGCCCCGATCAGCGGCCGGATCGCGACGGCGCCGTGGGTCTTCGAGACGGCGATCAGGGCGACGTCAGCCGATTGGCGGCCCGCGAGCCGGGCAGAGCGCTCGATCGCGCCCCTCACTTCCTGAAGCCGCTGTGCGGGCGATACGCCGGTCATGGCGGCTGCTATAGGAAGCGCCATGCTCCGCCGCCAGCCTCTGCCGCGCCTCTGGCTGATGACCGACGAGCGCCAGGGCGAAGGGCTTTGGCCGGCGCTGGAGCGGCTGCCCAAGGGCTCGGGCGTGGTCTTCCGCCACTACGGCCTCGCGCCGGCGGAGAGGCGAAAGCTCTTCGACCGGGTGCGGCGGGTGGCGAAGCGCCGGCGGCTTCTGCTTCTCACTGCCGGCGGCAAGGGGTTGCGAGGCGACGGAGTGCATGGCGGGCGCGGCAGCGGGTTCAGGAGCGCCTCGGCTCACAATCTGCGGGAACTCATGGCCGCGGAGCGCGCCGGGGCGGCTCTGGTCTTCCTCTCGCCGGCCTTTCCCACCCGATCCCATCCCGGCGCCAGGGCGCTCGGCCCACTGCGGTTCGGAATTATCGCGGGCCAGGCGAGGGTCCCGATAATCGCTCTCGGCGGGGTGGACGAGCGAAAGGCCCGGCGGTTGCCGAATATCTACGGCTGGGCGGGCATCGACGCCTGGATGTCCTGCCCATCATAGACGGGGAGGATATTAGAAGCGGAACGCCGTCCCGACGTAGACGGCCTGGCTGTCGCGGCGCGGATCCGCGATCGCCTCGAGCCGGTCGCGCTGGATCTTGTAGCGCACTCCGCCGGTGACATCGAGGTTGCGGGCGATCCGGTAGGAGCCGCCGACCCCGACCGTATAGCTCTCGTCCTCGGCGATGATCCGCGGGGTGGCGGGATCGGCCCTGGCGACCCCGGCCTCGGCGCGGGCGGTGAAGCGATTGCCCGAATAGCTTACGCCGACCTCGGCGGCCTTGCGTCCGCCGGGCAGGGTGCCGCCCTTGACGGAGTCGACATCTCCGGAAAGCGCGAAGCGCTTCCAGCCGACCGAGGCGCCCAGATTGTAGACGGTGGGCGTGATCGCCGTGACCGGGGTGGCCGACACGTCGGCGGCGCGGCGAACGGTCGCGGCGGGGGTGGCGGCGCGGGCGCGGATGGCGACCCGGATCGACTGGCTTCGGTTGACCGATGTCGGCGCCGGAGTGAATCGAAAGCTGTTGGCCTGGACTCCGCGGCGGGCGAGCTCGGCGGCCAGGCGGGGATCGGCGACGGCGGGGGTGAAGGTGCCGGCTCTAAACGAGGCGGTCGGCCTCGACTTCTTGCCCGGCTGGCTGCTCGCGGCGAGGGCAGGCGTGAGCATCAGCGACAGAGCGACGAGCGCTGCGCTTCCTGCTGCACCGATACCACCGAGCTTCCCAATCACTTCACGCGACTCCCGTATCGCAGCCGATGTAGTACGTCCCGGGCGGCCAAACCAGCGAAGTGGAAGGAACGGGCACGAATCGTTCCGGCATGTTGCATCTTTTCCACAGCCCCTATCGACCTGACAGCAATACGCTCATCCCGGCGCTTGGCTCCATCGGGTGCGGACCCTCAGCCCAGAGACGGCCAGAGACGGCTTGCCGCCCGCGTGGCGCGTTCTATAACGGCGCTCGAACCCCGTAGTTTCCAAGGACACAAGCTTCATGCGACGCGCTGCTATTCTGGCCCTGACGACCGTCTGCGCCCTTGGCCTTTCCGCCTGCGATTTCGTTCGCGAGGACATCAACAAGTCGCTCGGGCGCAGCAGCGGCGACCAGGTGCGCGAGGCGGATCTCGCCGCGTCGCAGATCACGACCATCGGGGTCAATGCCTACCTCTGGCGCGCGGCGCTGGAGACCCTGTCCTTCGCGCCCATGGCCCAGGTCGATTCGAACGGCGGAGTGATGGTCACCGACTGGTACAGCAATCCCAGCTCGCCCAACGAGCGGGTCAAGGTCACCGCGACCATCCTCGACCGCGACCTTCGCGCCGACGCCCTTCGAGTCGCCGCCTCGCGGCAGGTGCTCAACGGCGGCCAGTGGGTCGACGCTCCGGTCGCGGCGGCGACCGTCCAGAAGCTCGAGGAGATCATCCTCACCCGCGCCCGCGACCTCCGCCGGAACGCCATCGCAAGCTGAGGAGCTTTTCCGACATGGCGGCGCGTTTCAACCCGCTCGAGGCCGACGCGCGCTGGCAGAAGGTCTGGGAGGAGCAAGGCACCTTCCACGCTTCCGGCGACGGCGCCCGCCCTCGCGCCTATGTGCTCGAGATGTTCCCCTATCCGTCGGGGCGCATCCATATGGGCCATGTCCGCAACTATACGATGGGCGACGTGCTCGCCCGCTACCGGCGGATGAACGGCTTCGACGTGCTCCACCCGATGGGGTGGGACGCATTCGGGATGCCGGCCGAAAATGCGGCGATGGAGAAGAAGGTCCATCCCGGCGAATGGACCCGGTCGAACATCGACACGATGCGGGGACAGCTCAAGCGCCTCGGCTTCGCCCTCGACTGGAGCCGCGAGATCGCCACCTGCGAGCCCTCTTATTACGGCCACGAGCAGGCGCTGTTCCTCGACCTCTACGAAGCGGGGCTGGTCTACCGCAAGCAGAGCGAGGTCAATTGGGACCCGGTCGACATGACCGTCCTCGCCAACGAGCAGGTGATAGACGGCCGCGGCTGGCGCTCGAACGCGCTCGTCGAGCGGCGCAAGCTCAGCCAGTGGTTCCTCAGGATCACCCAATTCGCCGACGAGCTGCTCGATGGCCTCGAGCAGCTCGACCAATGGCCCGACAAGGTTCGGCTGATGCAGGAGAATTGGATCGGCAAGAGCCGCGGGCTTCGCTTCCGCTTCGTCTTGGCCGACCCGGTGGCGGGGGAAGAGGGCTTCGAGGTCTTCACCACCCGGCCGGACACCATCTTCGGCGCCGGCTTCGCGGCGATCTCCCCCGATCATCCGCTCGCGCTCGCTCTGGCGGATGGGAACGCGGCGCTCTCCGCCTTCATCGCGGAGTGCAAGCAGGGCGGGACCACGGCCGCGGCGCTGGAGACGGCGGAGAAGAAGGGCTTCGACACCGGCGCCCGGGTGGTCCATCCGCTCGATCCCGAATGGACCCTGCCGCTCTACGTCGCCAATTTCGTTCTGATGGACTATGGTACCGGCGCCGTCTTCGGCTGCCCGGCCCACGATCAGCGCGACCTCGATTTCGCCCGCAAATACGGCTTGCCGGTAACCCGGGTCGTGTCGCCCTCGCCCGACGAAGCGGATGAGCCGATCGTCGACGAGGCCTATTCCGGACCGGGCCGGCTGGTGAACAGCCGGTTCCTCGACGGCCTGACCGCCGAGGACGGGATCCGCGAAGTGATCGCCCGCGCCGAAGCCGAGGGCTGGGGCGAGGGCACGACGGTCTGGCGGCTCCGCGACTGGGGCGTCTCGCGCCAGCGTTACTGGGGGACTCCGATCCCGATCGTCCATTGCGAGGCCTGCGGGCCGGTCGCCGTGCCGCGCGACCAGCTGCCGGTGGTTCTGCCCGAGGATATCGACTTCGAGACCCCCGGCAATCCGCTCGACCGCCATCCCGACTGGAGCAAGGCCGCCTGCCCGGATTGCGGCGCCCCGGCGCGGCGGGAGACCGATACGCTCGACACCTTCGTCGATTCCTCCTGGTATTTCATCCGCTTCGCGAGCCAGCCCGCCGACGCCCCGTTCGACAAGGCGGAGGCCGAGCGCTGGCTCCCGGTCGATCAATATATCGGCGGGGTCGAGCATGCGATCCTCCACCTCCTCTACGCCCGCTTCTGGACGCGGGCGCTCCGGCACATCGGGATGCTCGACGTCGAGGAGCCGTTCCGGGGCCTCTTCACCCAGGGGATGGTCACCCACCTCACCTTCCAGGATTCGGACGGCAAGTGGCTGACGCCCGAGGAAGCCGAAAGTCACGACGGGCAGGTCACTCGCGGCCGGGTCGAGAAGATGTCGAAATCGAAGCGCAACACGGTCGATCCCGGGCCGATCGTCGACCAATATGGCGCCGACGCGGTGCGCTGGTTCATGCTCTCCGACAGCCCGCCCGAGCGCGATCTGGAATGGAGCGAGGCGGGAATCCAGGGGAGCTGGCGATTCGTCCAGAGGATCTGGCGACTCGCCGCCGACGAAGCGGGGCGCGGGACGTCGACCTGGCTCGGCGGCGACGACGTCGCGCTCGACCGCAAGGTCCACCGGACCATCGCCGCCGTCGGCGCCAATATCGAGGCGCTCGCCTTCAACAAGGCGGTCGCCAATCTCTACGAGCTGACCAGCCTGTTGGAAAAGGCGCCCGCCTCGCCGTCGCGAAGCAAAGCGGTGGAGATTCTGATCCGGCTCGCCGCGCCGATGGTTCCGCATCTCGCCGAGGAAGCCTGGTCGGCCATGGGCCGTGACGGCCTGATCGCCCAGGCCGAATGGCCGGCCGCCGACCCGGCCCTGCTGGTCGAGGAGGAAGTGACGATCGCCGTCCAGGTCAACGGCAAGCTGCGCGACACCTTGACCGCGCCCAAGGGCACCGACAAGGAGGCGCTGGAGGAAATGGCCCTCGCTTCGGAAAAGGTGGCCCGGATCCTGGAGGGCAAGCCGCCGCGCAAGGTGATCGTCGTCCCCGACCGGCTGGTGAACGTGGTCGCATGAAGTACGGCTCGTCCTTGCCCGTCACCCCAGCGAAGGCTGGGGTCCATGCTGCCTCTCCAGCCGCATTGGGCTCTTCGGAAGCGGCATGGATGCCAGCCTTCGCTGGCATGACGAAGTGGGTCGCGATGCTGCTCGGCTTCTCCCTCCTCCTCGCCGGGTGCGGACTTCAGCCGCTTTACGGCGGGGGCGCCTCGGGGCCGGTGGCGCAAACTTTGCGCTCGGTGACGGTCGCTCCGATCGAGGGACGCGCCGGCTGGCTGGTCCGGACCGCATTGGAAGACCGGCTCGGCGCTCCGGTCGACGGCGCTGCCGCCTACCGGCTCGAAGTGCTTCTCGACGACGACATCACCGGCTTCGGAATCCGTTCCGACGACGCCGTCACCCGCGAGCGCCGGACCTTGCGGGCGCGCTACCGGCTGGTCGACTCGGCCAAAGGCACCGTCCTTCTCGACGCCACCGCGGGCTCCGATGCGGGAATCGACGTCGTCGGCTCGGAATATGCGACGGTCGCGGCCGAGCAGACCGCGCTCGAGCGGCTGTCGAAGGAGGTCGCCGACCAGATCGTCACCCGGGTCGCCCTCTATGCGCGGCGGAGCGGCAACACGCCGTGAAAGCGAAGCGCGCCGAGATGGAGCGGGCGCTGAAAAGCCCTTCGGCCTGGCGCTTCTTCCTGCTCTACGGCCCCGACGATTCGGGATCCCATTCCCTCATCAAGGTCGCCGCCTCCGGTGCCGGCGCCGGGGCGGAGCGGGTCGAATTGACCGGGCCGGAGCTCAAGGCCGATCCGGCCCGGCTCGCGGACGAGGCGGCCTCCATCTCGCTGTTCGGGGGTGCGCGCTACATCGTCGTCCAGCCGGCGGGGGACGAGTGCCTGGCGGCGGTGGAAGCGCTTTTGCAGGCGCCGGCGGCGGGCAACCCGGTGCTGCTGGTCGCCGGAGCTCTCAAGCCGGCCTCCAAGCTCCTCAAGCTCGCCCTCGCCGAACCGGCCGCTTTGGCTTTGGCGAGCTACGCGCCGGAAGGGCAGGAGGCCGAAAGGCTGGTGACCGAGATGGCGCGGGCCGAGGGGCTCAACGTCCGCCCCGACGTCGCCCGCCGCCTCGCCGAGGCCTGCGCCGGCAACCGGGCGATACTGGCCCTGGAGCTTCAGAAGCTGGCCCTGTATTTGGATTCGGCACCGGAGCGGCCGCAGACCCTCGACCATGACGCGCTGGACTCGGTCGGCGCCGCGGCCGAGGAAGGCGATCTCAGCAGGCTCGTCGATTCCGTCGGCAGCGGCAATGCGGCGATGCTCCAGTCCGAGCTTCTCCGCCTTGCCAGCGAAGGCGTAGAGGGCATTCCGCTGATCCGGGCGGTGCTCCGCCGGATGAGCCTGCTCTCCCGCCTCCGGGCCCAGGTCGAGCGCGGCTCAAGCCCCGGCGCAGTCATGGCGTCACAGGGTAAGTCGTTGTTCTGGAAGGAAAAGGACTCGATCGGCCAGCAGCTCGCGAAATGGCGCTCGGAAGCGCTCGCCCGAAGCGTCAGCCGCCTGCTGGAAGCGGAACGACAGGTGAAGGCGTCAGGCGGCCTGGGGCCGAGCGCGGTCGACGAGGAGCTCTTCGCCATCTGCCGCCAGGCGGCGCGGTTGAGGTGATTCGAAGGCCGGAAAAGTGACGGAATCGCCGGGAATCGCCACTTTCCGCACCTGGTCGCCAGTTCAAATCTTCTCGCCCGAAAGCCGCTGGCAGATCATGTCGAGCTGGTCGAGGGTCGAGTAGCTCAGGCTCACCACGCCGCCGTCGGGCTTGTGGCCGATCTTCACCTTGAGACCGAGCATGTCGCCAAGCTGGCGCTCGAGCGCCTCGATGTCGGCTCCGGCCCCCTGGATTTCGAGACGCCCCTGGCGCTCGCGGCCCGGCTTGCCGAGGCGGGCGAGTTTCTCGACCTGGCGCACGGACAGGCCCTTCTCGACCGCTTCCCGGGCGAGCCCTTCCGGATCACTCGCTCCGAGCAGCGCCCGGGCATGGCCCATGCCGAGCTGCCCACCCTCGACCAGATGCCTCACCTTTTCCGGAAGATCGAGCAACCTCATCAAATTGGCGATATGGCTCCGGCTCTTGCTGACGAGCTTGCCGAGCTCTTCCTGGGTGTGCCCATATTCGCTGATCAACCGCCTGTAGCCCTCGGCCTCCTCGAGCGCGTTGAGGTCGCGGCGCTGGATATTCTCGAGCAAGGCGACTTCGAGAGTCTCGGCATCGTCGAAATCCCGGACAATGACCGGGATTTCGTGAAGCCGCGCCCGCTGCGCCGCCCGCCAGCGCCGCTCGCCGGCGACGATCTGGTAACGATGGCCGTGGGGCCTGACCACGATCGGCTGGATGAGGCCGCGCTGCCTGATCGAGGCGGCGAGCTCGTCCAGCGCCTCCTCGTCGAAATGGCGGCGCGGCTGATCGAGATGCGGCTCGATTGAGGAGACCGGCATCATCTGGATCCCGCCCCGCGCCGGAGCCACTCCGCCGGCCACGGGCGCTTCCTGGGCCACTTCGCCGAGCAGGGAGGAGAGGCCGCGGCCGAGGCCCGACGGGCGCTTGCGGGCGGGCGCGTCGTCGCTCATGCCGCGGCCGCCGCCTTGGGCAGCCGACCGATCAGCTCGCGGGCCAAAGCGATATAGGCTTCGGAGCCCGGGCAGCGATGATCGTAGATCAGCGCCGGTATGCCGTGGCTCGGCGCTTCGGAGAGGCGAACGTTGCGCGGGATCACCGTCTCGAACACCACCTTGCCGAGGCAGGCCCGGACGTCGTCGGCGACCTGCGAGGAGAGGTTGTTTCGGCGGTCGAACATGGTCAGCGCCACTCCCAGGATGGAAAGCTCCGGATTGAACCGGGCGCGGATCCGCTCGATCGTCTGCAGGAGCTGGCTAAGTCCCTCCAATGCAAAGAATTCCGTCTGGAGCGGGACCAGGATCGACTGGGCTCCGACGAGCGCATTGATGGTCAGGAGCCCCAGGCTCGGCGGACAGTCGATCAGGCAGACGTCCCAGCGGGCCGGCGCGGAGTCCAGGGCATTGTCGAGCCTGTGGGTCCTTTCCTCGAGCGCGACCAACTCGATCTCGGCGCCGGACAGGTCGACCGTCGCCGGCACGAGATCGAGGCGCGGCACCTTGGTCGGAACCACGGCCTCCTCGAGCGTCGCTCCGCCGGTGAGCACGTCGTAGCTGGAGCGGTCGCGAAGCGCCTGGCCGATTCCGAGCCCGGTCGAGGCATTGCCCTGCGGATCGAGGTCGACCAGGAGCACCCGCCAGCCGGTCGCGGCGAGCGCGGTGGCGAGGTTTATCGCCGTCGTCGTCTTGCCGACCCCGCCTTTCTGGTTGGCGACCGCGATCCGGATCAATGTCTTCCCCTCGGCATTCGGCGAACCCCGGTGGCGACGACGATCTGCGCTTCGGCGTCGGTGAGGCTCGGTTCGAGACGGAAGTCACCCTGCCACGAAGATCGCGCCGCTTCCAGTTCGGACTTGGCGTTGCGACCCTTCGGAAGGATCCAGACCGTCCCGGCCCTGGAAAAACGCTCCGCCAGATCCAGCAATTTCGGCAAAGGCGCAAAGGCTCGGGCGCTGATCACGTCGAAGGGACGGGTCGGGACGGATTCCAGCCGGGAACAGAGGATTTCGACCCTTTCCGCTATTCCGAGCGTCGATGCTGCAGTGCGAAGAAATTCCGCGCGGAGCCTCCGGGATTCGACCAGGACCGCGTCGGCCGGGTGGAAAAGCGGCACCATCAGCCCCGGAAATCCGGCTCCGGTGCCGAGATCGAGCCACGAGCGCGCCTGCGGCGGCGCGAAGCGAACGATTTGCGCCGAATCGAGGATATGGCGCTCCCACACCCGCTCGAGCGACGCCTTGGAGACGAGGTTCTGGCGCTCGTTTTCGGAACGCAAGAGGGTTTCGAATGCCTCCAGCCGCTCCAGTGTTTCACGTGGAACATCCAGCGCGCTTTTCACGTCGATTTCCGGCATCAGGCCGCTTTTCGCCTGGAATGGACCAGGATCGCGGCGAGCGCGGCCGGAGTGATCCCGCGAATTCGCCGCGCCGCACCCAGGGTCGACGGCCGCGCAGCCTGGAGGCGCTCCACCATTTCCAGCGAAAGACCGGCGATCGCGGGATAATCCATGTCCGGGGGAATCCGGACGTTCTCGTCGCTGCGCAACCGCGCCACCTCGGCTTGCTGCCGCTCCACATAGGGGGCGTAACGATGGTCCTGCACCGCCTCCTCCAGGAGGTCAGGGGGACATTGCGCCAGGGACGGAAGCAGCTTCAGCAACCCCGATGAATCGAGCTCCGGAAAGCGCAGCCATTCGCTGAGAGCGCGGCGGCGGCCGTCGTCGCCGACGCACAGGCCGGCATTTCGGAGCTCGGCGCCGGTGTACAGGGTCTCGAGCTTCTTCTCCACGGCCCCGCGTTGCGCCTGCCGCTCCGGGAAATGCCGCCGACGATCCGGCCCGACGCAGCCGGCGGCGATCGCGTTCGGGGTCAGCCGCGCCTCGGCATTGTCGGCGCGCAGACGAAGCCGGAACTCCGCGCGCGCCGTGAGCATCCGGTAGGGCTCGGTGACTCCCTGGAGGACGAGATCGTCGACCATCACCCCGATATAGCTCACGCTTCGATCGAAAAGCATCGGCACCCGGTCGGCCGCCCACGCCGCGGCGCTCGCTCCGGCGACGAGCCCCTGGGCGGCGGCCTCCTCATAGCCGGTCGTGCCGTTGATCTGGCCGGCCAGGTACAGGCCCTCGACGTCGCGCACCGCCAGGGTCGGCTCGAGGATCCGGGGATCGACATGATCATATTCGACGGCATAACCGGGCTGCAATATCTCCACCCGCTCCAGTCCGGCCATCGACCGGACCATGGCCAGCTGCACATCTTCCGGAAGCGACGTCGAGATTCCGTTCGGATAGACCGCCACATCGTCCAGGCCCTCGGGCTCGAGGAAGATCTGGTGGCCGTCGCGGTCGGCGAAGCGATGGACCTTGTCCTCGATCGAAGGGCAATAGCGCGGGCCGACCCCGCTGATGTCGCCCGCGAAAAGGGGCGATCGGTCCAGATTGGAGCGGATGATCTCGTGGGTGGCGGCGTTGGTGCGGGTGACGGCGCAGAAGAGCCGGGGCTCGGGGCGGCCGTGAGTCATGGACGACATGGTCCAGCCGGATTCGTCCGATTCCTGGCGCTCGAGCCGGGCCCAGTCGACGGTTCGGCCGTCGAGCCTGGGCGGAGTTCCGGTCTTGAGCCGCGCCAGGGGCAAGCCAAAGTCGCGCAGCTGGAACGCCAGCGCCGTCGCGGCCCGTTCCCCGATCCGGCCTCCGGCCTGGCTGGTCCGTCCGAAATGCAGCTTCGCTCCGAGAAAGGTGCCCGTCGCGAGGATGACGGCTCTCGCCCGCAGCGCCCGGCCGTCGGCGAGTTCGAGCCCGGTGACAAGGCGGCCGTCCATTCGAAGCGCCGCGGCCTCTCCCTCGACGATCTCGAGCCCGTCCTGGGCATCGAGCATATGGTGGATCGCCGCCTTGTAGAGCCGCCGGTCGGCTTGCACCCGGGGTCCCCGGACGGCCGCGCCCTTGCTGGCGTTGAGCATGCGATAATGGATTCCGGCTTCGTCCGCCGCCCGGGCGATCAGCCCGTCGCAGGCGTCGACCTCGCGGACGAGATGGCCCTTGCCCAGGCCCCCGATCGCAGGATTGCATGACATCGCCCCGATCTGCTCCCGGGCGAAGCTGACCAGCGCGACCCGGGCGCCCATCCGCGCCGCCGCCGCCGCGGCCTCGCAGCCAGCATGGCCACCGCCCACCACGATGATGTCGAAGTCCCGGTTCACGGAGCCGTCTCTACATGTTCCACGTGGAACAAGTCATCCCTGACTTTGGTTGCTCTGTGCAACCGATTCGCTCGACAGGACTCGTTTTATCCCTTGAGTCAAGAAATTTGCGTGACACGACTCCACCGAAGATGTAGATTCCAAGGACGAACGAGGAAGGGCTCTCATGCCAGGCGAACGCGAAACGGATATCCGCCAAAACTTCCACTATTTTCAAGGCGTAGTCGGGAGTTTGATGGCCCACCATGCTGGTGAATATGCGCTTCTCCGCTCTCGTTCAGTCGTAGGCATATATCCCCGCCCGATCGAGGCGCTGGAGGCTGGCTACTCACAATTTGAAGACGGGCAATTTTCCGTTCAAAAAGTGATAGATCGCCCCCTCGATCTGGGATTCATGTCCTATGGCTCAGGTGACCGGGTTCCTGACTGAGGGGAAACCCTTAGTTGAAATTACCCTTGCAGATGCGACCCCGACGCCGGCAGCGGTGTCCCCTCATGGGGGCCCTTCCGCTTTCCAGGTTCGGCATTATCGCGCCCTCCTGGATACCGGGGCCGACATAACATGCTTGTGCGACCATGTTGTCGCTGCTTGCCGCCTGAGGCCGTACGGCTTCGAGAGGATGATCGGCGCCTTGGGCCCCAGCCTTCATCAAACCTATATCGTGCGCATCGGTATCCTCTGCGGTGACCAGTCGGATCCAGGAGCTGCTGAGCGCGGCTTGTTCCAACTCGAGCCCTTGGAGGCGGCGGTCATCCGCGACAACCAATGGTTCGATCTGATAATCGGGACAGATGTGCTGTCCAAGCACGAGTTTACCCTCACCAGAGGCGGAGGCTTCAAGCTCACTTTGTTTTGAACGGGTTCGCATTCACTTGCCGATGCAGAATCGCCCGAACAGCATGTCCAGCATATCCTCGACGCCCGCGCGGCCGGTAACCCTGTCCAGCTCGGCTCTGGACCGACGGAGCGCCTCCGCCGCAATGAGCATGTCGTTGGCTTCGGCCGAGCGCAGTCGACGGACTGCTAAGGCGATCGCCTGACGGTGCCTCGAATTGACGGCGACGTCGCCTTCACCCGGCAGAAGCGCTCGCGCCCGCTCCGAGATGAGTTCCACCAGCTCGCGCATCCCTTCTCCGGTCAGAGCGGAGACCCGGACGTCCGCGTGCCGGCAAGGCTCGGGGAGATCGCATCTGGATTGGACCAGTAAGGTTCTTTCCCGTTCGGGTGATTCGGCCGGATCGCCCAGCCACAAGATGAGATCGGCCGCGGCAAGGCTCGCACGCCCCCGCTCGACTCCAATCGCCTCGATCTCGTCCACGCTCTCGCGCAGACCGGCGGTGTCGATGAGCAGGAGCGGAAGGCCCGCAATCGCGACCGGGGCTTCGATCAAGTCGCGCGTCGTTCCGGGAGCAGGCGAGGTAATCGCCGCCTCCCGCTGCACTAGGGCGTTGAGGAGGCTGGACTTTCCGACATTCGGGGGCCCTGCGATTACCACTCGGAGGCCCTCCCTGAGCCGTTCTGCCGGCGGAATCGCGAGCAGGGACTCCATCTCGGCGGCAAGAGCCTCGATCTCGCCGGACCAGCCCGGCGGCCAGGCCTCGCCGACCTCGCCTTCGTCCGAAAAGTCCAGCGCCGCTTCCAGCGCGGCCGCCAAGGCCAGCAGGCGCTGACGCCATGCCTCCACCTGCCGGCTGAGAGCGCCGCCCGCCATGGTCAGCGCCGCCCGCCGCTGCGACTGGGTCTCGGCGCCGAGCAGGTCGGCGAGGCCCTCGGCCTCGGCGAGGTCGATCCGTCCGTTCTCGAAGGCGCGGCGGGTGAACTCGCCCGGCTCGGCGGCCCGAAGCCCTTCCAGACCCGCCAGGGCCTCGAGGACGGCCGCCACCACGGCTCGGCCGCCGTGGAGGTGAAGCTCGGCCACGTCTTCGCCGGTGGCGCTGTTCGGCCCGGGAAAGCGAAGCACGATGGCGCGGTCGAGCGGCTCCCCTTGCCACCTGAGATCGGCCAGGATTGCCATGCGCGGCGGCGGCAGCTTCCCGGCCAGGGCGTCCAGCGCCGCATCCGCGCGCGGTCCGCTGATCCGGACTACCGCGAGCGCCGCGGGCGGGCTTCCGGAGGACAAGGCGAAGATCGTGTCGTGCAACCTACATCCGTTCGTGCTGAGCTTGTCGAAGCCCTCTTCTGCAACTCCCTCCGAAAGGCAAGGAATGGGCTTCGACAGGCTCAGCCCGAACGGGATCCCAGCGGGACAGGCCTAGCCCTTCTTCCGGCTCATCCCCTCCACCATCGAGCGCCACATCGCCATGCCGGCCTCGTTCATCGGGCCCCAGGCCTTCATCATCTCCGCGGCCGATTCGGCGGTCAGGCCCTCGGTCGCGGCTTTGGTCATGCGCTGGACATAGGCTTCGTGGACCGGAGTCAGGTCCGGCAGGCCGAGGAAGCGCCGGGCCTCCTCCGGGGTGCAGTCGACGTCGACGCTGATCTTCATTGCCCGGTCCTTCCGCTGGTCTCGATGCTATGTGTATAGAAGCGCCGCCCGAGACAAGGAGGAGCCGACATGGGAACGATCCGGATCGATACTCTGGAAGGCGAGGACGGCTTCGACGCCTATGTCGCCGAGCCGGCCGGAGCGCCGAGGGCGGCCATCGTCGTTATCCAGGAGATATTCGGGATCAACGACGGCATCCGCCGCAAATGCGACCATATGGCCGGCCTGGGCTATCTCGCCTTCGCTCCGGACCTGTTCTGGCGCCTCGAGCCCGGGGTGCGGCTGGATCCCGACGTTCCGGAGGAGTTCGAACGCGCCCTCGGCCTGATGGGCAGGTTCGACCAGGACCAGGGCGTGGCCGACATCGAAGCGACGATCCGCGCCGCCCGCGCCCGGCTCGGCGACGGCCGCAAGGTCGGGATCGTCGGCTATTGCCTCGGCGGACGGCTCGCCTACATGGCGGCGGCTCGAACCGACGCCGATGCCAGCGTCGCCTATTATGCGGTCGGCCTTCCGGACATCCTCCACGAGAAGAATGCGATCGCCCGGCCGCTGCTGCTCCACATCGCCGGCGCCGATCATTTCGTGGACGAGCCGGCGCAGCGGGCGATGCACGAGGCCCTGGACGATCATCCCAAGGTGATTCTCCACGATTATCCCGGCGAGGATCACGGCTTCGCGACGGAGATGGGCAAGAGGCGCAGCGAGAAAGCGGCGCGGCTCGCGGACCGGCGGACGGAGGATTTCTTCGCGCGGCATCTGGAGTGACAAGACCTGGTGCGGGCTGGCTCACCGCCGCGGCGCTGCTGAGCGCGGCCGCCGCCGCCCTTCACCTGGCGGTCATCGCCGGCGGGCCGGATTGGTACCGGTTCTTCGGCGCGGGCGAGGGCATGGCGCGACTTGCCGAGCAGGGCTCGCCGAGGCCTGCGCTGGTCACGCTCGCAATCGCGGCGGTGCTTGCGACCTGGTCGGCCTACGCTTTGGCCGGGGCCGGGCGGATCCGCCGTCTGCCCCTGATGCGCACGGCGCTGGTGGCGATCAGCGCCGTCTATCTGGCGCGGGGCCTGATCCTGCTCCCGGCCCTCGCCATCGCCCCGGGGCGGGTCGACGCCTTCCTGATCTGGAGCTCGCTCATCGTGCTCGTCTATGGAATCGCCTACGCGGTCGGAACTTTCCGGGCCTGGCCGGCGCTTGCGCCCGAAGCATCGGGAAGGGCTCGGTGACCGTCCGGATCGGAGCGACCTTCCCCCTGCTCGAGACCGCCGACGCCCATCGCGCGATCGAGGCAGGGCGACGACGGGCTCGACGGTGTTGATTCCCTAGGTTCCCGGCGAAGGCCGGGGAGCTCAGGTAAACAGAGTCCCCAGCCCCACGGTCGGGTCGACGAAGCCTTCGTAGATCATCTTGCCGGCGACATAGACGATGACGAGCAGGCCGATCCACGCGATCCAGCGATAGCGCTCGATATATTTGGCGAGGATGTTGGCGGCGACGCCCATCAGGGCGACCGCCAGCAGCAGGCCGATGATGAGGATGCCGGGATGGTCCTTGGCCGCTCCGGCGACCGCGAGCACGTTGTCGAGGCTCATCGAGACGTCGGCGCGCTACATCCGAAATGGCTGCAACTGCACAAGCGTTGCATTGCTAGGCAGTCTAATCTCGAAAAAGGCGTTACGATAATAAAGAGCGTCACGCCAAAAAAAGGAGAAGATAATGAAAGATTCAACCAAGGCTGTGCTTGCAGCCCTGACTTTGGTGGCCGCATCGATACCTGCGGTCGCTCTCGCTCAGGCTGGCCCAGGAGACACTGTCTGTGGTGTTGACTGTGGAGCCAGCGCGACCTGCGCCATTGTACAATGGTTGTTTTGCTAGCGTAATTGCGGGAGGGCGATCGTGTCCTCCCGCCCTACCTTACACCCGCCGATCGGCTGGTAAAGCAACGCTGTCCGACGTCTTTTCACCTCATGCGCTCGCGCGATCAGACACCCAAATCGACGACCGAGCCATTCTCGACATCGCCCGCAATGATGAACGTGGCGGTACGATGAGAAGCGGCCGGCACGCTAGGTAAACAGCCCACCCAGGCCTGGCGTGCTCTCGTCGCCCGTCCAGCCGACCCACATCATGTCGACGGCGACCCACAGGATGAGGGCAAGGCCGATGAAGGCGATCCAGCGATAGCGTTCGATATATTTGGCGATGATGTTCGAGGCGAGGCCCATCAGCGCAACCGACAGGACCAGGCCGACGATGAGGATTCCGGGATGCTCGCGCGCGGCGCCCGCGACGGCGAGCACGTTGTCGAGGCTCATCGACACGTCCGCAACGACGACCGCCCAAACGGCGGCGGCGAAGCTCTTGGCGGGTCTGAGGCCCGAGGTCTCGTCCCCGCTCACTTCCGGCGATCCTTGGCTCTCGCCCACCGGGTGGCGAAGCTCGCGCCACATCTTCCAGGCGACCCAGAGGAGGAGGAGCCCGCCCGCGAAGACGAGGCCGACGATACCCATGAGCCAGGTGGTGATCAGTGCGAAGCCGATGCGAAGCACAAGCGCCGCCGCGATTCCGATCATGATGACCTTCCTGCGCTGCTCAGCCGGAAGGCCCGCCGCCAACGCGCCGATGATCACCGCATTGTCGCCCGCCAGCAGCAGGTCGATGCCGAGGATTTTTAGAAAGGCCTCGAGCTCGGACTTCTGGGTGATATTGGAAAAGTCACGGATGATGTCCTGCCACATGGTGGCCAGATTCAGATCCAACGCGGGGGTGGCTGCAGCCAGGAACGTCAGTAACATGATGCTTAGCCTTACTGGTTCATCGAGGCGAAGAAATCCTCGTTGGACTTGGCGTCCTTCATCTTGTCGAGGAGGAACTGCATCGCGTCGACCGTTCCCATCTGCATGAGAATCCGGCGAAGGACCCACATCTTGGAGAGCGTCGCCTGGTCGACGAGCAGCTCCTCCTTGCGGGTGCCGGACTTGCCGACGTCCAATGAGGGGAAGATGCGCTTGTCGGAAACTTTTCGGTCGAGGACGATCTCCGAGTTTCCGGTGCCCTTGAACTCCTCGAAGATGACCTCGTCCATCTTGGAGCCGGTGTCGATCAGGGCGGTTGCGATGATCGAGAGCGAGCCGCCTTCCTCGATGTTGCGGGCGGCGCCGAAGAAGCGCTTGGGCCGCTGAAGCGCGTTGGCGTCGACTCCGCCGGTCAGCACCTTGCCCGACGACGGCACCACCGTGTTGTAGGCGCGGCCCAGGCGGGTGATCGAATCGAGAAGGATGACGACGTCCTTCTTGTGCTCGACGAGGCGCTTCGCCTTCTCGATCACCATCTCGGCGACCTGGACGTGGCGGCTTGCCGGCTCGTCGAAGGTCGAGGAGATGACCTCGCCCTTCACCGAGCGCTGCATGTCGGTGACCTCCTCGGGCCGCTCGTCGATGAGCAGGACGATGAGGAAGACCTCGGGATGATTGTCGGTGATCGCCCGGGCGATGTTCTGGAGAAGCACGGTCTTGCCAGTGCGGGGCGGGGCGACGATCAAGGCGCGCTGGCCCTTGCCCTGCGGAGAGATGATGTCGATCACCCGCGCCGATTTGTCCTTCACCGTCGGATCGGCGCTGTCGAGGGTCAGCTTCTCGTCCGGGTAAAGCGGGGTGAGGTTGTCGAAATTGACCCGGTGGCGGACCGCGTCGGGATCGTCGTAATTGACCTGGGCGAGCCGGACGAGGGCGAAATAGCGCTCGCCGTCCTTGGGGCCGCGGATCTCGCCCTCGACCGTGTCGCCGGTCCTCAAACCGAATTTGCGCACCTGGTTGGGCGAAACGTAGATGTCGTCGGGGCCGGCGAGATAATTGGCCTCAGGAGAGCGAAGGAAGCCGAATCCGTCGGGGAGGACCTCGATCGTGCCCTGGCCCATGATCTCCTCGCCATTCTCGGCCTGGACCTTGAGGATCGAGAACATCAGCTCCTGCTTGCGCAGGGTCGAGGCGCCCTCGATTCCAAGCTCCTCGGCCATGGCGACGAGGTCGGCGGGTGATTTCAGCTTCAAGTCTTTGAGATGCATGGAGAATTTACTCGAAATTGAGATTGTCGACAGGCCGCGCGGGTCAGGAATTTCAGCGGCTGGGAATGCCTGCACGGGATGGCAGGCGAACGACTGT
>JBAWCC010000003.1:0-4913 GCA_049590095.1 Allosphingosinicella sp. | reverse complement strand
CTCGCGCGAGCCGTCGTGGCTCCAGCCCGGCTCGCGCAACAGATAGGCGATCTTCGCCTTGAGGCCGGGCGCCCGCCAGGAGTCCTTCGCCATCTCCACCCATTCGTGGAACGCCGCCCGGAACAGGTTGTAGGAGCCCAGCGGCTTCACCGTCCCGTAGCGCGGCGGATCCTCGTCGCGCTCGGCCTCGAAGCTTCCGAACATCCGGTCCCAGATGATGAACACTCCGGCATAATTGCGGTCGAGATAGCGCGGGTTGACCGCGTGGTGGACGCGATGGTGGGCCGGCGTGTTCATCACCGCCTCGAACCAGCGCGGCATCCGCTTCACCGCCTCGGTGTGGATCCAGAACTGGTAGACGAGATTCAGGCCGACGCAGAAGAAGACCATCGCCGGCGGGAAGCCGATCAGGAACAGCGGCAGCCGGAACAGGAAGTTGAGGCTGATGAAGCCGGTCCAGGTCTGCCTCAGAGCCGTCGAGAGATTGTAGCGCTCGCTCGTGTGGTGGACGACATGGCTCGCCCAGAACCAGCGTACCCGGTGGGCCGAGCGATGGAAGGCGTAATAAGCGAGGTCGTCGAGAAGGAAGCACAGGACGAACGCCCACAAGGCATAGCCGATGTCGATCAGGTGGAATTGATAGACCCAGACCGAAAGCGCGGCGACAAGCCCCGCGGAAAGGATTCCGGCGACGAGGCTTCCGAGCCCGAGGCCCAGCGAGGTGAGCGTGTCCTTGCCCTCGTGAAGCCGCCTCTGCTGCCGCCGCGCCACCCACAGCTCGAGGAGAAGTAGGCCGACGAAGCCGGGGATCGACCAGTAGACGGGGTTGGGAAGCTCGGGCACGGGGGGAGATTATAGCGGAACCTTGGACATTGCGACTCATCGTCATGCCAGCGAAGGCTGGCATCCATGCAGACCCGGCATGGACCCCAGCCTTCGCTGGGGTGACGAGAAGCGAAGCGAAATGTTTCCCCTCCGCGCCGGGCTAGCCCCACGCCCGAAGCCGTGCGAAGGGGAGGGGAAGATGAGCGACCTTGAATCCATCCCCGCGATCATCGACCGGCTTTGCGAGATGTTCGACGAATCCGTGGCGGCGTTGCGGGGGGCTCTGGCGCGCTACCTGCTTCGCGGCGAGCGGCCGGACGCCGAGGCTCGGGCGCGGGGCCTGTTCGCTTATCCCGAGCTTCGCATCGATTACAGCTTCGACCAGCCCCCCAGCTTCCCGCCGCGCGCCTTCGGTCGGCTCAACCAGCCCGGCCGCTACGCGATCAGCATCGCGAGGCCGCGCCATTTCCGCAAATATCTGACCGAGCAGCTCGAATATCTCGTCCGCGATTACAACGTGGAAATATCGGTCGCACCCTCGGCCAGCGAGATTCCCTATCCCTACGTCCTCGACGGCACCGACGACCTTCGCCTCGACGGCGCCCATGCCGCCGATCTCAGCCGCTGGTTCCCGGCGACCGAGCTGTCCCATATCGGCGACGAGGTCGCTGACGGCACCTGGGATTACAGCCGCCACGCCGACCGGCCGCTGGCCTTGTTCGACGGCCCGAGGGTCGATTTCAGCCTCGCCCGCCTCCGCCATTATACCGGTACTCCGGTCGAGCATACGCAGCGCTACCTGCTCTTCACCAATTATGTCCGCTACGTCGACGAGTTCGTGCGATGGGCGGTCGAGGAGCTCAAGCGCGAGGACAGTCCCTATGAAGCCTTGTCGGCCCCGGGCGACGTTCTGGTCACTCGCGACACGGTCGATCCCGTCGCGGACGTTGCCGCAGGAAGCTGGCGCAAGGTGCAGATGCCGGCCTACCATCTGGTCGCGGCCAACGGCGGCGGAATCACCCTGGTCAATATCGGGGTCGGCCCCTCCAACGCGAAGACGATCTGCGACCATCTCGCCGTCCTTCGTCCCGAAGTGTGGCTGATGATCGGCCATTGCGGTGGCCTGAGGCCGAGCCAGACGATCGGCGACTATGTCCTCGCCCACGCTTACCTTCGCGACGACCACGTCCTCGACGGCACCTTGCCCGTCGAGATCCCGATCCCGCCCATCGCCGAGATCCAGCAGGCGCTCTACGACGCCGCCAAGGAGGTGACGGGGGAGGAGCCCAAGGATCTGAAGCAGCGCCTGAGGACCGGCACCGTCGTCACCACCGACGACCGCAATTGGGAGCTCCGGATCCAGTCCTCGGCGCTTCGCTTCAACCAGTCTCGCGCCGTCGCCATCGACATGGAATCGGCCACCGTCGCTGCCCAGGGCTACCGCTTCCGGGTTCCCTACGGCACCCTGCTCTGCGTCTCCGACAAGCCCCTGCACGGCGAGATCAAGCTGCCCGGCCAGGCCAACGCCTTTTACGAGCGCGCGATCAGCCAGCACCTTCGGATCGGGATCGAGACTTTGCGGATCCTCAAGAGCCAGGGCGGCAGCCTGCATTCGCGAAAGCTGCGAAGCTTCGACGAGCCGCCTTTCAGGTAGGAGCTCCCCGGCGAAGGCCGGGGCCTAGCCGGGCGTCGGAGACTGGACCCCGGCCTTCGCCGGGGAGCCGCGTGTTAAGGCTTCGGAGTCCGGTTCTCCACCCGGCCGAGGGCCGGGGGCGTCAGGCTCCCCGCCGCCGCGATATAGGCCTCCAGAGCGTCAACGTCCTGCATCCCCCCGGTCGAATCCGTCCCCTCGCGAAAAACCGTGAAATTGTCGCCGCCGGTGGCGAGGAAGCTGTTCATCGATACCCGGTAGACCGCCTCGTCGCGAACCTCCCGGCCGTCCACCGTCAGGAGCACGATCCGCTGCCCCTCCGGCTTGGACAGGTCGTAGGCGAAGCGGACATTGTGCGACGGGGACAGGACGTAGGGGTTCTGGACGCTGTTCGAGCCGCTGGCGAACTGCTGCTCGAGCAGGGCCCTGAGCTGGCGGCCGGTCAGGCTCTTCACCACCATCATGTTGGCGAAGGGCTGGGCGGCGAAGAGCTGGCCGAAGCTGATCCCGCCGTCCGCCGCCGGCACCAGATCGGCGCGGACTCCGCCGGGGTTCATGAAGGCGATCTGCGCTCCGCCGTTGGCGGGAGCTTCGGCCGCGGCGAGCTGAGCGTCGGCGACGAGGTTGCCGAGCACGGACTCGCCATGCTCGTTGGCGGACTTCAGGGCCGGGTCGGCGAGGCGGCCCACGGCGCGCGCGGCGATCGGCTCGGCGGCCTTCGCATAGCGCTCGACCAAGGCCGCCACCGCGGGCTCGGCGGCGTAGCGGGGGACGACGTCGGTCAGCGCAGTCTCGCCGCGCGATCCGGTGAAGGCCTCGCTCTGGACGACGATGTTTCGGGCGCTCTTGGCGATCACCCTGCCGGAGGCGGGGTCGATGGTGAGATCGATGTCGGTGACGAGCCGGCCGTAGCTCCCGCCGCTGGTCAGCAGGAACGGCCTCGCCGGATTGAGCCGGCCATAGTCGCAGACATAGGCATTGTGGGTGTGGCCGGAGGTCACCACGTCCACCGCCGGATCGAGCCGGTCGAGGATCGGAAGCAGATCGCCTTCGATGGCGCTGCAACTCTGGTCGTTATAGCCGAGCTTCGAGATGACGCCCTGGTGGACGACGACGACGATCGCATCGGCGCCCTCGGCCTTCAGCCTGGGGATGAGGGCGTTGACCGTCTCCGCCTCGTCGCGGAAAGCGAGCCCGGCCACTCCCGCGGGAGTCACCACGGTCGGCGTTTCCTTCAGGGTCATTCCGATGATCGCGATCTTCACCTCGCGCGCGCCCTTGCCGAAGCTTCGGATCGCATAGGCGGGGAAGAGGGTCGTTCCGTCCTCCCGGACGACGTTGGCGGCGAGGAAGCCGAAGCGCGCGCCCGCGAAGGGCTCGACCGCGCAGGGCTGACGGACGCTGTTCTTCTCGCACCCGCCGTTCTGCATCCGGAGCAGCTCAGCCTGGCCGCGGTCGAATTCGTGGTTGCCGACGGCGTTATAATCGACCCGGATGAGGTTCATGGCGTGGATAGTCGGCTCGTCGAGGAACAGGGCCGAGACGAGCGGCGAGGCGCCGATCATGTCGCCGGCCGAGACGACCAGATTGTTGTCGTTGCGGGCGCGAAGGGCCTGGATCGCCGACGCCAGATACGCCGCGCCTCCGGCCGGCACACGGACCGCCTCGGGCCCCGGCCCCGGATGGTCGACGGTGGACCTGGGCGGCTGCAGATTGCCGTGGAAGTCGTTGAAGGCGATCAGCTTCACCTCGACCGGCGCCGCCGGGCGCGGCTGAGTCGTCGCGCAGCCCCCGAGCGCGAGCAGGAACGCCGCCGTCGCCAACCTCATCTTCGTCATCCCGTCCTCCGCTCAAGATCGGGTGGTTTCGTGGCACGGTCTGGCGCGAATCGCCAATGGCTTTATGGATGTGTGTTATGACCCAAGTCCGCGACCCCCTCGTCGAGCGCGCCCGAGCCGCGGCCCTCGGCGCCTACGCCCCCTACAGCCGCTTCAGCGTCGGCTGCGCGATCGAATCGGTCGACGGCGAGGTGGCGGTCGGCTCGAACATGGAGAATGCCTGCTACCGCCTCGGAATCTGCGCCGAGATCGCGGCCCTGACCGCGGCCCAGCAGGCCTTCGGCCTTGGCAAGGTCGCCCGGATCGCGGTCGCCGGAGGGCATGTCGAAGGCGGAGCGCTTGCCGGGGAGGGGGTGGTCACGCCCTGCGGCGGCTGCCGCCAGGCGATTTACGAGGCCGCCTGCCTTTCGGGCGCGGATATCGAGATACTGTGCGCCAACGGCGGCGGGGAAAAGGTGGAGATGAGCCGGATTTACGAGTTGCTGCCGCAAGGATTTGGGCCGGAGAATCTGAGGGACTCGGGCGCTTAATCCTCCCCAAGCTTGCTTGGGGAGGGGGACCACCCGAAGGGTGGTGGAGGGTAAAAGGCATCAGAATCA
>JBAWCC010000002.1:0-2277 GCA_049590095.1 Allosphingosinicella sp. | reverse complement strand
TGGTGGAGGTGGCCCGGGACGGGGACGGCGTGGAGGGTCGCTGCGCGGTTGGCGAAGGGCTTCAGGACCCCGGCCATGTCCTTGTTGGCGAGAAGTCCGAGGACGATGTGGAAAGGCCGGTCGCTCGCCACATGGCCCCGGAAGAAGTCGGCGACGGCGCGCGCCGCGGCAGGATTGTGGCCGCCGTCCAGCCACAGCTCCGATCCCGGCGGCAGGAGGCCGGCGAGCGGCCCCGGCGACAGGCGCTGCAGCCGCGCGGGCCAGTCGGCCCAGCCGATCGCGGCGCGCAAAGCCGGTTCCCGCACCGCCAGGGTGCGCTGGGCCCGAAGCATGGCGACGGCGAGCGCCGCGTTCATCGCCTGGTGAGTCCCCTGGAGGCGCGGAAGCGGAAGCTGAAGCTTGCCCCGCTCGTCGCGATAATGGAGCTTCCCGCGATAGACGATGGCGTCCCAGCGCTCGCCCCGGGGCATCCAGACCGCGCCCGCCGCCGCCGCCGCTTCGGCGACCCGTTCGGCCATTTGCTCCGGATAATGCTGGGTGACGAGCGGTACTCCGCGCTTGGCGATCCCGGCTTTCTCGGCGGCGATGTCCTCGATCCGGTCGCCGAGGAATTGCTGATGGTCGACCCCGAGCTGGGCGATCCCGCAGACGAGGGGGGCCGGGACGACGTTGGTCGCGTCGAGCCTGCCGCCGAGGCCGACTTCGACGATGCAGGCGTCGGCGAATTGCCTCGAGAAAGCGAGGAAGGCGGCGGCGGTCGTCGCCTCGAAGAAGCTGATCTCCATACCGAGCGCGGCGTCCAGCGTCTCCTCGAGCAAGGCGGCGAGCGGATCGTCCTCGATCAGATGCCCGGCGAGGCGGATGCGTTCGTTGAATCGGACGAGATGGGGGCTGGTATAGACGTGAGCGGTGAGGCCGGCCGCCTCGATCGCCGCCCGGAGGAAGGCGCAGGTCGAACCCTTGCCGTTGGTTCCGGCGACGTGGAAGACCGGAGGCAGGCGCCGCTCGGGATTGCCGAGGCGGGCGAGAAGGGCGGAGATCCGCTCGAGGCCGAGGACGTCGGCGCCGGGGGAAAGGACCGCGAGCCGGTCGAGCTGGCGCTGGACCGAGGGATCGGAGGAGACGGCGCGGTCCATCTTAGCTCCTCCCCTTCAGGGGAGGGGTTGGGGTGGGGCCTGTCGGGACCGCGGAGCTTGCGACATTCCCCACCCCCGGCTCCTCCCCTGAAGGGGAGGGGGGAAACGTCACGCCGCGGCCTTCCGCTCGGGCGTGAGATATCCGACCAGTCGCGCCAGCGTCTCGCGCAGCTGCTTCCTGTGAACGACCATGTCGACCATTCCGTGGGCGAGCAGATATTCGGCGCGCTGGAAGCCCTCGGGGAGCTTCTCGCGGATGGTCGATTCGATCACCCGCTGGCCGGCGAAGCCGATCAAAGCCCCGGGCTCGGCGATCTGGACGTCGCCGAGCATCGCGTAGGAGGCTGTGACTCCGCCGGTCGTCGGGTCGGTGAGGACGACGATATAGGGCAGGCCCGCCTCCTTGAGCTCGGCGATCGCGACCGTCGTCCTGGGCATCTGCATGAGCGACAATATGCCCTCCTGCATTCGCGCTCCGCCGGCGGCGGTGAAGATGATGTAGGGGCAATGGTCGGCGATGGCTGCTCGGGCGCCGTCGAGGAAGGCCGCTCCGACCGCCATTCCCATCGATCCGCCCATGAAGGCGAAGTCCTGGACTCCGATCACCGCGCGGTGCCCCTCGATCGTGCCCCGGGCGTTGATCAGGGCGTCGCTCTCGCCGGTCTGGCTCCGGGCGGCCTTGAGCCGGTCGCTGTAGCGCTTGGAATCGCGGAACTTGAGCGGGTCCTCGCGGACCTGCGGCTGGGGGAGCATCGAATAGCCCGGGTCGAACAGGCTCTCGAACCGCGGCCTCGGCCCGATCCGGCCGTGATGATCGCAGCGCGGGCAGACCGAGTCGTTCTCCTCCCATTCCCGGGTGAAGATCATCGCGTTGCACTGCCGGCATTTGTGCCAGAGATTGTCCGGCGTCTCCCTCTTGGGAAGGAAGGGAATGGAGTTGCGGACGCGGTTCAGCCAGCTCATCGGGGGTCTCCTGAAGTGGCGCGAGATAGGAGGGTGGGGAGGGGGTGTCTATACTTTGCCTCCCCATGCGAAGCATGGGGAGGGGGACCCCGCGTAGCGGGGTGGAGGGGTAGATATCGCAGGCTTCTGCCAGTTACCCCTCCACCACCCTGCGGGTGGTCCCCCTCCCCATCTGCGA
>JBAWCC010000001.1:0-1857 GCA_049590095.1 Allosphingosinicella sp. | reverse complement strand
CGTCCGACCTGCTGCTTCGCCGGCCGGACATTGCAGCGGCGCTTGCCCGGGTCGGCGCGGCGGATGCCACTACCGCCTCGGCGATCGCCGCCCGTTATCCGCGACTCACCATTACCGGAGCGATCGGACTCGTCGCCGCGGCGCTCGGCGACGTCTTCTCGCTCGACGCCCTGAGCGCCTCGGCCGGACCGGGCCTGGCGGGGTCGCTCCTCGATTTCGGCCGCAACCGCGCCCGCGCCGATCTGGCTCGGGCGCAGGCGCGCGAAGCGGTCGCGGCCTGGCGCGGCACCGTTCTTCGGGCCTTTGCGGAGGTCGAGACGAGCCTCGCCGCCGTCGATGCGCGCGAACGGCAGCGGCTGGAGCTGCTTCGCCAGCTCGCCGCCGCCACCGAGACGGTCGAGATTGCGCGCAAGCAATATCGCTCCGGCCTCACCGATTATCTCGGGGTCCTCGATTCGGAGCGGGCGGTGAACCGCGCCCGCGACCAGCTCGCCGCCGCCGAGGCGGAATCGGCCGACGCTCAGCTCGCACTCTTCCGAGCGATCGGCGGCGACTTCGACGGCGCTCCCGGCCGGACGGCGCAGCAAGAGGTTGATTTCGAGGGCTCCGCCCCGTAAAGGCCCGTCTTCGCCGGTTCCGCCTTGCGGAACGGCGTGCCGTCCGAGACAGCCGGTGCTCCCTTGGAGCTTAATATCCAGCCTAGACGGGGAAAGAGATTTCGGCCGCTGTGCGTGCCGTAGTCCGGGCCGAGGCTTCGGGCGCTCACTCTCCCCATCGCGGACATAAGGCGTTCGGCTTTTGCCGGTCGTCCGACTGCGTCCGGTGGATGGTCCGCCGGGCGATATTGGAGAGTAAGATGGATCGAGCTCAGAAGTCCGAGCAGGTCGCCCAGCTGAAGCAGACGTTCGCCGAGACGAGCGTGGTGGTCGTTACCCGCAATCTCGGGATGACGGTGGCCCAGTCCACCGCGCTCCGCAACCGGATGCGGGACGCCGGCGCCAGCTACAAGGTGACCAAGAACACCCTCACCCTGATTGCGCTCGAGGGCGGCACCTACGCACCGATCAGCGAATTGCTGACCGGGCCGACGGCGCTGGCCACTTCGAGCGATCCCGTCGCGGCCGCCAAGGTCGCGGTGGATTTCGCCAAGACCACGGACCGCTTCGAGATCGTCGGCGGAGCGATGGGCGACACGCTCCTCGACGCTTCCGGGATCAAGGCGCTGGCCGAGCTTCCTTCGCTCGACGAGCTGCGCGCGAAGATCATCGGCCTCATCCAGGCGCCGGCGACCAAGATCGCCCGCACGATCAACGAGCCGGGCGGAATGCTGGCCCGGGTGATCGGCGCCTATGCGGCGAAAGAAGACGCGTAATTTTCCCACCGATTGAACTGAACCCATGGGGCGCGTGCCCCGAACTGGAGACTTAAAATGGCTGACATCAATTCCCTCGTCGACCAGCTCAGCGAGCTGACCGTTCTCGAAGCCGCCGATCTCGCCAAGGCGCTCGAGGAGAAGTGGGGCGTTTCCGCCGCTGCCGCGGTCGCGGCTCCCGCCGGCGGCGGTGCCGCCGCGGCTCCCGCCGAGGAAGAGAAGACCGAGTTCGACGTCATCCTCGTCAACGACGGCGGCAAGAAGATCAACGTGATCAAGGAAGTGCGCGCGATCACCCAGCTCGGCCTCGGCGAGGCCAAGGCGCTGGTCGAGGGCGCTCCCAAGCCGGTCAAGGAAGGCGTCAACAAGGCCGAAGCCGAGGAGCTCAAGAAGCGCCTCGAGGAAGCCGGAGCGACCGTCGAGCTGAAGTGACCCAGCGGGCCGCAAGGCCCGCGCGGAGTCATCCCGGCGAAGGCCGGGATCCA